>JBIOJK010000007.1:0-67418 GCA_044450765.1 Myxococcota bacterium | reverse complement strand
GTACGGACCCGCGATCACGCGCGAGAGATCGAGCACGCGCACCCCGGTGAGTGGACCTTCCGCGAAGTCGGGCGGCATGCGCGCGATGCTAGCATGCGAGGATGCGGGTCGAGCGCGCGCAGAGCGGCGACGCGGCTGCGGTTTGCGCGCTCGTCGACGAAGCCGCCGATTGGCTAAGCCGGCGCGGAATCCGGCAGTGGACCCCCGGCTCGTTCCCCGAAGCCGCGGTCGCTCCTGGCATCGCGCGCGGCGAAGTCTACGTGGTCCGCGCCGGCGCGGGCCTCGGCGCGGCGCTCACGCTGGTCGACGACGACCCGGAGGTCTGGGGACCGGGCGACGGAAGCGCGCTGGTCCTGCACAAGCTGACCGTCGCGCGCGCGAGCGCCGGCTCGGGTCTGGGCGTGCGCCTGCTCGCGTGGGCGTGCGAGGAGGCCATGACTCGCGGGCGGCGAAGCCTGCGACTCGACTGCGTAGCGTCCAACACATTTCTGCGTCGCTACTACGCGGCGGCGGGCTTCGAGGAGCGCGGCGACGTCGACCTGAGTCGCGTGCGGCTCACTCGCTTCGAGCGCCGCCTGCCGCCGCGCCCGTGAGCGCGCAGATGCGCTCGCTCGAGATGCCGCTGATCACCAGGCGCTCCTTCGCGTTCGAGAGGAGCTTGCGCGTCCAGTCGACCGCGCCGCCGTCGCCGAGCTCGAGCCAGGTTCCGCCCGGGTCGCGCGCGTGGATCTTGAAGCACACGTCGGTGTAGTAGCCGCGGCCGGACGCGCGCGACTGGTCGAAGACGACCTCGACGCGCGGGTCGTCCCAGCGCAGCGCGGCGCGCGGGGCTTCGGAGTCGAGGTCGGTCAGCGCGACCCGCAGGGCGACGCTCGGGCCCACGAATGCGCGCAAGAGCTCCGCGTAGAAGCGCAGATGCGCGTCGCAAGCGCTCTGGTGGAAGCGCACGCCGCGCGAGTCACTCCCGGCGCTGCACAGCGCGAACAGCCGGAAGTGCGCGAATGAGAGCGACCCGCTGAACGCCTGCGTGCGCAGGTGGCGGTGACTCGCCGCGAGGTGCACCGGCTCGCGCGACTTGCGCCGGCGCAGCGCGCACTCGAGCGCGAGCACGTTCGTCGCGTCGGAGAGCACCTCGACCGAGCGGATCGACGCCAGCGCCTTGTCCTGATGCACCGTCGCCAGCACCGAGCTCGTGCCGAGCGGCGAGACCGGCGACAGCTCGATCGCCTCGAACCCGCGCGGCAGCGCCGCGAACGCCGCCGCGTCGAAGCGCGCGAGCGCGCGCGGGTCGGCGGTCGAGGGGCGCACGAGGCGGTTCGCCGCGTAGTCCGCCAGCACGTCGGCCGGGCTGCGCTCGCCCGCCCGCTTGCGAAACACCTCGAGCAGGAGTGAGTGGAGGTCCGCCTGCTGGATGCGGCCGGACAGCCGCTCCGCCAGGCCGGTGACTCCCAGCTCGCGCTCGATCCGTGCCAGGATCTGGTCGTTCACGCGCCGCTCTCTAGCCCTGCCACGGCGTCGCGCGCGGGACGATGCGCGGCACGTTCTCGCAGTAGCGGCGGTACGCCTCGCCGAAGCGCCGCTCGAGGCCCGGCTCCTCGATGAGCGGGATGTAGACCAGGTTCATGGCGGTGAAGACGAGCGCCCAGGCGAAGTGCGGCAGCGAGCGCAGACACAGCGCCTCGCCGAGCAGCACCGCGATCACCCCCGAGATCATCGGATTGCGCACGTAGCGGTACGGCCCATTCAGCACGAGCGCGCGCGGCGGATCCCACGGCGCGAGCGTCCCCTCGCCCTCGCCGACGAAGCGGCGCAAGCAAGCAGCGAAGAGAGCCGCTCCGAGCCCGAGACAGACGAGCCCGATCGCCAGCGAGAGTGACTCGAAGAACGCGTCCGGGAACGAGACCGACGTCCCGAAGCGCCGCCCGATCCAGATCGGGACGACGATCGTCACCGTCACCGGAAGGATGGCGATCGCGAGCGCGTGGCGAAGCCCGGCGGGCACGCGCCAACGATCCGAAACACGAGCGCAGTTCGCCAGCCTCGCGCCGGAGGCGCCCATCCCGCGCGGATCGAGGATCCTACGCGACTCGCGCGCCTTGGAGTAGCTTCTCCGGCGCACCGTGAGCCCAGACCCCCTCGACCGGGTTCCCGAACGGCAGCGTGACGCCGCGAAGGCAGCGGTCCGCGCCGCGCTGGGCGGTGCGCAAGTCACTGCGCTCCGGCCGGCCGCCGGCGGCGCATCTGGCGCACTGACGTATCGCGTCGATGCAGGGTCGCGCTCGTACCTTCTGCGCCTGGAGACCGGCCTGAACGCGCTCCAGAATCCGCATCACTATCCCTGCATGAAGGCTGCAGCGGACGCGGGCATCGCGCCGCCGCTTCGTTTCGCGGACCCGCAGCAGGGTGTGGCGCTGATGGACTTCGTGACTCAGCGGCCGCTGCAGGAGTATCCGGGAGGTCCGCCGGCGCTCGCGCGCGATCTGGGCGCGCTCATTCGCCGGCTGCAGGACGAGACCAGCTTCCCGTCGCATCCGATCAGCTATCTGGAGCTTCTCGACCGCATGCTGTCGTCCGTGATTGGCTCGCGTGTTTTCGCGCCGGGTCTGCTCGATCCGCACCGCGCGGGGCTCGAGCGCATTCGCGAGGCGTATCCGTGGAACGGCACTGCGCTGGTGTCGAGTCACAATGACCCGAATCCCCGCAACATCCTCTTCGACGGCACGCGCCTCTGGCTCGTCGACTGGGAGACGTCTTGCAGCAACGACGCACTCACCGACGTCGCGGTCGTCACACACGAGCTCGCGGGAACTCCGGAGCTCCAGGACGCCATTCTGCGCAGCTGGCTCGGTCGCGAGCCCGACCGCGCGACGCATGCGCGGCTCTTCTTGATGCAGCAGCTCACCCGCATGTACTTCGCCTGCGTGCTCTTCCGTCTGTTCGCCGCAGATCCGAACCGAGAGCCCGATTCGACTCTCGAAGCGCTGACCCCAGCCGAGTTCGTGGCCGCGCTCCAGGCGGGCCGTCTGAAGGTCGGAACGCCGGAAGTGCTCTACGCCTTCGGCAAGATGTTCCTCGCCGGGTTCCTCGCCGGACTGAGCGCGCCCGGCTTCGCGGACGCGCTGGTGGTCGCGCGGCAGAGTCACTGAGACCCTCTCGCCGCTGCGAATCAGAAATACCCCCGCATCAGCCTCCCCACCCACTCGGGCACGCGCGCGCCGGGGGCGGAGTCGAACTGGGGGAAGTAGGGCTTCAGGTCGAGAATCGGGGTGCCGTCGATCGCATCCAGGCCGCGCACGCGCAGGCCCTCGGGAGTCAGTGCGCCGACCGGCACGACGGTGATGCCGAGCGGGTTGGGCCGGTCCTTCGCGCGCTGCGCGAAGATGCCGAGCTCGGGCATGTCGGCCTGGCCGCGCGGCCGGCGCACCAGGTGGCGCGCCGGCTCGAACTTCGCTCCGTGCAGAAACGCAGTCACCAGGACGTGCGAGAACTCCTCGAGGCCGCGCAGGCCGGGGCGATACTCGGGCAACAGTTCGATCGTGGACTCGACCGAGCCCCAGCTCTCGTCGACCTTCTCGGTCGCCGAGGAGCGCACGAAGCCGATCGGGCGAAGCGTGAATTCCATGGGGCGAGGGTATCAGGACTCCGCTTCGGGTTCCGCGCCCTTCGGCTTTGCAGAGTGACTCGTTCCGGCCGCGGCGCCCCTCGTCCGGCGCCGCGCGGCGCTCCGCTCGCGGTAGGCCGTGATCGTGCCGCGCAAGTCGAGGTCGTAGATGGCCAGCTCGAACGCGGTCGCTCTCGGCGGGAACCCGACGCGGTAGGCGCTGCCGCTCGCGGTGCGCTCGAGGCGGCCGTAGTCGACCAGCATCCGGCGGAGAGTCACGTGGTCGCTTTCGATTGCGGGCGCGATCTCGCGCAGCCAGGTCCGCAGGAGCTCGTTGAGTTCAGCCTCGTCGTAGCTGCGCGCGCTGTCGAGTGACATGAGGATGCTCTGCATCAGGATCTCGCGGTCGCGGCGCGCGCGCGGGAGCGGCCGCGCGCCGGGGTCCCCGCAGATCTTGCACAGGCGCTCGACGAATTCGTCAACGGTGATCACGAGGCGCTCGAGTTCGGGGAGGGTGTGAGACACGAGTCTAGCGCGCGAGAGAGTGCCAACTTGGGCGCTTCTTGGGAATCGCGGCCGCCAGTCAGTCAGCCGACGAGCAGCTTCAGCACGTCGCCATAGAGCAGGCGCCGGTGCGTCTGCAACACCGTGCGGTTCTTTCCGGCCAGCGGGCCGGCGATCGAGAGCGCCTTCGGCAAGAGATCCACGACCGGGGTCGCGTAGTCGATGATGCCGCGCTCGAGCGCCTCGACGGCGCCGTAGCGCCGGCCGGTCATGATCGCCTCGTGCGCTGCGAGCTTCGGCAGGCGCGCCTGAATCAGCGCGGCCATGCCGGGGTGCAGCGGCAGCCCGAGGTCGACCTCGGGAATGCAGAAGTAGCCGCGGTCCGTGCGCATCACGCGGAAGTCACACGCCAGCGCGAGCATCGCGCCGCCCGCGAACGCGTGGCCGTTCAGCGCGGCGACCGACGGAATCGGCGACGCGAGCAGCCGCGCGAAGATGCCGAGCATGCCGGAGAGCACCTCGCCCGCCTGCTCGCGGCCTTCGCCGGACATCCACGCCAAGTCGAGGCCGTTCGAGAAGAACTTGCCATCACCGGTGAGCACGAGCGCGGTCGGCTCCTCGGCGTGCTCCGCCTCGTCGAGCGCGCGCGAGAGCTCGCGGATGAAGGGCGGATTGAAGCGGTTCTCGCCGGAGCGCATCTGCACCACGGCGACCGAACCCTCGCGCTTGGACTCGATCATTTCTTCTCGAAGTCGAAGTCCCGCACGTAGTGACAGGTGTATCCGCCGGGGTGCTTCTCGAGATAGTCCTGGTGATACTCCTCGGCGCTCCACCACGGCCCGGCGGCCACGATCTCGGTCACCACCGGCTTGTGCCACTTGCCCGACGCTTCCACTGCGGCCTTCACCTCTTCGGCCGTCTTCCTCTGCGCGTCGTTCGCGCAGAAGATCGCGGAGCGGTACGAGCTGCCGACGTCGTTCCCCTGGCGATTCTTCGTCGTCGGGTCGTGCAGGCGGAAGAAGAAGCGCAGCAGCTCGTCGTAGGAGAGGCGCGCGGGATCGAAGACCACCTTGATCGCCTCGGCGTGACCTTCGTGGTGCTCGTAAGTCGCGTTGGGAACGCTGCCGCCGGTGTAGCCGACTTCGGTCTCGATCACGCCCGGCAGCGCGCGGATCAAGTCCTCCATCCCCCAGAAGCAGCCGCCCGCGAGCAGGGCAGTCTCGCGCTGGTCGGATCCGGGAGTCACCTTGACGCCCGCCTTCTCGAACGCCGCCAGATATTGGGCGTAACCCTCGTCGGCGAGCTTCTCGACGGGAATGAAGCGCAGCGACGCCGAGTTCATGCAGAAGCGCTTGCCGGTCGGCGCGGGCCCGTCGTCGAAGACGTGGCCCAGGTGTGAGTCCGCGTTCGCCGAGCGAACTTCGGTCCGCACGGAGAACAGCCTGCGATCGTCGTGCGTCGTCACGCTCGCCGGTTCGAGGGGGCGCGTGAAGCTCGGCCAGCCGGTGCCGGAGTCGTACTTGTCGAGCGACGAGAACAGCGGCTCGCCCGAGACGACGTCGACGTAGATGCCGGGCTGCTTGTTGTTCCAGTACTCGTTCTGGAACGGGCGCTCGGTGCCCTCGCGCTGCGTGACCTCGTACTGTGTAGGCGTGAGCCGCGCGGCGAGCTCTTTGTCGGACGGCTTCTTGTAGTCCATGGGGCGATCTCCTCCAGCGTCGGGACGCGCCGCGCCGCCGACGAGAACCCGGATCGTACCGGCTCGCGCCGCGCCGCTCCACTGCTGGACGGGGGCGGACCACCGGCGCGGCGCGTAGGCTAGGATCTGGCGCTCGGCCGCAGGAGAGGGAGCTGCCATGAACGAACCCGTCGCACCGCACAGCCCGCTGCTCGAGTACTACGACGAGGCGAAGGACCCCGTGCGCGTGAAGTTCGTGCGCGAGCTCTTCGACAAGACCGCGCAGCACTACAACACGGTCGAGGCGCTGTTCTTGAACGGCGGCCTCTGGTATCGACGCTTCTCACTCGCGCGCGCGGGTCTCGCGCCGGGCATGAAGGTGCTCGACATGGCGACGGGCACCGGCGCGGTGGCGCGCGGCGCCGCGAAGATCGTCGGGCCGACGGGCCGCGTCTTCGGCTGCGACCCGAGCCGCGGCATGCTGCGCGAGGCGCGCAAGGTGTTCCAAGGGCCACTCACTCGCGGAATCGCGGAGCAGCTACCCTTCCGCAGCGAGCTCTTCGACTTCGTGACCATGGGCATCGCGCTGCGCCACGTCGCCGACCTGGTCGGCGCTTTCCGCGAGTACAGGCGCATGCTGAAGCCCGGCGGGAAGCTGTGGCTGCTCGAGGGCCACGTGCCGAAGTCGCGGCTCGGTCATTCGCTGACTCGCTTCGTCTGGAAGCGCGTGATTCCGGGCATGACCCTGGTCTCGACCGGAAGCCGCGACGCGAAGCTCCTGATGGACTACTACTGGGACACCGTCGAGAAGTGCGTCCCGCCCGAAACCATTCTCGCCGCGCTGCGCGAGGCCGGCTTCGCGAATCCGACCTTCAGCGTCGTCGTGCCTGGAGCGTTCTGCGAGTACAAGGCAGTGCGCTGACCGCGAGCTCAGGTCCGTGAAGCGTTCGCCACCGCGCGGAACAGGCGCCGGACGCCGAGCGTCGAGTAGAACCAGACCGCCAGCGCGTAGCCGATGATTCCCACGCCGAACTGGTAGGCCCACTCGGTCGGCTCCGGATAGAACACGAGCAGCAGCGCGCCGACGCCGGCGGTGAGCGCGCCGCTGGCCGCGATCATGAGATACACGTGCAGCGGCACCGCCAGCGACGC
The DNA here is from genome assembly GCA_044450765.1 of Myxococcota bacterium. Taxonomy (GTDB): domain Bacteria; phylum Myxococcota_A; class UBA9160; order SZUA-336; family SZUA-336; genus VGRW01. The sequence goes on along the minus strand of JBIOJK010000007.1, from coordinate 60,483 downwards.
GACGCGGAGTGAGTGCTCCTGATAGGCGTCCTCGCCGAGCGCGCGCATCGCCCAGCCGCGCGAGAGGTTGCTCGAGGCGACGAGGAACGAGATGACGATCAGAGGCACCGCCAGCGACGGCCCGTAGTCGGGAATGTAGGCGACGAAGCAGACGAGAAGCGTCGCCCACGCGAAGCGCCAGCCGAGCAGCCGGACGACCGGGTTCGCTTCGAGCTGCAAGCGCGGGGTGGCGATCCGCGTCGAGACGACGTCGGCGAGCCGCGCAGCGAGCAGGATGGCTGCCAGAGCGTTTGCGCTCACGGAATCAGGACGACCCGCCCGAACGCCGCGCGGCTCTCGATGTGCGCGTGCGCAGCCGCGGCTTCCGCGAGCGGGAAGCGCCTGTCGACGATCACCTCGAGCTCGCCCTTCGCGAGGTCGGCGAGGATGCCGTCGAGCATCGCGCGCACGCGCGCGGCGGCGAGCGCGACCTCGGCGCCGAAGAACACGCCCGTGAGCGAGCGGTTGCCCGGCGCCAGCGGCGACGGATCGAGCTTCAAGTCGCCGCGGCTCGAGTTCCCCACCGTGATCGCGCGGCCGCGGTAGCCCAGGCACAGCAGGCTGCGCTGGAGTGTGTCGCCGCCGACCGCGTCGACGACGAGATTCACACCCTTGTTGCCGGTGAGCTTCTGCAGCGCCTCGACGAAGTCGACGTCGCGGTAGGCGATGCCGTGGTCGACGCCGAGCGCGAGCAACCTCTCGATCTTGTCCTTCGATCCTGCGGTCGCGAACACGGTCGCGCCCGCGCGCTTCGCGAGCTGCACGCAGGCGAGCCCGACGCCGCTGCCGCCCGCCTGGATCAGCACAGTCTCGCCCGCCTTGAGTCGCCCGAACTCGAAGAGACAGTCGTGCGCCGTGCCCCAGGCCACGGGCACGCAGGCGGCGTGCTCGAGTGACAGCCCTTCGGGCACCAGCCAGGTCTGCGCCGCGGCGACCGCCGCTCGTTCGGCGTGCGAGCCCGAGAACATCAGCGCGGTGACTCGCTCTCCGACCTTGCGGTCCTTCACCTGCGCGCCCACCTCGCGCACGATCCCGGCGCAGTTGTAGCCTACGATGTGCGGCCGCGAAGCGAGCATCCCGCGCGCGCGGTTGCCGACGTCGCCGCCCTCGATGCCGACCGCCTTGACGTCGATCACGATCCCGTTGGGCGCGCAGACCGGATCGGGCACGTCCTCGTAGCGAAGCACCTCGGGGCCGCCGTTCTCGTAGTAGACCGCTGCTTTCATCGCTCGATCTTACCCGATTGAGTGGTTCCGCGGCGCGGCGGCGTCGGCGAGCCTCGAGCGCGGAGTCACGCAGCCGCGGCGCGCGGCAAAGCGCAGCCCAGCCAGCAGGCGGGAGCGCGAGGCCCGACGTCGCCCCGCTGGCCGATGTCCCGCGGGGCGCGTATCCCGCTCAGGCCCTCTTGACGGTGAAGACGATCCGGTCCGGCGTCGGTCGCGCGCTCGTGACTTTGACGGGCGCGCCCGCCATCAGGGTCGCCGCGTACGCGACGAAACCCTGCGCGGTGTAGCGGCACTCGTCGGCGAAGTCCTTCGCCTCGTCGATCGTCACGTGGAGCACGTTCGGGTTCTCGGGGTCGTCGACGCCCCAGCGCGTGAAGTTGTAGAGGAGGCCCGAGACCTTCGAGACCATGTTCGCCACGCGCGCGCCCCAGCTCCTGCCCGCGCCGTCGTCCGCGCCGAGCTGTCGGTAGATGCCCGCCTGCTTCAGCCGATCCGCTGCGCGCCAGCCGCGCTCGATGAGATACTCCTCGACCCGACCCTTTCCTTCCTTCTCCGCGACCAGCGCGAGCAACTTGCGGTAGGTGTCGACCGGATACCACTTGGTGGCGAGAACCTTGGACTCGATCAGCTCGAGCTCTTCGCGAGACAGGCGCGCCTCGAGCTCGTCCTCGCTGACGCGCCCGTCGTCGATCATGCGGTGCAGATCGTCGTGGACCGAGTTGTACGCGGTGCCTTTGATGGACGGGACCGACATGCGAGCGCGCCTCCCTCTCTTGAATGCTTCGGCCAGGAGCGCGCGCGAATTGACTCGCGCTTGACCGTTTTTTCCTCGTGGCGTCTACTCCGTCGGCCCGCCATGGCGTTCAGGCTGCCCCGACCGCGGTACTTGGTCCCGATGATCGTCGCGTGCGCGCTGTTCATGGAGAACATGGACGCGACCGTGATCGCGACCGCGCTGCCGACGATCGCGCGCGACTTCGGCGAGAGCCCGCTGAAGCTGAACATCGCGATCACCTGTTACCTGCTCTCGCTCGGCATCTTCCTGCCGCTCTCGGGCTGGCTTGCCGATCGCTTCGGCGCGCGCACGATCTTCTCGTCGGCGATCGTGATTTTCACGCTCGGGTCGATCGGCTGCTCGACGGTCGAGTCACTTCCCCAGCTCGTGCTCGCCCGCATCGTGCAGGGCATGGGCGGCGCGATGATGGTGCCGGTCGGGCGGCTCGTCGTGCTGCGCACGATTCCGAAGTCGGAGCTCGTCGCGGCCATGGCGTACCTCACGGTGCCGGCGCTGATCGGGCCCGTGATCGGCCCGCCGCTCGGCGGCTTCCTCGTCACTTACTTCACGTGGCGCTGGATCTTCCTGATCAACATTCCGATCGGCGCGCTCGGCCTCGCGCTCGCGCTGCGCTTCGTGCCGAACGTGGGCGAGCCGCGCGAGGAGCCGCTCGATGGCCTCGGGTTCGGACTCGTGAGTCTCGGCCTCGCGGGGACGATGTTCGGCTTCGAGAACGTGGGGCGCGGGATTCTGCCGACCGAGCTGATCTCGTGGCTGATCGGGGGCGGGCTCGTGTTTCTCGGGCTCTACGGCTGGCACTCGCGGCGCCTCGGCGCGCCGATCCTCGATGTGACTCTGCTGCGCGTGCGCACCTTTCGCGCCTCGGTGATCGGCGGCTTCGTGTTCCGCATCGGCATCGGCGCGCTGCCGTTTCTGACCCCGCTGATGCTGCAGCTCGGCTTCGGTCTCTCGCCGTTCGCATCGGGAATGATCACCTGCTCGGGCGCGGCCGGCGCGATGGCGATGAAGGTCACCGCGCCGGCGATCTTGCGAGCGCTTGGCTTCCGGCGCGTGTTGCTGCTCAACACCGGAGTGTGCGCCGCATCGATCTCGGCCTACGGCTTCTTCCGCCCGTCGACGCCGCACGCGCTGATCATCGGCATCCTCCTCGTCGGCGGCTTCTTCCGCTCGCTGCAGTTCACGAGCTTGAACACGCTGGCCTACGCCGAGATCGAGCCGCGCCGAATGAGCCGCGCGACGACACTTTCGAGTGTCGGCCAGCAGCTCTCGCTCAGCTTCGGCGTCGGCCTGGGCGCGCTGCTGCTGCACACTACGCTCGTGTTCCGCGGCCGCGCCGAGCTCGCCGCGAACGACTTCGCGCCGGCGTACTTCGCGATCGCCGCGATCAGCCTCGCCTCGCTGTTCTTCTTCGCGCGCATGCCGCGCGACGCCGGCGCCGAGATCAGCGGGCGACGCGAGGAACCGGCGGAGGCCGTCACGAGCGAGCCGTCCGCGCACGCTGCCGAGTGACTTGACTCCAGTCCGGAGCTTGTCCTATATAAGCGACGAATGTCAACTATGATGGACGGCGGAGTCGAGGACCCCACCCCGCTGATCGCGCGGCGCCTGCGCGGCGAGCGCGGGGCGCGCGGCTGGTCACTCGCCGACCTGGCGGCGCGCTCGGGCGTGTCGAAGGCGATGATCAGCAAGATCGAGCGCGAGGAGGCGAGCCCGACCGCCGCGATCCTCGGCCGGCTCTCCGGCGCGTTCCAACTCACTCTGGCGACCCTGCTCGCGCGCGCGGAGAGCGACGACGGCCGGCTCGTGCGCGCCGCCGATCAGCCCCGCTGGCGCGATCCCGAGACCCACTACCTGCGGCGCCAGATCTTCGCGCGCCCGCGCAGCCCGCTCGAGCTCGTCGAGGTCGAGATGCCCGCGGGCCGGACGGTGTCCATGCCTGCCGCGTCGTACGCGTTCATCCGGCAGCTCGTCTTTGTGACTCGCGGGCGGCTGGTGATTCGCGAAGGCGGCGAGCGCCACGAGCTGCGCACCGGCGACTGCCTCGAGTTCGGCGCGCCGGCGGACTCGAGCTTCGCGAACGAGTCGAAGTCGCCGTGCCGGTACCTCGTCGCGCTGGTGCGGCAATGAGCGAGTCACTCGCGGACTCGCCGGCGAACGTCGTCGCGCTCGCCGGCCTGCTGGTCGAGGCGACCGCCCACGGCGCGTCCGTCGGCTTCTTGCATCCGCTCGACCCGGCGAAGGCCGCCGTATTTTGGCGCCACTCACTCGCCGAGGGCGCGGCCGGCCGCCGGATCGTCCTGGGCGCGCGCGATGGCGCTGTACTCGTCGGCACCGTCACCGTCGTCCTCGCCGCGCCCGAGAACCAGCGGCACCGCGCCGACGTGCAGAAGCTGCTGGTCGCCGTCTCTCACCGGCGGCGCGGAATCGGCCGACGACTCATGGCCGAAGCCGAGGCCCGCGCCGCACGCGCCGGAAGGTCGCTGCTCGTGCTCGACACCGCGACCGACGCCGCCGCTCGGCTCTACGAGCGGACGGGCTGGAACCTCACGGGCGCGATCCCCGGCTACGCGCTGCTCCCGAACGGCGCGCCGTGCGCGACCTCGATCTACTGGAAGAACGTGTGAGCAGCGAGGCAGTCGCTCCGAGGAGCGCGAGCGCGGCGAGCGCCGGCTCGGGCACGGCGAGATTGAAGTTGTACTGGGCGCCGATGGAGGACTGAGCAGCGACCACGAGACGGTATTGAACGGCGGGCAGCAGCGAGCCGCCGAGCGAGAACGAGCCGTCGGGCGCTCCCGTGAGATCGCGAGTCGCGCCCGTCGAGTCGGAGAAGGACGCCGTTCCGGGCGTCGGATACGAGCTGAGCTGGCCCGTCAGCACGAAGGAGGTCGCCGAGTCGACCGTGAAGAGCACGTTGAAGACGTCGTCCGCGAGCGGGAACTCACTGAAGATCGACCCGCTTCCCGAGAAGTGGTCGGCGGCCAGGGTGCTCGTCTGCTGCGAGTATCCGTAGAAGTCGCCGGCGCTGGCGTCGAAGAGCGACTGACCCGGCGCCGGCTGCATGAGTGAACCGCCGTTGAAGGCCACATAGCGCGCGTCTTCGAGGACGACGAGCGACGCGGCGCTCGAGACAGCCGCGGCGCCGGCGGCGAAACCCGCGCAGACCCAAGCGGTGAGAGATCGCATTCGCATTCCCTCCGTCTCACTCCACGCGACTCTCATTCTACGTCGAGCTGCAACGAATCGGAACGGAGTTTTGTGAGCTACTGCCAGCCGGCAGGCTGGGCGCGCGCTTCGTCGATCGGCCGCGCGAGCAGGCCGGACTGACTCAAGCTGACCTGGTAGCGGGCGCCTTCTGCCATGGGTAGATAGGTGGCGCTGCCGTAGAAGCCGTCGACGAACGGAATCCAGTGGGGGTGTGTCTGCGCGAACGACCACAAGTCGATCGCCGGCCGCTCCCCTAGCGCGAAGACACTGCGCGGCGCACTGCGCTCCTGCTCGATGTCGCGGTATCGGCCACTCACGCGCTCCAGGCGGTAGCGCGTGTCGAGCCCGAGCAGGTTCGCGAGCCCGTGCCACTTCAGCACGCGGGCGTCGACCTGCCACTCGTCGCCGGCGAGCTCGAAGGTCTGGACCTGGTGATCGTCGGAGCGGGTCACGGTCGCGAGATAGCGCTGGGGGCCGCGCTCGTGGAACGAGATCTCGGCGACTGGCTGCTCGTAGGTGAGCCGCGCGTAGGTTCGCAGGTTCGTCGCGACCAGGACGGCGAGCGCGCCGCCCGCGATCGCGACGGCGACGAGCATTCCAGTGAGCGCGCGGAGTGCGGATTTCATGTTTCCCTCGCGGGCCGCAGCGGCTCGACGAGCTGGCGCACGTAGCCCCCCGGCACGTGCTCGCCGCTCGCCAGGCCGTAGGCGCGCGGCCAACGCCCCTTCGGCAGGTGGAAGGTGCCAAACAGTCGGTCGATGAAGGGGAGATGCACCGCGAAGTTGACGTCGACTGCTTCGGCCTCGGCGCCGTGGTGCCAGTGGTGGAACTGCGGCGTCGCGAGCAGCTCGCGCAGCAGCGCCAGCTCGAAGCGCACGTTGGCGTGGATGAACGTCGCCTGGATCGAGACGAACGCGACGTACGCGAAGAGCGGAGCCTCCCCGAAGCCGAGCACGTAGATCGGCACGTAGCTGAGCCCGCGAGTCACTGCCACGTCGACGAGATGCAGCCGCGAGCCCGCGAGCCAGTCCATCACTTCCGCCGAGTGGTGAATGCGGTGGAAGCGCCAGAGCCAGGGCACGCGGTGGAACGCGCGGTGCACCCAGTACTGGGTCAGGTCGGTGACGAACAGGATGCCGAGACACTGGGCCGCGAACGGCTGCGCGCCGACGAAGGCCTGCAGCTTTGCGTTCGCCGCCCACGAGAACAGCACCATCGCCGGGCGCAGGGTGAGCAAAGTCGTGACTTGGACGAACAGCGTGCTCACGAAGAAGTACGAAAGGTCGGTACGCCAGCCGCGCCGGAACACGCCCTGCTCGGGCAAGCGCGCGAAGGCGCGCTCGACCGGGATGAACGCGAGCGAGTAGCCGATCAGGTTCAGCAGGAACCAGTCGAGCCCGAGGAACGGTCCGTCGTGGAGCTCGCCATCGAGCGGAACGCGCGAGCCGCCCAGGAGCGCAGCGACCAGCACGAGCGCAATGGCGCAGACGCCGAGTCGCTTGCTCCGCCGCAGACTCGCGGACAGCACGCCGAGCAGAAATCCGCTCACCAGCACCAGGTGGAGCAGCGCGCGGACCAGCGGCACGGGATACAGCCCGCGCAGTCGCGGCATCGTGAGCAGGTCGGGGAAGTGGAAGCAGAGGACGGCTCCCAGGCCGATCGCTCCCAGCGCGGTCGCGAGCACGCCGCTGATCCAGCCGGAGCCGAAGCGGTGGTCCTGGCTGGCAGTCACTTCGCTCACGGCGAGTCACCGCGCGGCCGCAGGCCCGTGACCGCCGAGATCGCGCGCTCGAGCGCGGGGAAGAATCCGATTGCGTCCAGGGCCGCATTGCACCAGCCCGTGGCGATGCAGTAGCGCGATGTGTGCGGCGCCCGGTGGTGTCGCCCGTGCTCGGCGCGGGACAGGATCCAGCCGCGGCGCTGCAGCCAGGCGACCGCGCGCGGTGGCCGCGGCATGTGCGCCCACTGGTGCACCTGGTTCGTGGGCAGCGACACTGCCGCGAACACGACCAAGAACGCCGACGCGATTCGCGCCCACTCATTCTCCAGCGGAATCAGCCACGCCGCGACGAGCAGCGGGCTCGCGAGCAGCGCGACGTCGCCGTTGCAGTCGATGAAGTCGCGCTCGAGAAAGTCGTCCGGATTCACGTGGTGGACGCGGAACGGCCGCAGCAGGCGCCGGCCGAGCACCGGCAGGGACTCACTGCCCCAGGTGTCTGCGGCCCAGTGCACCAGTCCCGAGGCGAAGTCCGCTCCCAGCGCGCCGGCGATCGCGACCAGCGGCAGCCATGCGCCGCCGACATCGCCCCAGCTCGCAAGCCGCGCGCCGTCCACGAGCACGAGCGCGGCGGCGGCGGCGATCGAGCCGGCCTCGACCGCGCGCGTGACCGGGCCCATCACGTCGTGCTTGGGCAGCGACCCCGTGTGCATGCCATTCCATCGGTTGGCCGCGGGCGCGCGCGGAGAGGGACGTCGAACCGTCTCGAAAATCGCGCGGCGCGTTTGGGTATCATCGGCGCACGAGTTCAAGCAGGGAGAGCCGCGATGCGCTTCGGGGTCTTCTACGAGCACCAGCTCCCGCGTCCTTGGGCAGAGGACGACGAGTATCGCCTGATGCAGAACGCGCTCGAGCAGGTCGAGCTCGCGGACAAGCTCGGCATCGAGTACGTGTGGGAGGTCGAGCACCACTTCCTCGAGGAGTACTCGCACTCGAGCGCCCCCGAGGTGTTTCTCGCCGCGGCGAGTCAGCGCACCAAGAACATCCGGCTCGGCCACGGGATCATCCAGACCTCCCCGCTCTACAACCACCCCGCGCGCACGGCGGAGCGCGTCGCGACGCTCGACTTGATCTCGGGCGGACGCGTCGAGTTCGGCTCCGGTGAGTCGGCGACGACCGGCGAGATGGGCGGCTTCAACGTCGACCCGTTCCTGAAGCGCGAGCAGTGGCGCGAGGGGCTCGAGGTCGCGGTGCGCTGTCTCACCGAGACGCCCTTCGGCGGCGTCGACGGCAAGTGGGTGAAGATGCCGCCGCGCAACGTGGTGCCGAAGCCCTTCCAGCGCCCCCACCCGCCGCTCTGGGTCGCATGCTCGCGGCGGGACACGATCATGATGGCCGCCGAGCTCGGGCTCGGGTCACTCACCTTCGCGTTCATCGATCCGGAGGAAGCGCGCGGCTGGACCGAGGCGCACGAGAAGCGGCTCGCGAAGTGCACGCCGATCGGCGAGCTCGTCAACACCGACGTCGCGTGCGTGACTCCCATGATGGTGCACCGCGACGAGCGGGAGGCGATCCGCCGCGGCCTCGAGGGCGGGAACTTCTTCGGCTACTCGCTCGCCTTCTACGCCGCCTTCGGCAACCACGTCCCCGGCACGACCGATCTGTGGAAAGACTTCCAGAGCAAGCGCCACGAACGCGGCTACAACTCCGAGCTCGCGATCGCCGAGCGCCAGGAGCTCGGCGCGAAGGTCGCGCAGGGTCAGTCCTCGGCGCTGCGCGGCGCGGTCGGCACGCCGGAGCAGCTGCGCGGCTACCTGCGCCGTTTCGAAGCCGCCGGCGTCGACCAGCTCATCTTCGTGTTGCAGGCCGGCAAGAACCGGCACGAGCACATCATGGAGGCGATCGAGCTGTTCGGTCGCGAGATACTCCCCGAGTTCAAAGATCGCGACCAGAAGCAGCGCGATCACAAGGCCGCGCGCCTCGCGCCCGCGGTCGACGCCGCGCTCGCGCGCAAGCAGCGCAAGGCGCCCACGATGCCCGAGGGCTACAACGTGCCCGCGGTGATGAAGCAGCTCTTCAAGGACGCCGGCGGCGACGCGCTGCTCGAGAAGATCGCCGAGGAGTCCGCCGTCGGCGGCGGCGCGCTCACCGAGCTCGCGCCGCGCGAGATACCGCCGGCAGAGTGACTGGCACCACACCGATCGATTCACAGGGGGCCCGCGTCGCCGCGTACGCGGCGCTCGGGGTGGCACTGCTGTTCGCTCCCTACCTGTGGATTGGAATCATCCACCCGCTCATCGGCAGTGACGCGCAGCTCGCCGCATCGCCGGCGGAGGCGCGCTATTCGACTCTCTTCGCGATCGAGCTCAGCGAGATCGGCTGGGGCGGCCTGCTGATCGTCTTCGGCGGCGGTCTGTGGGCGGTGCTGCGCCGCGCCGAGGGCGGTGCCGGTCTGTGGTCGGCGATCGCATTCGCGGCGTGCGTTGCCACCGCGGTCACCATTCTCGCCTGCACGACGTTCCTCGCGGCGATCGCCCACATGGCGCCGAATCTCGACCCGGCGACGCTGCGCGCTCTGTACGACATCGCCCTGGTCGCCAATCTCTCGACCGCATTTCCGAACGCCGTGTACCCGGCGGCCGCCGCAAAGGTGATCCTCGAGACGCGCGTGCTCCCGGCCTGGGTCGCGTACGGCGCAATCGCGGTCGCCGCAACTCACTTGGCCTCGTCGATGTCACTCGCTCCCGAGGGCCTGTGGTCGCCCGGTGGGTTACTGCCGAGTCTTGCGCCGATTACCCACCTCGTATGGCTCGTCGCGATCGCGGTGGCTTTGCTGCGCGCGCGGTCCTAGTCGAAGACGCGCGTGTCACTCACCTCGCCCAGCAACTCGACCGGGTTGTGCTTGTCGATGTGGCCGATGAGTCCGCGGTAGATGCCGTAGCCAACCAGCTCGCGCAGGCGCGGGCTGAAGCGCTGGACCGTCTCGCGCGCGAGGCCGAGCTGCTGGTTCTCCTGCTGGCGGATCCAGCCGGCGCAGTAGTTCATGGCGATCCCGACGCGCACGTTCTTGCTGCGGTTGGCGCCGCCGCCGTGCCAGAGACTGCCGTGCCAGATCAGCACGCTGCCGCGGCGCATCTCGGCGGGGATCGACGCGTGCTCCGAGCCGTACACCGGACTGTGATCGCGCGTGTGCGAGCCGGGAATGATGCGCGTCGCGCCGTTCTCTTCGGTGAAGTCGGTGAGCGCCCACATGGAGTTGCAGACCGTGGCGACGTGCGGCTTCGCCAGCGGCAGCAGCTGGTCGTCGGCGTGAATCGGCTGCGCGGTCTCGTCCGGGTGGATCGCGATCGACGAGAGCGACGAGACGAGACAGCCCGAGTCGAGCACGCCGTCGACGATCGGCAGCACCGCCGGGTGCACGGGGATCGCCTCGAAACGCGGCCCGTGCGCCAGCAGGTTGTAGACGCGCTTGGTGCGCTGACCCTCGAACGTGTTGCTGGCGAACTCGATCGCGAGCTCGCGCTCGAGGCGCGCCAGCTCCGCGAGCAGCGCGTCGGCGTCGGCCGCGGGAAAGGCGTCCTCGACGACCGTGTAGCCGTCGCGCTCGACGCGCTTCAAGTGACTCTGGACCTCGTCGGGGTGGAGCGCCGCCATCTCGAACCTCTCAGTACGGCCGGTCGCCGAGCAGAGTCACTCGCTCCATGCGCCGGTAGGCGGTGAGATTGTCGGCCACCACGCGGTGTTGCGTGCAGCGGTTGTCCCACATCGCGATCGAGTGTTTGCGCCAGCGGAAGCGGCACGAGAACTCCGGCGAGGTCAGGTGCTCGAACAGGAACTCGAGCAGCGCGGCGCTCTCGCGCGGCTTCATGCCGTCGATCGACCGAGTGAACGCGGAGTTGACGAAGATCGCCCTGCGTCCAGTCTCGGGGTGAGTCCGGATCACCGGGTGCGAGTGGGTCTCGTTCTGGGCGAGCGCGTCGCGCTGGTCCTCGGTCGCACGCCTGCGGAAGCCGGCGCCGCTGTGACTCGCGCGCAGCGGCGCGAGCAGCGCCTTCATCGGCTCCGACAGCGCGTCGTAGGCGGCCGTCATGCTGGCCCACATCGTGTCGCCGCCCATCTCGGGCACCTCGACGGCGCGCAGGATCGAGCCGAGCGGCGGCTCGCGCTCGAAGGTGACGTCGCTGTGCCAGCGGTCGGCGACGACCGGACGCCGCGCATCGCTCTCGAGCACGACGATCTCGGGGTGACCCTGATCGGCCATCTGCTGCAGCACCGGGTGGATGTGCAGCTCACCGAAGCGCCGCGCGAACGCCTTGTGCTCGTCGACACTGAGCGGCTGATCGCGGAAGAACAGCACCTGGTGAGCGAGCCACGCGCGCCGAATCTCGGCGAGCTTCTCGCCGTCGAGCGGCTTCTGGAGCTCCACCCCCGAGACCTCGGCGCCGAGCGCGCCCGCCATCGGCTCGACGCGAATCTGCTGGTACATCGGAACCCTCCTCGCCGCCGCCATCTTCGACCCGGCAGCCCTCCGTCGTCAAAGGCAGAGCGCGCCGGCGTGCGCGTCGAGGAGCTGGTGAACGCATCCGTCTCGGATCCGGCGACGTATCGGGTCGAGAAGTCCGAGATGGAGGGATCATCGTGAAGCTGAGTTGGATCTCCGCACTGTGTCTGATCGCGGCCGCGGCGCTGCCCGCCGCCGCACACGAAGTCGTGTACGAGGCGACGCTCTCCGGGGGGAACGAGTCACCGGCCAACGCATCGCCCGGAATCGGAACCGTGAAGGTCACGATCGATCTCGACGTGCTGTCGATGGAGGTTCAGGCCGACTTCTCGGGTCTGCAGGGAACCTCGACGGCGGCGCACATCCACTGCTGTCTGGTTCCCTCCGGTCCGCTCAACGTGGGCGTCGCGACGGCGGTGCCGAGCTTTCCGGGCTTCCCGACCGGCGTGACTTCCGGCAGCTACGACCAGACCTTCGATCTGTCACAAGCCTCGAGCTACAACCCGGCCTTCGTCACCGCGAACACCGACGTCAGCGGCGCGCTGAACGCGCTGCTGAACGGGCTCGCTGGGGGCGCCACCTACTTCAACATCCACACCTCGACCTCACCCGGCGGCGAGATCCGCGGCTTCCTGCAGGCCGTTCCCGAGCCAGAGCTGCTCGGACTCGTCGGCGTGGGACTCGTGGCGCTCTCGCTGGTGGCAAGGCGCCGCGCCTAGCGAGTCAGTGCGCGGCGAGGCCACCTCGGCCGTTCGTCCACCTTTCGCAAATGGGGTCGCCGCGAATTCCGCGGCGACCCCATTGCCTTTTCCACGAGCCACGGGAGATACTGCGCCTGCCAAGCGAGGTGCCGCTCTGATGTGCACGGAAAAAGTTCGCAGCTGAAGGTCCGGCTGAAACCCGCCCGGCCTGCTCGAAGAGCGCCGGGCCTCCGTCACATCTTCAATCCGAGGCGGCTCCCATGGCGTTCCTGCGCAATCGCGCGGTCAATTGGATCAATCTCCACTCCGGCATCCAGGCTCTGGCCCAGGGCATGGGCGGCGTGTTCGTGCTCGTGTTCCTGCTCCGCGCGGGAATATCGATCCCGGTGACTCTGTGCGCGATCGCGCTGATCTTCACCGGGCGCTTCGTGACTCGCCCCGTGGTGCTCGCCTCGGGCAAGCGCTGGGGACTGAAGCCGCTGGTCGTCTTCGGCTGCCTCGTGATCGCGCTGCAATACCCGCTGCTGGCAGAGGTGCACGGCGTCGACCGGACACTCCTCGCCTACTGTCTGATCTCGGCGCTCGGAGACACCTTCTACTGGTCGTCGTATCACGCGTACTTCGCATTGCTCGGTGACAGCGAGCATCGCGGCCATCAGATCGGCGCGGGTGTGGCGCTGTCGGCGATCGTGGGGATCGTCGCGCCGCTGCTCGGCGCTTGGTCTCTCGTCCACTTCGGCCCACGCCTGGCGTTCGGAACCGTGGGTGTGGTGCAGGCGCTTGCAGCCGCGCCGCTGCTCGCGACGCCGAACGTCTTCGTTCCGCCCACGGCGCCCGGCGCGCTCCGTTCGGCGCTGCTGGGCGTGTCGCTCTTCGCGACCGACGGCTGGTTCTCCGCGGCGTTCGATTTGGTGTGGCAGATCGCGCTGTTCCTCTCACTGGGGCAGAGTCTCTCGGCGTACGGCGGCGCGATGGCACTGGCCGCGCTGGTCGGCGCCGTGAGTGGCATGCTGCTCGGCCGCCACATCGACCGCGGCAACGGGCTCCGTGCGCTGGGCATCGCCTATCCCGTCGTTGCCGCGACCTTGGCGCTGCGCGCAGTGAGTCTCGGCACCCCGTGGCTCGCGGTCGCCGCGAACGCCTTCGGCGCGCTCGCAGGCTGCCTTCAGAGGCCGGTACAGATGACCCCGGTCTACAACCTCGGAAAGGCATCTCCGTGCGCGCTTCGCTTCATGATCGCAGCCGAAGGCGGCTGGGACGTGGGCTGCGTGTGCGGCTGCCTCGCCGCGGCGGCGCTCGTCTCCGACGGGATCTCGCTCTCTGCGGTTATTTCGCTCGCGGTCCTCGGCCTGGCTGCGCAGGCGCTGCTGCTCGGACGCTACTACTCGCGCAGTGCTGCGGCAGTCATCTAAGCCAGCTTCGGCAGCCACTCATTTGCAAAGCGCTCGATCGCCTCGAGCGGCGGCGCGCCGAGCGCCATGACCGGGACGATCAGGCGACTCACGCCGAGCTCCTCGTAGCGCTTCACGGCGACCGGGCCCTCGGCGGCCGGGATCCACATGCACGAGATTTCGATCGTCTTCGGGTCTCGGCCGATCTTCGCGCAGGCGGCGCGCAAGTCCTTCAGCATCGGCTCGAGCTGGGCAATGTTCGCGGTCGGGGCGTACCAGCCGTCGCCGTATTTCGCGACGCGCTCGAACGCCTTGCCCTTCGCGCCGCCGATCACGATCGGCACGCCGGGTCGCTGCACCGGAATCGGGAAGGTCTTGAAGCCGCTCCAATCGACGAAGTCACTCTTGTGCGCGACGACGTCGCCCGACCAAGCCTTGCGCATGGCCACCACGTAGTCGTCGAAGCGCTCGCCGCGGCGCTCGAAGGGAACGCCGAGCGCCTCGAACTCCTCGCGCAGCCAGCCGATGCCGAGGCCCAGCATGAGTCGACCCTTCGAGACGAAGTCGATGCTGGCGGCCTGCTTCGCGAGATACAGCGGGTTCGTCTGCGAGAGGATGTTCACGCCGGTGCCGAGCCGCACGCGCTTCGTGCGCGCGGCGATCGCGGTCAGCGCGACGAGCGGGTCGACGAAGTTCGTCTCGGGCGTGACCGCCATCTTGCCGTCGGGGCTGTACGGGTACTTCGACTTGTAGTCGAGCGGCACCACGACATGCTCGAACGTCCAGAGTGACTCGATGCCGACCTGCTCGGCCTTCTCGGCCAGCGCGAGCATGGACTCGACACTGGCCACGCCGACGTTCACGGGGATGAGACCGACCTTCATGGCGGGAACCTCCTCGGGAAGTCTACGCGAGGTCGGGGGCGGCTTGCTCGGGGGAGAGCTCGATCGCGACCCGCCAGCTCCGCACCGCGCGCGGCGCGAGCAGGCCCGCGGTCCCGCGCGCGATTGCTTCGTCGAGGCTGTCCGAGTCCCCGATCGAGGGCTCGAGCGCCAGGTTGAAGTAGGGTGGCGTTCCTGCGCCGGACCAGCCCGCGAAGTTCCGCCACACGCCGACGAACGGAGTTTGGGCCGGGTCGAAGCGCAGACGCAGCGCCTCGCCGCCGTCCGCGGTCACGAGCCCGACCTCGCCGCGGGTGAGTGGTCCCGCGAATGTCTTCGACGCCGAGGGCGCGAAATCGCGGCTGCTCGGATCAGGGACACACAGCGGAGGCGAGTCCGGCAGCTCGATGCGCATGCCGGGCTCGATCGCGAACAGTGGATGGAGACACCAGACGAAGGGCAGCTCGCCGTCGGAGAGATTCTCCAGCCGGTAGTCCAGATCGAGCCGCGCCGCCGCGCGCGCCAGGTGGAGCGTACGCTGGAAGCGGTAGCGCGCGCGTGGCCCCGGCACGCTCGTGACGAGTGAGTCGTCGGTGCGCCGCTCGACCGTCCAAGCCTGCGAGTACAGCTCGCCGTGATCGGGAAGCGAGTCCGTCGGCGCGACCGTCGGGAAGCACTCGTCGATTCCGCCCGTGTCGTGCAGCGCAACGTACGAGTCGCCGGGCGCGGCGCGGCGATACGGAAGGTACGGATTTCGCCACAGCCACTCGCGCCCGGTCGCGCGGTTCACGAGGCTCGCGATCTTCCCGCCGAGCTCGGGCAGGACCGCGATCGCGACGGCGGCGTTCTCGAGTACGAGCGCGCCCGGACTCACCCGCTGCTCGGCCTCGGCTCGATCTTGAAGAACCACACTCCGCCGGCGGCATTGCCTGCCGCCGCGGGATACTTGGCGACCGCGATTTTGCCGAGCGCGGTGCGAAGTGCTTCGTCCTGGACACGCGTCAGTGTCACCGGGTAGCGCTTGCCCGACACGCGCACGATCGCCTCGCCGTTCTGATCCGCATCCTTGTACCAGCGCTTGCCCGGCGGGAAGGCCAGGCTGCACGGGATGAACGCGACGCCTTCGTTCACCAGCACCCAGGTCGTCCGCGACGTGTTCTGATAGGCGAGCTGCATCTCGATCTCCTGGACGTCCTTGGCGAAGCTCCAATCGGCGGCCGGCTGCGCGACGAGCTCCCCGGCTTGGAGCGGCCCGCCGGGAATCAGCGCGAGCGGCCCGTCGTGGAAGCGCGCCGCCGCGAACAACCCGCCGATCGCGACGGCGAGAAGGACGACCAGAATCACGAGACCCTTCACGATTCGACCGATCATCTCACTCTCCTGCGCGCCGTCGGGCGCGCTCACGATAGTCACCGTGAGCATATCCTGTCGCGGCCAAGTGGCGATCGTCGCGGCGCCGCGCCAGCGACCACGCGCACACCGCGCTGACGACGACCCCCATGACCAGGGCCGCGACCACGAGCGCGCGCTGCGGCCCGAGCCAAGTCACCAGATAGCCGCACGCGAGGGCGCCGAGCGGCCCGGCGCCCAGCAGCGAGAACGAGAAGAAGGCCATGACTCGTCCGGCCTGACCGGGCGGCGCCTGCTCTTGCATGATCGTGCGCGCCATGCTCATCGCGAGGCCGCCGCACATGCCCCAGACGCAGATCAGCGCGAGCGTCGCGGCGAAGCCGAGCCCGGCGCCGATCAGCGCGAGAATGCAGGCGCCGACCGCCTGCGACAGGAGCAGCGCGCGGAAGCGGCGGCGCACGTCGCCGAAGCGCATCAGCGCGAGCACGGTGGTCAGCAGGCCGAGTGAGTTAGCCGCGTTCACGAGGCCGAGGTCCGACGCCGACCCCTTGTACAGCTCGCGGATCAAGAGCGGAACGGTGACGATGTACGAGCCCATGAAGCACGCGCCCATCGCGGCGTTCTGCAGCACGACCAGCCGCATCTCGCGCGAGGCGAATACGGTGCGCGCGCCCTCGGCGACCGACGTCGCCATGTCGCGCAGCCAGTGAGTCCCCTCGGCGACCGGATGGGGGTCGACCCTCACGCGCGCCAGCGCGAACGCGCCCACGCCGAGCGCCGCGATCTGCAGCGCGAAGATCGGCAGCGGCCCGAGCGCGTCCGCGCGCGACGCGGCGAGAAACCCGGCGATCTGGGCGCCGAATTGCACCAGGCTCGCGCGCACGACGGTGCGCTGGATGCCCGCCTCGGCGACGTCGTTCAGCAGCGCGTCGCGCGCCGGAGTCAGGAACGCCTGCGCCAGACCCATCGCGACCGCGTAGCCGAGCATCGCGCCGATGCGCAGCGAGCCCGTCGCCACCAGAACCGCGAGCGCGACCGGCGGCGCGACCGCGAAGCTCTGCGCCAGCACCGCGATGCGCCGGCCCCCGAAGTGGTCCGCCAGGCTGCCGCCGACGAGCATCAGCAAGGTCGCGGGAACCAGCATCGACATCTGCGCCACGCCGACCATTTGCGGCGACTCGCGCAGCACGATCGTCACGAGCCACGAGAAGAGCACGGCGTGGATCCCGAAGGCGAGGAACCACGAGCTCGTGCCCAGCAAGTAGAGCCGGAGCGGCCTCAGCTCAGTCCGCCAGTGACTTGTAAGTCGAGAGCACGATCATGCCGCCGCGGACGTCGCCCATCATGTCGGGCGCCATGCGGTTCATCGCGTAGGCGATCGAGACGCGCGCGTCGAGGTCGATGATGGCGAGTGATCCTCCCCAGCCGCCCCAGAAGAACGTGTTCGGGTTGGGGCTGAGCGGCATGCCGGGAATCGCCAGGCCGAAGCCCATGCCGAAGCGGACCGGGCCGTTCATGACTCGGTCGATCCCGTTGGTCTGCTCTTCGAGCACGCGGCGCACGCCGGCTTCCGACATGAGTCGCACGCCGTCGACCGCGCCGCCGCAGGCGAGCGCGGAGTGCACGCGCGCGATCGAGCGTGCGTTGCCGACGCCGCCGCCGGCGGGAATCTCGGCGCGCCGCCAGCCGGTCGTGCGCGGCTCGGTGCCGTCGAGCGGGCAGCTCTGCATCGTGCGCAGGCCGATCGAGTCGGGAGCCGTCGGGATGCGGGCGAGACCGCCGGGCGGTGGCACGAGCTCCGCAAGGCGGGCGTCATGCTCGGGCGCCAGGCCGATATGGAAGTCTGCGCCGAGCGGCTCCGCGACCTCTTCGCGGAAGAAGGTCCCGATGGATTGGCCGGTGACTCGCCGCACGATCTCGCCCTGCAGGAAGCCCTGCGTGATCGCGTGGTAGCCCGAGCCTTCGCCGGGCGTCCACCAGGGCTTCTGCGCCGCCAGTCTTCGCGCGATGGCGTCCCAGTCGTACAGCTCTTCCACGCGCGTGAGCGGCGGATCGAAGCCGGACAGACCGGCGCTGTGACTCATGACGTGCCGCACCAGCACGCCCTCTTTCCCGTTCTGCGCGAACTCCGGCCAGTAGCGCGACACCGGAGCGTGTAAGTCCACGGCGCCTCGGTCCGCGAGCATCAGCACGCAGAGCGACGCCATCGTCTTCGTGGTCGAGTACACGTTCACGATCGTGTCGCGTTTCCAGGGCGCCACGCCCTTCACGGCCTCGCCGGCCCACAGGTCGACGACCGGCACGCCGTCCTGCGTCACGCACACGCACGCGCCGACTTCGTTCCCCGCCGCGAAGTTGGCGATGAACGCGTCGCGCACGGGCCCGAACCGATCCGCGCAGAAGCCCTCGAGTTTCATGCGCGCGAGTCTAACCCAAGCGGGGAATCGCGCGGTGAAGCCGCGCTGCTGCACCGCACGCCTGCGGCGTGCCTCGGGTGGGCCGACGAAGGCTTCGCTCAGGCTGCTTTGCCGCTCGCGATGTCGGACGCGAGCTGCAGCGCGTCGCTGAGACTGGCGCAGTCGTACGTGGACATGCCGCCGTCGCTGGCGCTCTTCGACCAGCGCTTCGAGCCCATCGTCGCCACCTGACTCGCGCCGTGCACGTTCACGATCGCGCGCACGCCGTTGCGCTTGGCGAGCATGACCGCGGTCGACTCGATCCACGCGAGGTCCGCCTGCGACGGGACGCCCGGATTCGAGGTCAGGTCCACGATCCAAGTGACTGCTCCGACGCGTCCGGCCTCGGCCATCGCTTTCTCGAGCGCCGCGCGGAACTGCGGAGAGCACAATGACTGCCAGTGGCCGATCAGCGCGCGCTCCCCGGGGCAATGGTCGACCGAGATCGTGCCATCGATGCTGAAGAGCGTCCTCTGCGCCACGTCCGCCTCGCCTCCGCCCGCTGGTTGCGCTCTCCGATCGACCGGGGGGCAAGCCAGCTTTACGCGTCGGCCCCAGCGGACCGCTCAGGCGAAGCGGACGTACTCGAAGTCGAGCGGCTGGCCGCTGATCCGGTGAGTCGGCGCCGCGAGCCAGTTCGCGCACTGGCCGCGCGCGAGCACCGGGCCGTCCTGCAGCGCCTCGAGCCAGGCCAGGTCGGCCGCCGACGGCAGGCATGCGGCGACCTCGCTCGCAGCGGACGCGCGGCTGCCGTCGGGCCGCCAGTGGGACTCGGCGAAGGGGCCGATCTTCCGGTTGAAGCGCGGACTCGGCAGTGACAGGCGATGCGCGAGGCCGGCGCTGGCCAGCGCCTGGTTCCAGTGGGCGAGTGACTTCTCGCACTCGCGCACGTAGGCGTCCTGCAGGATCGCGTTGATGGCGCGGCGCGCGGGCACCTCGTGGCGCTCGGCCTCCCCGCTCGCGCCGAGTCCCTCGACCGCGTACGCGCGCTCGAGCAGAACGTGGTCGTCGTACAGGCCCGGCTTCGACTCCTGATAGCGCCCCTTCAGTCCGGTCGCGAAGTAAGTCGCCGCGTTCGACGAGTCCGGGCTGCCGAACAGATCGAGACTTTCGCTGTACCAGTGATTGAGGAAGCGCTGAAGCAGCGCGAGGTCGATGCCGCCCTGCGCGCGCGCGTCTTCGTTCGGGTCGCGCTTCATCAGCTCCGCGGTGCGCGCGACGACGCGCCGCACACCGCCTTCGCCGACCGACAGGTGGTGCGCCTCCTCGGTGAGCATGAAGCGGCAGGTGCGCGCCAGCGGGTCGAAGCCCGACTCGGCGAGCGAGGCGAGCTGATACTTGCCGTCGCGGTCGGTGAACGTGGCGAAGCAGAAGAAGTCGAGCCAGGTCGCGATCGGTCGGTTGAACGCGCCGAGGATGCGGGGGTGATCGGGCTCGCCGCTCTCGCGCGCGAGCAGCGCCTCCGCCTCTTCGCGCCCGTCGCGGCCGAAGTGACTGATCAGCAGATACACCATCGCCCACAGGTGGCGGGCCTCCTCGACGTTCACCTGCAGCAGGTTGCGCAGGTCGTAGAGCGAGGGCGCCCGCGCGCCGAGTCGCCGCTGCTGCTCGACGCTCGCCGGCTCGGTGTCCCCCTGAGTCACGATCAGTCTGCGCAGCGCGGCCCGGTGCTCGCCGGGAACCTGCTGCCACGCAGGCCGGCCCAGCGGATCGCCGAACGCGATCGCACGCTCGGGCTCGGGAGGCGCAAGGAAGATGCCCCAGCGGTAGTCGGGCATCTTCACGTAGTCGTAGTGCGCCCAGCCCTCGCGGTCGACGCCGACTGCCGTGCGCAGGTAGATCTCATCGCGCTGCAGCCCGTCCGGGCCGCGCGCTTCCCACCAGCGCAGGAACGCGGGCTGCCACGACTCGAGCGCGCGACGCAGCTTGGTGTCGCCCGCCAGATCGACGTTGTTCGGAATCCGCGCGGAGAGGTCGACGCTCAAGTGCGCTTCCAATCGAACTTCGCCCGCTCCGGGCGTCCGTAGGCGCGCAGCGCGCCGTCGGGCCCGGCGGCGTTGGGGCGCTGGAAGATCCAATTCTGCCACGCCGAGAGGCGCGCGAAGATCTTGGTCTCGAGCGTCTCGGGCCCGGGGAAGCGCAGACTGGCCTCCATGCCGGTCAGCGCGTCGGGCGAGAAGCTCGCGCGCTCCTCGATCGCGACGCGCAGCGAGTCGGCCCAGTCGATCTCGTCGAGCGCCTCGGTCACCAGGCCGAGCTCGACGGCGCGCTCCGCGTCGACGGGAGAAGTCTCGGAACGCAGCGCCGCGACTCTCTCGGCCGCACCCAGGAAGCGAGTCTCGAGGCGAGTGAGTCCGTTGGCCATCCGATAAGCGCCGAAGTTCGCCGCGCCGAGCTCGAGCGCCGGCGCGCTCTCCGCGCCGCGCAGCATGTAGCAGCGGTCCGCGGCGAGCGCGAGCTCGAGGAACGCGCCCGCGAAGCAGCTGCCCGCGTCGGCCAGCGCGAAGCTCGAGCGCGCCGAGTTCTCGATCCGCTTCAGCACGCGGCCCCAGAGAGCGCGCACCTCGCCCGCGAGCCAGCCGTCGCCGAGCAGCGCGCGGTCGAGCGCGCGCGCGTGCGCCGGGTCGCCGCTGACTCGCAGCAGCCACAGACCCAGCTCGGGATGGTGGAGGCGCAGGCGCAGAATCGCGTCGTCGAGCTCGCGCGCGATCCGCAGCATCTCCGGGACCCCGCCGCCTGGAAGCAGCAACCGGATCTCTGCGACGCGCCGCTCCGGATCGAGGCTCACTTCGACGTGCCGGTAGCGGATCCCCCGCGAAGTCACTTCCGGGTCGAGTGACTCGAGCGAAACGCCGCGCAGCGGGCGCGCCGGCGCCTCGTCGGCCAGGGCGACCGCGACCTCGCGCTCCACCAGCGCGCGGAACTCGCTCGGCGCCGCGATCGCGTCGACCAGCCCCCAGGCCAGCGCGCGCGGCGCGCGCACACCCTCTTCCGTGGTGCAGAACAGATCCGCCACGTCCTTCCGAACGCGGCGCTTGTCGACGAGCCGAGTGAGTCCGCCGGTGCCTGGCAGCACGGCCAGCAGCGGCAGCTCGGGCAGACTCACGGCGGCCCGGCGATCGTCGACGAGCAGAATGCGCTCGCAGGCGAGCGCGAGCTCGTAGCCGCCCCCGCTCGCGGTGCCGGCGAGCGCCGCGATCCAGCGCTGTCCCGCGCGCGTCGCCGCCTCGATCTCGAGCCGCGTCTCGTTCGTGAGCTTGCAGAAGTTCACCTTCAGCGGGTGCGACGAGCGGGCCAGCATGGCGATGTTCGCACCCGCGCAGAACACGTCGGCGAGCGCGCTCTCGACCACCACGCAGCGCACCGCGGGGTGCTCGAAGCGCAGGCGGGTGACCGCGTCGCGCAGCTCGAGATCGACGCCGAGGTCGTAGCTGTTGCGCTTGAGCGTCACCCCGTCGGCCAGCGCGCCGCCCTCGTCGACCGCCAGGGTGAGTCGCGCGAGCGGGCCGTCGACCACGAGCCGCCAGTGGCGATAGCGCTCGGGCGCGGTCTCGAGCTCGCGCGGCACGCCGTCGCTCGACCTGCTCACGGCCGCTTCTCGCGCAGCAAGTGGCGGCGGATCTTGCCGGTCGCCGTCTTCGGCAGCTCGTCGACGAAGTCCACGCGCCGAGGATACTTGTGCGGCGCGCTGTTCGCCTTCACGAACTCCTGCAGCTCGCGCGCCAGCCGCTCGCTCGGCTGCGCTCCGGGGGCCAGCACCACGAACGCGCGCGGCTTGGTGAGACCGCTCGCGTCGGGCTCGCCGACGACGGCGGCCTCGAGCACCGACGGGTGCTCTGCGAGCAGCGCCTCGACCTCGATCGGCGAGACGTACGAGCCGCTCACCTTGATCAGGTCGTCGCTGCGGCCCGCGTGCCAGTAGAATCCGTCGCCGTCGCGGCGAACGCTGTCGCCGGTGCGCAGCCAGCCCGGCGCGAACATGGTGCGCGCGGTGTCCGCGGGCCGCTCGTGATACGCGCGCGCCGCGCTCTCGCCGCGCGCGAGCAGCGTGCCGATCTCGCCGTCCGGGACGTCGTTGCCGTCGCCGTCCACAACGCGCAGCTCGTAGCCCGAAACCGGCACGCCGCACGAGCCTGCGCGCGCGGCGCCCGGTCGGTTCGACAGAAAGACGTGGAGCATCTCCGTGCTGCCGAGCCCGTCGAGGATCTCGACACCGAACTGTGTCAGCCAGCGCTGGTACAGCGCGGCGGGCAGCGCTTCGCCTGCCGAAACACAGACGCGCACGCGGCCGAGGCTCGCGGGCGGCTCCGGGTGCGCGAGCATGGCGGCGTACAAGGTCGGCACGCCGAAGAATACGCTGGGCTGCTCGCGCGCGATCAGCGCAAAGACCGCCTCCGGCGTCGCGCGCTCCGGCGCGAGCACCACCTCGGCGCCGAGCGCGAGCGGAAAGGTGAGTGAGTTGCCGAGCCCGTACGCGAAGTGCAGCTTGGCGGCGGAGAGCACGCGGTCGCCCGGACCGAGCTCGAGCAAATCGCGCGCGTAACACTCGGCGGTGACCGGCAGATCGACGTGCCGGTGCACGGCGCCCTTCGGCTCGCCCGTGGTGCCCGACGTGTACAGGAAGAACGCCCGGTCACCGGCGAGGGTCGGCGCCGCGTCGGGCTCCGCGCCGGGCGAGACTCCCTCGAAGCTCGAGACGCCGGCGTGAATCAGCGCGGCGCCTGGGGGATACAGGGCCGGATCGGCGAGTGCGGGCAGTGAGCGATCGACGAGGGCGGCGCGCACTCCGGCGTCGCGGGCAATGAACGACGCGTCCTTGGCGGGCAGCGACGTCGAGAGCGGGACGGGCACGAATCCGCCTCGCAGCGCGCCCGTGAACGCCATGACGAACGCGGGCGTGTCGCGCAGCAGAATGAGAACGCGCTCACCGGGCGAGACACCGCGCGCGCCGAGTCCCGCCTGCAGCGCGAGCGCACCCGCAGCGAGCGACTCACCGCTCGTCGCGACGCCGTCACAGCGCACGACTGTGTCACCACCTCGCCGCGCGGCCGACACGAGCAGATCGGCACCCGCGTTGTACGGCGCGGCCGCGTGCGGGATCCGCGTCGACGGCGACATCTCTGCGACTCTACCACGCGCGGAATCTGCAACCCCCGCCGCGTCGTACTCCCCTAGTCCCGCGGCGCTACCGCGGATGGAGGGTTCATGCGCAGCATCATCGCGACCGGTCTGACACTCACTCTCGCCGCGTTCCTGACGGCTTCCGCGTCTGCGGACCACGGCATCATCAGCATGGGCATGGGAGGCGGCGGCGAGCACAAGAAGCCCGAGATTCCGCGCCTCATGCTCTCGTTCCACTCGATGTACGGGGTGGACGGCGGCTTCATCGGCGACGCGAACCCGATCCGCGGCGTGGTTGGCGACGAGGCCCCGTGGGAAGTCGCGAAGTCCGTGCGCGGATTCCTGACGACCTCGGGACATCTCTTCATCAACGTGAGAGGCCTCGTCTTCAAGGACGATCCCTCGGTGCCGCCCGAGCTGCGCGGGAAGAACGACGAGGCGCAGTTCCGCGGGCTCGTGAGCTGCCTGACGGAAGACGGCGCCGCGACGCCCACGGCGAACGTCACCAGCGTCGGATTCCCCGCGGACGCGAACGGCAACTCCGTGATCAACGCGAAGCTGACGCTGCCCAATCCGTGCGTCGCGCCGGTCGTGTTCATCATGGCCGGCTCCGAAGACAAGTGGTTCGCGGTCACCGGCTTCGAAGCCCCCGACAACTGACCCACTGAAATCGCCGAGCGCTCGGGCGAGGGCCGCCGCGCGGTCCGCATCATCCGTCGCCCCGGTCCTCGCTCAGCGCTCGGCCTGGGGCACGTCAGCGAAGCGAGATTCTTCCCGCGTGAGTGATCGACGCGAGCAGCCTGCCGTCGCGCGCGAAGATGCGGCGGTGGGCCAGCGCGCGGCCGCCGCGACTCACGTCGCAGATCGCGTCGAGCAGCCACCAATCGTCCCAGCGCACGGGCCCGTGGACCCAGAGCGAGTGATCGAGGATCTCGAAGCGCTCGTGCGCGAAGCCCGGACCGGTCCGCCACTCGAACGCCCATTGCGAGTAGAACTGACTCGCGAAGGCGAGCGCCGCCGTGTGCACGCGTGGATCCGGCGGCAGCGGGGCGCGCGGCCGCAGCCACTCGCGGTGCGGAGACAGTCGCTCTTCGGGCGGCGGCGGCCAGACGCGATTGACGCGCCGGAACCCGATCGGACCCGCCGCGTACTCCTCCCAGCACTCCGCGCGCGCGACCTCGAGCGTGCTGGGCAGGTCCTCGGGCTTCGGCAAGCCGTCCGGGAGCGGCGGTCCGAAGTCGGGCCCCGTGCCGGCGCGCGCGAAGCTGGCAGTCACCTCCGCGAAGAGAGCGTCGCCCGAGACACGCACGCGCCGGAGCGCCTGGCCCGCGCCGTCGTCGAGCGACTCGACCGCGAGCCGGAGGGCCACACTGCACGGCGGCGGCCGCAGGTAAGTCGCGGAGAGCTGCACCAGTGGAAGCTCTCCCGCGGTCTCGCAGGCGGCGAGCGCCGCGCGCGCGAGCAGGTCATTGAGCTGCGCCCGGCCGAACGCGTTCTCGAGCGACGCCGTGAACTCGCCCGCCGACACGCGCTCGACCCGCAGTGTCCGTCCGAGGTCGAAGCTGGGAGCCTCGCTCGCGGCCATCACATCGCCGGGACGGACATGATCTCGCGGACTTCGACCACGCCCCAAGTCGCATGCGGGCAGCGCGCGGCGAGCTCGAGCGCGGCGCTGCGCGCGGCCGCCACCACGACCGCATAGCCGCCGACGATCTCCTTCGCCTCGGCGAACGGGCCGTCGGTCACCGCGACCTTCGCGCCGCGTGTCTCGACGCGCGCGCCCGGCTCCGACTTCGGCAAGCCGGCGCACTCGACGTATTTCCGCTCGCGCTTCAGCTCGTCGGTCCACTTCTCCATCTCGCGGTACTTCGAGCCGTCGGGGTCGCCGCCGAAGTCCGGCCCCTCCAGAAAGATCAGCATGTATTTCGCGCCGGCCGAAGGCGGTGACTCGGCGCGGTCCGCCATGGCCGAGTGCAGCTCGACGAAGCCGGAGCGCGCTGCGGGGCAGCGCTTGGCGATCTCGAGCGCCTCGGCCGCGTCGCGCGCGTCGAACATGAAATAGCCGCCGATCACTTCCTTGCTCTCTGCGAAGGGGCCGTCGGCGGTCTGCAGCTTGCCGCGGCGCACGCTCACCCGGGCGCCCGCGCTCTCGGGGTGGAGCGGCGCGCCGCCGCGCATCTTCCCCTGCTGGCTGAGCTCGCCGGCGAACTTCCCCATCTCGGCGAAGTCGATTTCTTCGCGCGGCGCCTCGCCTTTGTGACTCAGGACCAAGAGCAGGTAGTCCACGGTCTTCTCCTTCGTGTCTCGTGGCGCGAGTCAGGCAGCGCCCAGCGGGCCGACTTCGCGCACTTCGATCGATCCCCAGCCCGCGTGAGGGATGCGCTTCGCGGTCTCGATCGCCGCCGCGCGATTCGGCGCCTGGACCAGCGCGAAGCCCAGAGTGACTTCCTTGGACTCGGCGAACGGGCCGTCGCGAACGAACACCTTCTCGCCGCGGATCTCGACGCGCGCAGCCGGAGGCTCGGGCGGCAGGCCGGCGCCCGCGAGGTGTTTCCCCTCGCGGCGCAGCTCGTCGACGACGGCCCGCATCTGCGCCATGCCCTCCGCCAGGCGCGCTGCGTCGGGGACCGGCGCGTCCGCCGCAAGCAGAAACAGGAGCACGAACTGCGGCCCGCCGGTCGCCTCGTCCCGCGGCATGGAGCGCATGGCGCGAACCTCGACCGCGCCCGCTCGCGCGTAGGGGCAGAGCGCCGCGACCTCGATCGCGGCCGCGCGATCCGCGACATCGATCGCGAAGTACCCACCGACCACCTCGCGCGCCTCGGCGAACGGACCGTCGGTCACACTCGCCCGACCGCCCTTCAGCGAAACACGCACGGCCTCGGAGTCGGGTCGCAGCGGGCCCGCGGCGCCGCGCAGGATGCCGCGCTCGCCGAGCTCGCGCGCGAACTTGCCCATCTCCTGGACGCTCACGGACGCGCGGGGCGCCTCGCCGCGACGGTCTTCGATCAACAGCATGAATTCCACGACCGACCTCCTGCTCACTTTCTCGCGGCGACGCCGAGCGCGGCGCGCGACATCGCGCGCGTGAGCCAGGCGTCGAGGCTCGGAAAACCCGCGAGATCCATCTGCGCGAGGCGCGCGGTCAGCAGCACCGAGGCGACGTTCAGATCCGCCGCCGAGAACGGCCCGCCCAGCATGCTGCCGCGCGCGGCGAGGTGTGAGTCCAGCACGCGCAGCGGTGGCTGCAGCGCGGCGTGCGCCTCGTCGGCGGGCGGCATGCGGAAGCCGGGATGTGTCTCGCGGAACTCGGCGCTCTCGGTCCACTCGCGCCACTTCGCGAATTCGCCGGTGCGCGAGCCGAAGAGCACCGCGAACAGGCTCCGCTCGCACTCGGTCATGGCCCAGAACGACCACTGCACCGCGCGCGCGCGGTCCGCGGCGGCCTTCGGCCAGAGCGAGTCGCTCCCGTACTTCTCGGCGAGATACAGGTTGATGGCGAGTGATTCGAACAGCACGAGCCCGCCGTCGTCCAGGACGGGGACGCGCCCGTTCGGATTCAGCGCCAAGAACTCGGGCGTGCGCGACGCGCCGCCGTCGAAGTCCACTCTCACCAGCTGGTAGGGAACGCCGAGCTCCTCGAGCATCCAGAGCACGCGGAAGGCGCGCGTGTTCGCGCTGCCGTACAGCCGAATCACGGCGCGCCCCGGCGGCCGACTTCGCGGACCTCGGTCGTGCCCCAGCCCGAGTGCGGAATGCGCAGCGCGATCTCGATCGCCTCGGCGCGGCTGGCCGCCTGGATCAGGGCAAAGCCGCCGAACACTTCCTTGCTCTCGGCGAACGGCCCGTCCAGCACGATCGCTCTTTCGCCGCGAAGCTCGACGCGCGTGCCCGGGATCTCGGGCTCGAGACGCGCGCCGCCCAAGTGCGTGCCGGCGCGTTGCAGCTCGTCGGTCGCGGTCATCATCTTCGCGATCCGCGGCTCGTCGGGTCCAGTCACGCTCGGATCCATGATGTACAGCAGCACGAACTCGGCGCCGCCGTTCCCTTCGGATCGGCGCCAGTACTTCATGGCGCGCACCTCGACCAGCCCGGTACGCGCGTACGGGCAGCGCTTTGCGATCTCGACCGCGGCCGCGCGATCCGCGACGTCGACGACGAAATACCCGCCGAGCACTTCGCTCGCCTCGGGGAACGGGCCGTCGGTCACGACCGCCCGGCCGTCCCGGAGGCGCACCCGCGCCGCCTCGGAGTCGGGTCGCAGCGGGCCCGCGGCCCCGCGCAGGATGCCGCGCTCGGCGAGCTCGCGGGCGAACTTGCCCATTTCCTCGGGGCTCACCGAGGCGCGCTGCGTCTCGGAGCGCCGGTCTTCGATCAGCAGCATGAACTCCACGTTCGACCCTCCTGCGACTACGACGAGCGTACCCCCGCAGAAACGACGCTGGCGCCCAAAGAAAGGTATTCTGCGCTCGGCGAAAGCGGTGCAGCGGCGCGCAGTGAGGCGAAGCCGCGCGCAGTGAGGCGAAGCCGAACGAAGTCGATCGGAAGGGATCCGAATGTCCGAGAGCCTGCTCGAACTCCTGGCGCAGCGGCGCGGCGAGAGCTTCGCGCTCCACGAGCGCTATTTGAACACTCAACACGCGCGCGTGTTGCGCACGATCGGCTTCGATCGGCGCTACGCGAAGGCCGAAGGTCCCTATCTATGGGACGACGAGGGCAACCGGTATCTGGACCTCTTGTCCGGCTACGGCGTCTTCGCGGTCGGCCGCAATCACCCGGCGATCGTGGCGGCCCTGCGCGAGGTGCTCGAGGGCGAGCTGCCGAGCCTGGTGCAGATGGACGTGTCACTCCTGGCGGGGATCCTCGCCGAGAGACTCGTGCCCACGTTCCCGGGCGGGCTCGACAAGGTGTTCTTCTGCAACTCCGGCACCGAGGCGGTGGAGGCGGCGATCAAGTTCGCGCGCTACGCCACGCGCCGCGAAGGCCTCGTCTACTGCGAGCACGCGTTTCACGGACTCACGATGGGGGCGGTCTCGCTGAACGGCGACGACATCTTCCAGGAGGGCTTCGGCCCGATGCTCCCGGGCTGTCGCCGGATTCCGTTCAACGACCTGCCCGCGCTCGAGGCGGCGCTCGCGAAGCGCGACGTCGCCGCGTTCATCGTCGAGCCGATCCAGGGCCACGGCGTGCACGTCGCCGGTCCCGACTATCTGCGCGAGGCGGCGCGACTTTGTCGGCAGCACGGGACTCTCTTCGTCGCTGACGAGGTGCAGACCGGCCTGGGGCGCACGGGCCGCATGTGGGCCGTGAATCACTGGAACGCCGAGCCCGACATGATCCTCATGGCGAAGGCGCTGTCGGGCGGCTTTGTGCCCGTGGGCGCGGTCGGCATGCGCAAGGACGTCTTCGACAAGCTGTTCAGCTCGATGATCCGCTCCCCGATCCACGGCTCGACCTTCTCCAAGAACAACCTCGCGATGGCGGCGGGCATCGCGACCCTGCGCGTGCTCAAGGAAGAGAATCTCGTCGAGCACGCCTCGAAGCTCGGCGAGTCGCTGATCTGCGACCTGCGCGGCCTGATCGAGAAGCACGAGTTTCTCAAAGAGGTCCGCGGCAAGGGCATGATGATCGCGCTCGAGTTCGGCGAGCCGAAGAGTCTCTCGCTACGCGCCGCGTGGAAGCTCCTCGAAGCTGCGCAGCCGGGCCTGTTCAGCCAGATGATCACGATCCCGCTGTTCAAGAACCACCGGATCCTGTCGCAGGTCGCGGGTCACGGCTGCAACGTCGTGAAGTTCCTGCCGCCGCTCGTGATCTCCGAAGACGACCGCCGCTGGATCCGCAGCGCGTGCGACCAGGTGATCGCCGACACTCACAAGGTGCCGGGCTCGATCTGGGATCTCGGCAAGACACTCGCCGGACACGCGCTGAAGGCGAGAAGGGCTTCCTAGACCCGCCCCTTCGGAAAGTGCTGCTGGGCGATGGCGATCTCGACCCACGCGTGCATCGAACGCTCCCAGACCGAGCGACCCGGCTGCGGGAACGACGCGTCGCCGAACGCTCCCACGGCCACCCCGACGAGTCCGGGATTCTTTCCCGAGCTCCAATACACCGAAGACCCGCAAGACGGACAGAAGTGAGTCGTGAAGTCGTTGCCTGACTCCGTGGGACGCGCGAACTGCTTGGAGACGCCCGAGATCGCGACTTGCCCTTCCGGATAGTACGCACCGACCCCGAAGACGGATCCGGTTCGGCGCTGGCACTCCAGACAGTGGCAAGCCACGACGCTGGCCGGCTCCCCCGAAGCAGTGACCCGCAGTGAGCCACAGGAGCATCGTGCTGTTCGCTGCAAGAGAACCTCCGATCCCGACTAGCGTTCCTTCGCCCTCTTCTCCGCAAGCGGCATGTGGACGATCTCGAACTTCATGCGATCCGGACCGAGGAAGTAGAAGGCGTAGTAGCCGCCGGGTCCGAACGGGAATTCAGCGGGCCCGTCGAGGATCTGGCCACCGAGCCGGCGGACGAGCTCGTGCGCCGCGTCGACCTGCTCGTGTCTCTCCACGTTGAATGCGACATGGTGCAGACCGGGCTCGTAGACCTCGAAGCGATGCTCGGCGAGATCCGCTTCCGCCTGCCAGACGTTGAGCGCGGTTCCGTTCGACCGGTTGATGTTCACGGTGAGATCATGACCCGAGCGACCGTCGTGAAATGTCTGACCCACATCGTATCCGAGGAACTCGAGCAGCGGCGCAAAGAATCCCATTGCGCGCGGCAGATCCGAGACCGTGATCGAGACATGGTTGATCGAGCCGTGCAGCATACGCCAGACAGTCTAAACCCACTTGGACCGAGTCAGCACCTTGAACGGATAGACCAGCTGTGCCGTGAATCCCGGCGGAACCGGCTCACTCGAGCCGAAGCTCGTCGCGACACGCCCTTCCGGCATGAAGTATGTCCCGAAAGCGACGTCCCAGAGCGCGAGGATTCCGCCGAAGTTCTTGTCGAGCCCCTCTTCGGCCCGGGTGTGGTGCCAGCGGTGGAACACGGGGCTCGCGATCAGCCCGCGGAGCGGCCCGAGCGTCCAGCCGAGGTTCGCGTGCAGCAGGACCACGTACCAGGTCGTGAACGGCGCGAGCACCAGAAACGTGTACGGGTGAAAGCCGCACGCGAGCACGGGCGCGACGTAGACGAGCTGGGCGCCGATCTCGTTGAGCGGATGGAAGCGCCCGGAGCTCAGCCAGTCGACCTCCGTCGACGAGTGGTGCACCGCGTGGATCGGCCAGAGCGCGCGCGTGTGGAAGAGCCGGTGCTGCCAGTACGAGAGAAAGTCGGCGAGCACGAACACGATCGGCACCTGCCACCAGAACGGGATCGCGCCGGCCCGGCCGAAGCCGGAGTAGAACTCGCCGGCGGTCATCCGGTACGCGGCCATCACGGGGACCAGCGCGAAGTAAGTCGCCCACGGCGCGAGCAGGCGCGCGACGTAGGCCTCGACGACGTACCAGACGGCGTCCGAGGCAGCGCCCGCGCGAATCCACGGCCTGCCCCGCACCGACGGCCAGAGCCTCTCGAGCGCGACGCACGCGATCGGCAGGAGGACGAATCCAATCAGCGCGGCGAGCTCGGGGGTCATGAGTCGATCACCGGAGCTCCCGCAGGCGCCGCGCGAGAAAAGCGCGCTCGGGAGCGGTGCGGGCCAGGGTGAGTGCGCTCTGATAGGCGGCGCGGGCCTCGAAGGCTCGCCCCGCGCGGCGGAGCAGATCCGCGCGCGCGCCGAGATACGGCGGATAGTCGGCGAGTGACTGGGCCAGGTCGCGGGCTTCGAGCAAACGTAGGCCTGCCTCGGGGCCGTCGGCCAGCGCGACCGCTACGGCCCGGTTCAGCTCGATCACCGGCGAGCGGCCGAGCGCGAGCAAGCGGTCATAGAGCGCGGCGATCGCCCGCCAATCGATCTGGCCGAAGTGCTCCCCCGCGACGTGCAGCGAGGCGATCCGCGCCTGCAGGGCGTAGGGGCCCGACTCCGCGATCGGACCGAGCTCGGCGACGCGCGCTCTGCCCTCGCGGATCTGCGCATGGTCCCAGCGCCCGCGGTCCTGCTCTTCGAGCGGAACGCCGACGCCAGACGCGTCGACGCGCGCGTCGCGGCGCGCGTCGTGCAGAAGCATCAGCGCGAGCAGGCCACGCACTTCTGTGTCTCCCGGCAAGAGCTCGGCCAGCACCCGCCCGAGGCGGATCGCCTCGCTCGCGAGCTCCCGCCGCACGAGCGAGTCACCGGCGCTCGCGGCGTAGCCCTCGTTGAAGATCAGGTAGATCACCGAGAGCACCGCTTCGCGGCGCTCCGGCACGAGCTCGAGCGGCGGCGCGCGATAGGCGATCCGCTCCCCGCGCAGCTTCGCTTTCGCGCGCACCAGCCGGCGCGCCATCGCGCTCTCGTCGACGAGAAAGGCGCGCGCGATCTCCGCCGTCGAGAGGCCGCCGAGCGTGCGCAGGGTGAGCGCGACCTGCGCATGCTGGCCGAGCGCCGGGTGGCAGCAGGTGAAGATCAGGCGCAGTCGCTCGTCCTGTATCTCTTCGTCGTCCAGCGCTGACTCCTGCGCGCTCGACAGCTCGGTCTCGAGCTCTAGCGCGCTCTGCTTGTCGAGCCGGGTCGCGCGGCGGCGCAGCCGATCGAGCGCCTTCCGCCGCGCCGCCGTCAGCAGCCAAGCCCCGGGCCGGCGCGGCACGCCGTCGATCGGCCAGCGCTCGAGCGCCGACGCGACCGCGTCCTGAAACGCGTCCTCCGCCAGGTCGAAGTCGTGCAGCTGCGCCAGCAGGGCACCGAGCACCACGCCCGACTCGGCGCGAAACACTCGTTCGAGAACCGCGGCGCTCTCGTCCACGTGCACGAGCTTAAGCCCTCACGCGCGACACCTCCATGTGTACGACGCGCGGGGAGGCTGCGGGCGACGTCAGCCTGCTCCGGCTCCCCGCGCCTCGCGCGCCAGCACCTGCGCGCTCGCCCGGACCACGCGCTCGCGGTCGAAGAGCCCGAACGCGACGTCGTAGCCGTGCAGCCACTCGTAGTTGTCGACCGCCGTCCAGTGGAAGAAGCCGCGCAGGTCGATGCCGCGCGCGAGCGCGGCGTTCGCGACCTCCAGCCCGCGCGCGAGATAGCGGGAGCGGACCTCGTCGTCGTCCGTGCCGATGCCGAACTCGGCGACGAGCAGCGGCAGGCCGGGGAGCAGAGCGTGCAAGTCGTCGAGCACGAGGCCGAGCCCGTCGGCCCAGATCCCGTAGCCGAGCGGCGAGCGCGCGGCGCCGGGCGGGTGAATCGCGGGGCGTCCGGCGCGCACGCCGATCGCCGAGTAGTACGAGAAGCCGATCAGATCGAAGCAGCGCGCGAGGTCCGGCCGCTCGACCGGCGCGCGCCCGGGAATCCGCAGGACACCCTCGCGAAACAGGTCGATGCCCGGACGCCAGAGTGTCTCGCGCATCCGCGCGAGCCTGTGACGCGTCGCGGCCTCGTCATCCTGCGCGACCAGCGCCGACAGCGAGAAAATCGAAGACACCGGAGCGCCCGTCTGCTTCAGGCGCACGGCGGCCTCGGCGGTCGCCAGGTGAATCGCCTCGGATGCGAGCGCGAACTCGGCGCGGTCGTTGCGCCCGGGCGGGAAGCCCTGGCCGCGGTAGGCGATGTGCGGATAGATGTTCATCTCGTTGACCGGCTGCCAGCCGCCCACCAGGTCGCCGAACGTCTCCGCGGCGAACGCGACGTGTCTCGCCCATGACTCGGTTCGGTTCCGCTCGACCAGGAATCCGCCGCTCTCGGCGAACCAGCGCGGCAGGGTGAAGTGGTGCAGGCAGACCCAGGGGACGATGCCCGCTTCGCGCGCGGCGCGCAGCACGTCGCGGTAGTGAGTGACCGCGCGCGGATCGCGAACACCGGGCTCGGGCTCGATGCGCGCCCACTCGATCGACAGCCGGTGATGCCGCAGGCCGAGCGCGGCGAGCAGCGCGAAGTCCTCGGCATATCTCAGCGCGAAGCCGTTCCCCTCGCCGGAGGCCGGCGCGCGCCCGGCGCGTTCCCAGTCCCGCCAGTCGGACGCCGGCGCCGCGCCCTCGCACTGAGTCGAGGACGCGCCCGTTCCCCACAAGAAGCCGTCGGGCCAGCGCAACGGCGACTCAGAACAGCGCGATCGGATTCAACGGGGACGCCGTCCCGCGGAAGAGCACGAGCGGCGCCAGCGTCAGCAGAAACTCCCAGCGCTTCTCCGCGACGCAGGCGCTCGAGAGCGCCTCGAGGTCCAGGTTGTCGATCAGGTGCAGGCCGATCGCGACGATGGCGACCGAGTGAATCGGCAGGCCGACGCCCTCGATCCGCGACGGAACCACGTCGGAGACGCCGTCGCAGCCGAGCGCCGCCACGCCGCGCGCGTGCAACCAGGGGAGACACGAGGCGTCCAGCCCCGCGGCGGACTGACGCGGATCCCAGGGACCGCGCGCATCGCGCAGCGCCCAGCGGCCCGTCCGCAGCAGCAGGACGTCGCCCGGCTCGACGCGCAGCCCGGCGCGATTCTCCGCGGCCTCGAGATCGTCGGGAAAGATCGGCTCACCCGCCTCGAGGTAGGGAACGCCACGAGTCACCGGCACGTCGAGCAGAACGCCGCGAGACACGACGCCGTCGCGCAGCTCGTGGATGCCGAGCTCCAGCGCGCCGTGCGCGGTCACCCTCTCGATCGGGTAGCCGTTGTAGAGCTTGCCCTCGTGGAAGATGTGACAGAGCGCGTCGATGTGCGACGTCGCGAAGCCGTGCGGGGCGATCGCGAAGTAGTCGCCGCCCCAGCCTTCGGTGCAGGTGCCGATCATGTGGTGCTGCACCGGATTCGGATTTTCGATGCTGGGCTGCGTCGGCAGCGGCCGTGCGCACGACACCGTGCGCCCGGACGCGACGAGGCGCGCAGCCGCGCGGCGCTTCTCGGGCGTGATCAGGTTCAGCGTGCCGAGCTGGTCGCGCTCGCCGAAGCGGCCCCAGTTCGAGAGTGTCTTGTGGAAGCCGAGAACTTGCTCGGCGGAAAGCGGCGCGCGGGTTTGGGTCACGGTTTGCTCTCCGAAATCGCGCGAGTCACTCGCACGAAGCCATCGACGACTCGGCGCAGGAACTTCGCGAGCGCTTCGTCCACGAGCTCGCCGTCCGGCTTGAAGCCCTGGTGCGCGCTCGCGAGCGAGAACATGTCGGGAAACACGTGCACGCCCAGCACCTCGAGGGGCACGCGCAGCGCCCACAAGCCGCGGTTGCCTCCCACCAGCGACGGCGAGGCGGACAGGAGCAGGGCACCCTTCCCGCGCAGCGGCATCGGCTTCGCGCGCGAGAGCCAGTCGATCGCGTTCTTCAGCAGCGCGGGCATCGACATGTTGTACTCCGGCGACGCGATCACGAGGCCGTCGGCCGCAGTGACTCGCCGGGCGAGCTCGAGCGCGCCAGGCGGCAGACCGCTGCTGGTCTCGACGTCGCCGTCGTAGATCGGAATCGCCAGTGCGCGGAAGTCGATCCAGTCGATCTCGGCGCCCGCGCCCGCGAGCAGTTTCGCCGCGAGCGTCAGGAGCCGCCGGTTGTGTGACCCCTCGCGCAGCGCGCCGGGGATCGCGAGGAGCCTCATCGACCTGGAACCTCCGCCTGCACGACCCCGCCGAGCCGGATTAGACCACACGCTTGACCCGGGCGCGCGGCGCGGCGGAGACTCGCCCGAGAATGTCCTGGTGGAACCGGCGGAGCGGCCGCCAACCGAACGAGTCTGGCGCGCCCGGCATCGGCCCGTGGCTCGCGCTGATCGTGGTCGAGGGCGCGGATCGCGGCGCGCGGCTCAGCGTCATGCGGCCCGAGGTCGAGATCGGGCGCGGAGACGAGACGAGCGCGCGCGAGGACCGCGTGCGGCTGCGCGACCGCTCCGTGTCCGCGCGGCAGGCGCGCCTGCGGCTCGGTGGCGACGGCTGGGCGCTCGAGCACCTGGCAACGGCTGCGAATCCCACTCTGGTGAACGGCGAGCCCGTGCGGCGGCGCGTCGTCGGCCCGGGAGACCGCATCCGCATGGGCCGCGTGACGCTCGAGGTGCGCGGGCTCGGCGAGGCCGCCGCCGCGGCGCCGGGCCGGCGCGAGGAGCGCACCGAGATCATCCGGGTCGACGAGGCCGCGGCGCAGACCACCGTGCTCCGTACACCCAGCGGTGTATGGGGCCAGATCGCCGTCCTCGAGGCGCCGGGGCGGCTGCAGGGCGCGCGCTTCCCGCTGCTGGGCGAGCTGATCCGGCTCGGCCGCCAGCCGGACTGCGACGTGGTGCTCGCCGACCCGGGTGTCTCCCGCCTGCACGCGGAGCTGGCGCGCGAGGGCGAGCGGATCGTGCTGCGCAACCGCAGTCAGACGAATCCGACGCTGCGCAACGGCGAGCTCGTCTCGGGCGAGGTCACGCTGGCGCACGGCGACGAGATCAGCCTCGCCGACGCCGTGCGCCTGCGGCTCGAGCTGGCGCGCACCGCCGTCGAGAGCGACGACTCCGCGGCGGCTCCTGGCGAGGGCGGGCTGCGCCGCGTGATGGAGGCGCGCGTCGATCTCGAGGCGCGCCTCGAGCGCGAGTTCGTGCGCGACGGCAGCTTCCTCGACGTCGACATCGCGGATTCGTACGGGCTGAAGGCGAGTGAGCCGCGGCCGGAGCGCGTGTTCGTGTCGTTCGAGCGCTTCCGCGGCTACATCGGCGAGCGCGTGCACGAGCACGCCGGGCGCATCCTCAACTCGAACGGCGACGAGGTCATGGCGTTCTTCGATTCCGCCGCCGCCGCGGTGGCCTGCGCGCGCGCGCTGCTCGCCGCGCTGCCGGCCTGGAACGCGCGCGAGAACCTGCTCGAGCGCGCGTTCCGCGTGCGCATCGGAATCCACACGGGGCGCTCGGCCGTCGACCTGGCGAGCGGCGTCGCGTACAGCCCGGTGCTCGACGTCGCGGGTCACCTGCAGAAGAGCGCTCCGGTCGGCGGCGTGTTGATCTCGGAAGCGACTCACTCCGCGCTCGGGGCCGGCCGCGCCGGCTTCGAGCCCGACGCGGAGCTTCCGCGCGAGAGTCTCAAGACCTGGGTGCTCCGGCCGGAGCGCAGCGCGTGACCGCGCTGGCCCTGATGATCGGGAACAAGAACTACTCGTCGTGGTCGCTGCGCCCGTGGCTCGCGCTGCGCCAGAGCGGGCTCGAGTTCGAAGAGGTGCGGGTCGCCCTCGGCTCGCCGGAGTTCGCCGACCGCGTGCGCCCGTGGTCGCCCGCAGGCAAGGTGCCGGTGCTGCGTCACGAGAACGTCTACGTGTGGGACTCGCTCGCCATCTGCGAATATCTCGCCGACTCGTTCGCGGAGCGACAGCTGTGGCCGCGCGAGCCGCAGCGGCGGGCGCTGGCGCGCGCGGCCTCGGCGGAGATGCACTCCGGCTTCCAGTCACTCCGCGCGCAGATGCCCATGAACGTGCGCGCGCGGGGCCGGCGCGTGCGGTCGACGCCGGAGCTCGAGCAGGACGTCGCGCGCGTCCGCGAGATCTGGAGCGCGTGCCGCCGGCAGGCGGGCTCGC
Organism: Myxococcota bacterium; assembly: GCA_044450765.1. Lineage (GTDB taxonomy): Bacteria > Myxococcota_A > UBA9160 > SZUA-336 > SZUA-336 > VGRW01. The sequence goes on along the minus strand of JBIOJK010000007.1, from coordinate 23,527 downwards.
GTGGCCCGTTCCTGTTCGGCGCCTTCACGATCGCCGACGCGATGTACGCGCCGGTCGCGTTCCGCTTCGCGACCTACGGCGTGCAGGACGACTACGCCGAGTCACTCGTCCAGCTTCCCGCGATGCGCGAGTGGGCCGCTGCCGCTGCAGCCGAGCCGGAGACGATCGAGAGCTCCGAAGTCGGCCGCTAGCCGCGCGCTGCGGAGATCAGCCACTCGCGGAACGCGCGGATCGCGGGCTCGTCGGCGCGCGCCTCGGCGCAGACCACGAAGTAGGCGAACTCCGCCGGCATCGTGCCCTTGAACGGCCGCACCACGCTGCGCGCGCGCAGGTACGGATCGGCGAGCAGCTTGCGCGCGAGCGCGACCCCCTGGCCGGCCGCCGCGGCGGCGACCAGCTGACTCGAGTCGGAGAACACGACGCCGCGCTCGGGGGCGTCGCCGCCGACGCCACGACTCGCGAGCCAGGCACGCCAGGCGTCGTGAGTCTCGTCGTGCAGCAGGGTGTGTCGCGCGAGGTCGGCGGGCCGCTTCAGCGGTCGCCCGCCGCGGGCGAGCTTTGGACTCGCGACGGTGAGATACTCCTCGGCCATCAGCAGGTCGGCGCGCACCCGGGGGTACCGCCCGGAGCCGAAGCGAACGCCGACGTCGACCGGATCGCGCGCGAAATCGACGAGCTCGGACGACGAGAGCACCACCAGGTCGATGCCCGGGTGCAGCGCGCGAAAGCGCCCCAGCCGGGGCACCAGCCAGTTCGCCCCGAACGACGGCACCACGCTGAGCACCAGCCGCGGCGCGCGCGGGCGCGCGCGCAGCGCGTGAGTCGCGTCGTCGAGCCGGTCGAAGGCGTCGGAGAGCGCCGGCAGATAGCGCGCTCCGGCCGGCGTCAGCTCGAGCGCGCGGTGCAGGCGCGCGAAGAGCGCGAGGCCGAGCTGCGCCTCGAGCGCGCGCACCTGGTGACTCACCGCGGCCTGCGTGACGTGCAGCTCCTCGGCCGCGCGCTTGAACGAGAGGTGCCGCGCGGCAGCCTCGAACGCGCGCAGCGCGTTCAGCGGCGGCAGCTTCCGGGCGCGGCGCTTCACACGAGGAATTCTATCGCGTGGCGCGAGAAGTCTTCGTTTGTGCCGGGGTGCGTCCCGGGTTACCCAGTCGCGCATGCTGAAGCTCTACGACTTCCAGCCCTCGGGGAACGGCTACAAGGTGCGACTCCTGTTGACGCAGCTCGGCCTGCCGTTCGAGCTCGTGCAGCTCGACATCCTGAAGAAGGAGACGCGCACGCCGGACTTCCTGGCGAAGAATCCGAACGGGCGCATCCCGTGCCTGCGGCTCGAAGACGGCACGCACCTGTGGGAATCGAACGCGATTCTGTTCTATCTCGCCGAGGGCACGCCGTTCCTGCCCGCGGGACGCCTCGAGCGCGCGCATGCGCTGCAGTGGATGTTCTTCGAGCAGTACAGTCACGAGCCGTACATCGCGGTGGTCCGCTCGTGGCACCACTTCGGCTTGCTCGAGGCGAACCGCGCGCAGCTGGCAGATCGAGTCGAACGCGGGTACGCGGCGCTCGGCGTGATGGAGTCGCGGCTCGCGAATCACCCGTACTTCGCGAGCGATCGCTACTCGATTGCGGATATCGCCCTCTACGCGTACACGCACGTGGCGCCCGAGGGGAAGTTCGACCTCGCTCCCTATCCCGCCGTGCGCGCCTGGCTCGAGCGCGTGCGCGCGCAGCCGAAGCACGTTCCGATCACGGTGGTCTAGCGGGCCGCGGCTCCATGCGGAAGAACCAGATGTCGCTCGGGCCCTCGGCCGGCGGCGCTCCCAGAGCGCCGGGTGACAGCCACCGTCTGACTCCGTCCTCCATCTGGCTGCGGAGCGCAGCCGTGAGCTCGGGATCAGTCACTCGCACCGCCTGGCGCTCGTAGCGCTTCCCCTCGATGCGCAACACCACGCGTCCGTCGCGGAGCGCGTCCTCGTGCCAGCGCTTGAAGACGTGGATCAGATGTCCCATCGCGTGCATGGGTCCCGAGAACCGGTTCCACAGGAAGCCGAGGTCGCACGGGACGTAGAGCTGGCCCTCGCGCACCAGGACCCCCGTGGTTCTCGAAGTCGGCGGCTCGACGAGCTGGAGCTCGATCCATTTCGGGTGCTCACCCAGGACCGCGGGCCAGTCGATGTCCCGTTCGGTGACTCTCTCGCCCGTGAGCAGAGGCCCACCCGAGATCAGCCCGAGCAGCGGGCCATCGGAGAGGCGCTGGCCGACACGCACCGCTCCGAACCCGAGAGCGATCGCCGCGGCGAGGGCCACGAGCCCGCAACCCGAGCGACTCACTCTGCCCCTCCCAGCGCGACCTCGAACACGGTCCCGCCGCCTTCGCGCCCGAGACAGCGCGCGTTTCCACCGTGATGGCGCGCGATCTGGCGCACGAGCGCAAGGCCGACGCCGAAGCTGCCGTCGCGCGACTCACTGGCGCCGGCGGGGCGGTAGAACGGCTCGAAGATGCGCTCGCGCTCGGAGTCGGGGACGCCGGGCCCGCGGTCCGCGACCGCAATGCGCGCGCGGCCGGGCGAGTGATTCGAGACGTCGATCTCGACCTCCGCACCGCGCGCGTGCCGGCGCGCGTTCTCGAGCAAGTTGCGGATCAGCCGGCGCAGCAGCGTCGGATCGCCGGCCACGACCACGGGCGCGCCGCTGCACTCGGCGCCGGTGCGCGCCGCTTCCTCGGCCGCGAGGCCGAGCAAGTCGACCGACTCGCGCCGCTCGAGCGCCTGGCCCGGCTCGAGCGCGTCCAGGCGGCTGGCGAGCAGCAGCTCGCCGATCAGCGCGTCGAGCTCGAAGACGTCGCGCGCGACACGCGCGCGGAGCTCGTCGCCCTCCGCGCCGCCCAGCAGCTCGATCGCGACTCGGATGCGCGCGAGCGGCGAACGCAGCTCGTGCGAGGCCGCGGCGAGCGCGCCGCGCTGCGCGGCGACGAGCCTCTCGATCCGCTCGGCCGCGCGGTTGAAGCTCCGGGCGAGGCTCGCGATCTCGTCCTTGCCGCGTACCTCCACGCGCGCCGAGAGGTCGCCCGCGCCGAGCGCCTCGACTTGCGCGCGCAGAGTCTCGACCCGCCGCGTGATGCGCCGCACGACCGGATACGCGCCGATCGCGATCGCCGCGGCGAACAGCGCCAGGAACATCGCGGTGGCGACGGGCTGATGACTGCGCGAGCTCGAGAGGGTGCGCCCGTCGGGCAGTCGCAGCGCGAACATCGCGGGCGGGCGCGCGCTCAGCGCGGTGCCCTCGAGCAGCTCGGAGCTCGGCGCCGGCAGCTCGTCGCCCACGTGACCGAGCAGCGATCCGCTCGCGTCGCGCAGCGTGAGTCGCGCGTCGAGATCCCGGGCCAGCTCCGCGACGGCTGCCTGTTGGCTCGCCGCGGGCGCGTCGGCAGGCGGCAAGCTGCGCGCGAGCACGTTCGCGGCGGTCGCGACGAAGCGCTGCTGCTCCGCGCGCGACGGCCCGAACAGCGACCACGAGGTCGCCAGGAGCACCGCGAACACGAGCACGATGGCGAGCACGGTGAGATAGATCTGGAGATAGAGCCGCCGCATCAAAGGTCCCCGGCTTCGTCCTGCCTGCGCGCGAACACGTAGCCCGCGCCTCGCAAGGTCAGCAGCCGGCGCGGGTGCCGCGGATCGTCCTCGATCGCGGCCCGGATGCGCGAGACGTGCACGTCGATGCTGCGGTCGAACGCCTCGAGTGACTCGCCGCGCACCAGATTCATGAGCGCGTCGCGAGACAGCACGCGCCCCGCGTTCTCGGCCAGCGCGACGAGCAGGTTGAACTGGTGCGCCGTGAGTGGGCGGTCTTCGCCATCGACGCGCACGAGCCGCGCGTCGCGGTCGAGCTCGAGCCGGCCGAAGCGCAGGACCGCCCCGCTGCGTGCGGGGGCGGCGCCGCGGCGGCGCAGGATCGCGCGCAGCCGCGCGAGCAGCTCGCGCGGATTGAACGGCTTCGGCAGATAGTCATCGGCGCCGATCTCCAGGCCCACGATCCGGTCCTCCTCGTCGCCGCGCGCGGTGAGCATCAGGATCGGGATGTCCGAGCGCGCGCGGACGCGCCGGCAGACCTCGAAGCCGTCTCCGTCCGGGAGCATCACGTCGAGCACGATCGCCGCGAACTGCCCGCGCTCGAGCTCCGCGAGCCCGCTCGCCGCGTCGGCCCGCGCGACGGCTTCCAGGCCGCGCGCGCCGAGATACTCCGCGAGCATCGCGGAGAGGCGTGAGTCGTCGTCGATCAACAGAATGCGATCGGGCATTCACTTCGGCTCCGCCCCACTCTACCGCAGCCGAACCGGCTCAGGGCGCGTCGTGACCGTGCAGCTCGCGTGCCCATTCGATCAGATCGGCGCGCTGCTTTGGCGAAAGCGCGGCCGCGGCGTCGGCCAGCGCGTCGACCACGCGCACCGAGGCCGAGTCGACCAGCGCGAGCTCCTCGGCGCGGATCGACTGCAGCACCTCGCGCGAGAGGTCGGGCTGCTGCAGCTGCGCGAGCAGAGCGTCGCGGTGCGCGCGGTGCTGCGCGGCCAGGCTCTCGAGGTCGGCCACGAGACCCGCCGCGACGGACTTCACCTGCGCGATCTGCTCCGGCGTCGCATCGACTTCGCGCAGCGCGAGCTCCAGCGCGATGTCGACGTGCTTCTGCACGCGGGCCGGATCGTTCGCCCAGCGATCGCCCCCGCCTGGCCGAAAGAGCGAGCCGAAGGCCGGCAGCGCCCCCGAGCCCACGGCGAGCGCGATCAGCGCGGCCGCCAAGAGCGCCGTGACCCCGAGTTCCTTCAAGAGCCCGCGAGAGCGCGCCGAGTCACTCATCCCGTCATCCTCCGTGTGAGGTCTCGCAGAGCCGAGCCTCGGGGAGAATGCTAGGTGCCCAGCGTTTCGCGCCTCGCACGCCGAGGTAAAGAAATGTAAAGACGGCGGCGGATCTCAGGCCCGCAAACGCGTCTGGATCTGCTCGAGCGTCATGCCGCGGGTTTCGGGGGCGTAGCGCAGCACCAGGATCGCCCCCAGGATCGGGCCGATCGCGACCAGCGCGATCGCGCCGGGGATTCCGAGCGACGGAATCAGGAAGCCGATCCCGATCGGAACCGCGATGTCAGTGACTCGCCCGGCCAGGTTCGAGGTCCAGCCGTAGCCGGTGGCGCGGATCTCGGTCGGGAAGAGCTCGGACGCGTAGACGTGAGTCGCGGAGTTCCCCGCCCCGAACGCGAAGACGGTGGCGATCATCCAGAAGTACATCGCCGGCAGCTGAGTCACGTGGTAGAGCCAGAAGATCGCGACGGCGCCGAGCGTGTAGGCGCCGGCGCACGTGCGCTTGCGACCGATGCGATCGATCAGCGAGCCGCCGACGAAGCTGCCGGCCACGCCGCCGAGATAGCCCCAGAATACGATGTCCCCGATCTGGTAGGGATCGAGCTGCAGGCTTCGGCGCGCGAACAGGACCCAGTACACGGTCGACGGCGCAGTCACCAGATACACGCAGTTCCACAGCAGCGCGACGGTCGCGGTTCGCCGGCGATACTCGGGCCGCCAGGGCACGGTCGCTTCGGCGATCAGCTCGCGGAGTGTCCGCTTCGGCGCGGCGCGCTGACTCACCTGCACGGCTTCGAAGCGGCGCGTCTCGCGCATGGCCAGCCGCAGGACGAAGATCAGGGCGAGCGGCAGCATGCCGAGCGCGTAGAGACCGCGCCAGTTCTCCACCGCGGACTCCTGCCCGAAGACGGACTGCGCGGTCGAGATCAGCCAGCGCCCGGTGTCGCGCAGCGCGTGCGGGCCGTCGCCCGCCGGGGCGAGAACGTACGGCTGCAGCTTCGACATCAACATCACGCCGACGGTCCCCAGACTGGTCAGCACGGCGATCGAGAAGCCGCGGATCCGCGCGGGAAACTCCTCGCCGACCATGATGATCGCGAGCGAGAACTCGGCGGTGAGGAAGAGTCGAGCCACGAGCTGCACCAGCACGAACTGAGTCTTCGTCGTGACCAGCCCGGTCGCGAAGTTCGCGACCGTGAAGCCGACGATCGTGAACATCATCATGCGCCGGCGGCCGAAGGTGTCCGCAAAGAACACGAAGAAGAACGACGCCATCACGCCGAGCCGCGTGAGTCCGATCAACGGGCCCCACTGCGCATCACTGATGCCGAGTGACTTGCAGACGTCCGGTCCCGCGAACGAGACCGTGGCCGCGTCGAAGCCGTCGAACAAGGTCGCGGTCGAGAGCAGCAGAAAGAGAAAGCCGAGATAGGGCGTGACCCGCTCCGCCTCGAGGCTCGCGAGCAGACCTTCCGAGCTGGGCGCTTCCTCGCGAGGCGCGGCGGCGGGCTGCACCGGGCAAGACTACCCGAACGGGCCGGGCCGCGTACAGCCGCACCGACACCGGAATTGGTTGACTCGCCGTTGCGCGTTCGGACAGCATGGCCGCCGATGTCGAACCCTATGCCATTCTCGAACGGCTATCGGCGCTACGCGCTCGGCGTTCTGCTCGGTGTCTACGTGCTGAACTTCGTCGACCGGCAGATTCTGTCGATTCTCGCCGAGGACATCCGCAAGGAGATCGACCTCAGCGACACCGCGCTCGGCTTCCTGTCGGGAATCGCGTTCGCGCTGTTCTACACGTTCGCCGGCCTGCCGATCGCGCGCTGGGCCGACACCGGATCGCGTCGCACGATCGTCGCTCTCTCGCTCTTCGTCTGGAGCGGAATGACTGCGCTCACCGGGCTCGCGGCGACGTTCGGCCAACTCGTCGCGGCGCGGGTCGGCGTCGGAATCGGCGAAGCGGGCGGCAGCCCGCCGTCGCACTCACTCATCTCCGATCTGTTTCCGCCCGAGCGCCGCGCGACGGCGCTCGCGATCTACTCGCTCGGCATCCCGATCGGCGGAGCGCTCGGCTCGATTCTCGGCGGCTACCTCGGGCATCACTACGGCTGGCGCACCGCGTTCCTGGCGGTCGGAGTTCCCGGCGCGCTGCTCGCGGTGATCGTGCGACTCACTCTGCGGGAGCCGCCACGCGGCGGGTTCGACGCGCCGAAGTCCGGCGAGCCCAAGGCGCAGGAGAGCGTGCGCGAGGTGCTCGGGTTCATGATGCGCCTGCCCTCGTTCCTGCACATGTCCTTCGGCGCCTCGCTGCACGCCTTCTACGGCTACGGCGCCGCGTATTTCGTGCCGGTGTTTCTGATCCGCGTGCACCACATGGACAAGCTCGAAGTCGGCGCGTGGCTCGGCCTGATCGCGCTCACGACCGGCGTGATCGGCATCGCGCTGGGCGGCGCGATCTCGGATCGCCTGGCCCAGCGCGACGCGCGCTGGTACATGCGGGTGCCCGCGATCGCCTCGACGCTCGCAATTCCGTTCGCGGTCATCTTCTATCTCTGGCCCGATCCGCGCACGGCGATCTTGCTGTCGATTCCCGGAACCTTGCTCGGCGGCGTATATCTCGGGCCGACGTTCGCGATGACTCAGACGCTCGTGCGCCCGCAGATGCGCGCGCTCGCCTCCGCGATCCTGCTCTTCATCATCAACCTGATCGGCCTGGGCGGCGGACCGCTCATGGTCGGGATCGTCTCGGATCACCTGAAGCCGACCTACGGGGACGAGTCCCTGCGCTACGCACTGCTGTGGATCGTCACGGTCGGCGCGGCGTGGGCGACGCTCCACTATCTGCTCGCCGCGCGCACGCTCGAGCGCGACCTGCAGGCGAAGCACGCGTAGTCAGTCAGTCTTCTCGATCTGGCAGAGTGACCCAGGCCGCCAGCGCGGCTTCCTTCTCGTCCGATCGCCAGGGCGTGCCGACCTGGCGCACGAACATCTTCAGCATTGCGTCGGCGTGGCGTGCAGTCTGGCGCAGCTCGCGCACGGCCCACGCCTTCACCGTCTTCTCTTCCTGCAGCGCGACTCGGACGCCGCACTCTCTGAGCGTCTGCGCCGCTGACTCTCCGTAGAGCGACGCCTCCAGCGCGTGCGCGCGCGCATGCGCGCCCGTGACCGCGTTCGGGTCGCCGAGGCTGCGCACGACCAGCACGGCGCCGCAGGGTCGAAGACCGTGCGCCTTCATCTCGGCGACCAGGCCGCGGATCGCACTGCGCGCAGATGCCTGTGCCGCGCGGCAGCCTCGCACCCGCGCTTCCTCGCCCTCCGTGCCCGACCGGCCGAGCTCCTGGTGATACGGATGGAGTGACTCAGGCAGCCACGGATCGGAGAGCGAGATCTCGTAGCGCACGACCATCTCCGGCAGCACGCGAGTCCCGCGCAGCACCACGACGACCGCCCGCCCGGTGGAGACCTTCAGCCCGATCGACCCGAGGGTGCTCATCGCGGTCACTTCGCCGGAACGTCGAAGCGCTGGTTTCCATACGGATTGCTCTCCGGGCGGGTCACTACGTTGAACCCGAAGTCGGCTGCGACGTGGCAGCCGTTGCAGCCCGCGGTCAGCGCGTCGTGCGCGGCGGAGAACTCGGGCTTGCTCTGGCGAGCGATCGCCTGCCGCAGCGCGGCGATGGGCCCCACGGTGAACTCGGGGATCAGCTCGGTGAGCGGCCTCGGTGAGTCCTTGTGCTCGGGGTGGAAGCGGACCGCGTCTCCGAAGCCCTCCTCGAGCTCGTCGACCTCGTAGCTCGCGAGCGGCCAGTTCCCGGCTTGGCCCGCGTACCAGAGCTTCAGATGGCGCATCTGCTGGGCCGCCATGATCTCGCCGAGTCCGGGCGCGTACCCGTTCGCCGCAGCGGAGGCCTCGCCGGCGCGCGGCCTCGCGCACGCGAACGCGGCGGCCGCGATCAAGACGAGCGCTGACCCCGCGGTCGCTTGCCGGCGCGCGAGCCCCATGGCGATCTCCGCACGAGTTGCTCGCGGCAGCGTAGCACCGACTCGCGGGCGCGATCGCGATCCGCTACCCCTCCCCGCCTTGCTCCGCCGTTCCTGGCGGTCGGAGCGCGGAGGGGCCCTGTGGTAGCGGTGCGCCCGTATCTCCAGTTCGCGCGGCTCGCGTTCCAGCGGCGAGCGACTTACCGGCTCGCGAACTTCAGCGGCATCGCGGTGAACTTCTTCTTCCTGCTCGTGCACGCGCAGGTGTTGCTGGGATTCTTCCGCGCGCGCGGCAGCGCGGGGGACTGGCAGCCGAACGACGCGGTGCTGTACTTCGCGGCGTCGGAGTCACTGCTGATGGTGATCGGGATCTTTCCCGACTACCGCTTCAACCTGGCCGAGCGCGTGCGAACCGGCGAGATCGTCTCGGACCTGGTGCGGCCGGTGACTCTCTTCTGGCGGGACGTCGCGGAGCGCTACGGCACCGCGCTCCACTACCTGGTGACTCGCGCGCCGGCGGTGTTCGCCGCGGGCTGGCTCGTCTACGGGCTGCTGCCGCCGCTGCGCTGGGAGCTCGCGCTGTTCCCGCTGTCGCTCGCGCTCGCGATCGCCGTCTCGGCGGAGCTCTGGTTCGTGGCCTGCTCGTCGGCCTTCTGGCGCGAGACCGCGAGCGGCGAGATGTCGGCGATCGTGTTCGTGAACACGTTCCTCGGCGGCGTGTTCGTGCCGCTCGACTTCTACCCGGTGGCCCTGCGCTGGCTGGCCGACGCGCTGCCGTTCCGAGCCACGCTCTACACGCCGGTCGCGATCTTCACCGGCAAGCTCTCGGGGGCGGGGCTCGCGTTCGGCCTACTACACCAGGTGGTGTGGGTCGCCCTGCTCGCGGGCGCGGCGCAGGCGCTCGAGTCCCGCGGATTGCGGCGCCTCGCGGCGCACGGAGGCTAGCCGTGCTCGACGCGCTGCAGCTCTACCTGCGCATGGCGTCTGCGAGTCTTCGCTCGCACATGCAGTACCGCGCGTCCTTCGCTCTGCGCAGCGCGATCGACTTCGGCGTGGTCATCTCGGACCTCGCCCCGGTCTGGGTGCTCGCGCGCTACTTCGGGCACCTGGACGGCTGGACCTTCGCCGAGCTCGCGCTGCTCTACGGCATGGTGGCGACGTCGTGGGGAACCGTGGAAGTGATTCTGCGCGGCTTCGAGAACTTCTCGGTGTATCTCGTGCGCGGCGATCTCGACCGCCTGCTGCTCCGCCCTCGCGGCGTGGTCCTGCAGGTCGCCGCGCTCGACTTCGAGGCGCGCAAGCTCGCGCGGATCGCGCAAGGGCTCGTGGTGCTCTCGCTCGCGTGCGTGTCACTCGGGCTCGGACCGGCCGCGATCGCCTGGGTCGCGCTCGGCGTCTCGGGCGGAATCCTGTGCTTCGCGGGCATCGTGATGTTCGGCGCGAGCATTCAGTTCTGGACCCTGGGCGAGAGCTCCGAGCTGCAGAACATCTTGACCTACGGCGGCAGCGCGGCGCTCTCGTATCCGGTCTCGATCTACACCACCTGGTTTCGGCGCGCGATCACGTACGGCGTGCCGCTCGCGTTCGTGAACTATTTCCCCGCGCTCGCCGCGCTCGGGCGGACCGAGGCGGCCGGCTGGCCGCGCGCGATGCCGTGGCTCTCGCCGCTCGTCTGCATCGCCGCCCTGTTCGCCGGCATGGCGTGCTTTTCGCGCGGACTGCGGCGCTACGAGTCTTCGGGGAGCTGAGACATGATCGAGGTCGAGAAGCTCGAGAAGACGTTCCGGGTCGCGCGGCACCACCGCGGCTTCGGCGGCGCCTTTCGGAACCTGGTCGAGACCGAGGCCGACGTCGTGCGCGCCGTCGACCGCGTCTCCTTCCGCATCGGCGAAGGTGAGTTCGTCGGCTTCATCGGACCGAACGGCGCGGGCAAGTCGACCACGATCAAGATGCTGACCGGCGTCCTGGAGCCGTCGGGCGGACGCGCCCTCGTCGGCGGTCTCGAGCCGCGTCGCGATCGCATCGCGCACACGGCTCGGCTGGGTGCGGTCTTCGGCCAGCGCACGCAGCTCTGGTGGGATCTCCCGGTCGTCGAGTCCTACACACTTCTGCGTCACGTGTACCGGACCCCCGAGCCGGCGTACCGCGATCAGCTCGCGCGCCTGTCGGAGCTGCTCGGCATCGGGCCGCTGCTCGACGTTCCGGTGCGCAAGCTCTCGCTCGGCCAGCGCATGCGCTGCGAGCTCGGAGCCGCGCTCCTGCACGCGCCGCGCCTGCTCTTCCTCGACGAGCCGACGATCGGCCTGGACATCGTCGCGAAGGAGGCGATCCGCGAGTTTCTCGCCACCGAGAATCGCGAGCGCAGGACGACGATTCTGCTCACGACTCACGACCTCTCGGACATCGAGCGCTTGTGCCCGCGCATGATCCTGATCGACCACGGGCGCGTGGTGTACGACGGCTCGCTCGAGGCGGTGCGCCGGCTCGTGACTTCCGAGCGGCGACTCACCGTGGACTTCGAGACGGATGCGCCGGGAGAGCTGCCCGACGGCGTGCAGCTCGAGGAGCGCGGCCAAGCGCGCCTGGTCCTGCGCTTCGACCGCGAGCGGATTCCCGCCGCGAAGCTGATTGCCTGGCTCTCCGAGCGGGCGCCGATCGCGGACCTGTCACTCGAGGAGACGCCGATCGAGCGGATCGTCGCCGAGCTGTACCGCCGCACGGCGGCGAGCTGAGGGGCTCGCGTGCCGCTCGTGACCTGGCGCGCGCTCGGCATCGAGCTCGGAATCGGCGAGCCCGAGAGCGTGTTGCGGGAGCGCGCGCTCGCGGCCGCGGGGATCGGCGCGGCGGACCTGCGCGGCTTCCGCATCGCGCGGAAGTCCGTCGACGCGCGGCGCGTGCGCGGCGAGCGGCGCTTGCGCTTCGTGGTTCACGCGGATCTCGCGGTCGACGCGGGGTTCCGCTCCGACGCGCTGGCGCGCGCCGAACGCGCGGGCCGCGTCGTGCCGGCGCCCGAGCCGGGCCGGATCGAGGTCGAGCGCGTGCACGCGTCGCTCGCCGGCCGGCGCATTTCGGTGTTGGGCGCCGGACCCGCGGGCCTGTTCGCCGCGCTCGCGCTGTCGCGCAGCGGTGTCGCCGTCGACCTGCTCGAGCGCGGTGCCGAGCTGCGCGAGCGCGGACGCGACCTGGCCGCATTCCAGCGCTCGCGGGTGCCGAACCCCGAGAGCAACTTGCTGTTCGGCGAGGGCGGCGCGGGCACCTACTCGGACGGCAAGCTCTACACGCGCGTCGAGCACGAGCTGGAGGCCCCGATTCTCCAGGAGCTCGTCCTGTGCGGGGCGCCCGAAGAGATCCTCTACGACGCGCGCGCGCACGTGGGCACCGACCGCCTGCACCGGATCCTGCCGCGGCTCCGCGCGCGACTCGAAGCCGCGGGCGTGCGCTTTCACTGGCGCACGCGCGTCGACCACTTGAAGGTCGCGGCGGGCCGGGTCGCCGCGCTGGAGACGACGCGCGGCGAGCTCGCTTGCGATGCCCTGATCTTCGCGCCGGGTCACAGCGCGCGAGACACTTGGCGCGCGCTCGCGGTGCAGGGGCTGCCGGTCGAGGCGAAGCCGTTTCAGCTCGGCGCGCGCATCGAGCATCCGCAGGAGCTCGTCGACCGCGGGCGCTACGGCGACTCACCCGAAGCGCGCGCGCTCGGCCCAGCCTACTATGCGCTCACCTGCAAGGCGGGCGACGGCGCGCCGGGCGCGCACAGCTTCTGCATGTGCCCGGGCGGCCAGATCGTGGCGAGTGTCTCGGCGCCGGGCCTCTTGTGTACGAACGGAATGAGCAACTCGCGGCACTCCTCGCGCCACGCCAACGCGGCGGTCGTGACGACGCTCGGCCCGCGCGAGTTCGGCGCGGGGGCGTTCGCCGGGGTCGAGTTGCAGGAGCAGCTCGAGCGCCGCTGCTTCGAGCTCGGCGGCGCCGACTACAGCGCGCCGGCGCAGCGGGCGCCCGACTTTCTCGCCGGCGCCGCGAGTCGGACGGTCGGCCGCTCGAGCTACCGCTTCGGCCTGCGCGCCGCTCGGATCGACTCACTCCTGCCGGAGCGCGTGCGCGACGCGCTCCGCCACGCGCTCGCACGCTTCGAGCGCACGCTGCCGGGCTTCGCCTCGGCGCAGGGGCTCTTGGTCGGGATCGAGTCGCGCAGCTCTGGCCCGGTGCGCATCGCGCGCGACCCCGAGACGCTGCGCGCGCCCGGCTTCGAGAATCTGTTCCCGGTCGGCGAAGGCGCGGGCAGTGCGGGCGGCATCATGAGCGCGGCGATCGACGGCGCGCGCGCCGCTCAGGCGCTGCTCCGCGACGGCCTGCGAGTCGCCCGCTCTTCGTGATCCGTCGAGTCTCCGCGTATACTGCGCGCCCGAAATGAGTCGCCGGGTGGAGCTCGCGGGTTTGGCTCTCGCCGCATACTGCGTGGCGAACGGCGCGTTCGTGCCGGCGGTCGCGAAGCTCACGACGGCGGCCGCGAGCAGCTTCACGATCGCGCTGTGCACGAGCGCGTTCGCGGGCACCGTCGCGCTCGGCGTGCTCGCCGCGCGCGGGCAGCTGGCGCTCCTGGCCCCGAGGCGCGATCTCGCGACTCTGGTCGCGGTGGGCGCGCTCGGCACCGCGCTCGCGTTCAGCCTGTACTACGCGGGCGCGAAGCGCGTCTCCGCGATCGAGACCGCGCTCTGCGTGCAGACCGAGCCCGTGTACTCGCTGATCGGCACGCGCTTCCTGCTCGGCTATCGGATCCCGCGCCGCCGCATCGCGGCAGTCACTGCGATCGCGTGCGGGATCGCGCTCGCAATCGGCACCCGACCGGTCTCGGGCTGGCTCGGTCTCGGCTTTCTGCTCGCGACGCCGCTCGCGTGGCAGAGCTCACACTGGGTCGCGCTCAAGAGACTCTCCGTATTCGACCCGCTGCAGCTCTCCGCCGCCCGCTACGTGTACGGCACCCTGGTGCTGGCGGCGGTCTGGCTCGCGGTCGGGGGGTCGGGCGGCCTGCCCAGCCGAGCCGCTCTCGCCGGATTTCTGCCGGTGGTCGCGCTACAGGGAATGCTGTTGTCGTTCGGAGGGACCCTGGCATGGTACGCGGCGGTGAAGCGACTCGATCTCACGCGCGCTACTGCGATCGTCGTGCCCTCGGCGCCGATCGTGTCGCTCGCAGTCTCGTACCTCGTGCTCGGCGAGCAGGTCACACTCCGGCAGGCGTGCGGCTTCCTGTTGACCGCGTCGGGCGTGCTGACGTTCGCGCTGGCGCCGAGTGTGACTCGTGACTAGCGGGTTCGCGCTCGAGGAGTTCCTCGCGTCGGAGCAGGCGCGGGCGGTCGGCGCCGCTTCCGCGGACGAGCGCCGGGAGATCGCGGAGCGGCTGAACGCGGCGCTCGGCGAGATCGGCCGCCCGCTCGCCGAGCTCGACTCGGGCGACCTGCACGGCTGGCTCTTCCACGCCGTACCCGAGCAGTTCGACCCGGTCGACTCACTCGTGCCGAAGGTGGTCCCGCTGCTCGGCGCGCTGGTGGCGTTCGCGGCGCCCGGTCTGCGCGAGACCGTCGATGAAATGCTGCCGGACGTCGAGCACGCGCTCGCGCACGGACACTCGCATCACCACGCGCACGACCACGACCACGAGGTGCAGGCGCCCTACGTGCGAGAGTCACCCAAGGTCGGCCGCAACGACCCCTGCCCGTGCGGGTCCGGCAAGAAGTTCAAGAAGTGCCACGGCGCCTGAGTCAGCTCGGCGAGTCACCAACCCAGCACAGACGCGAAAACCAGCGGCGCGACGATCGTGGCGTCTGACTCGATCATGAACATCGGAGTCTGCTCGTCTAGCTTGCCCCAGGTGATCTTCTCGGTCGGGAACGCGCCGCTGTAGCTTCCGTAGCTGGTGGTCGAATCACTGATCTGGCAGAAGTAGCCCCAGTACGGGCACGGCCGCCGCAGATCCTGGTGGATCATCGGAACGACGCAGATCGGGAAGTCGCCGGCAATGCCGCCGCCGATCTGGAAGAAGCCGATCGTGGAGCGCGCCTGCGAGCCCGGGATCGCGCGCATGCCGACGGCGTCGTGCCCGGTGACTTCGACCGGCGGCAGATCCTCGAGTGACTTGCCCATGGTCGTCTTCACGTACCAGCGCGCCAGCTCGGCCATGGTCTCGAGCCCGCTCTTCACGATCTGGAAGTTCGAGAGCTCGCCCGCGACCACGTGCGAGACGAAGATGTTCCCGAGCGTCGAGTCCTCCCAGCCGGGCACGAAGATCGGGAGGTTCCTCTCGGCAGCGGCGAGCAGCCACGAGTGGGCGGGGTCGATCTGATACGAGTCGCGCAGGCGGCCTTCGAGCAGCAGCTGATACATGATCTCGTGCGGGAACCAGCGCTTCTTCTGCTGGTCGGCGCGCAGCCACAGGTCGAGCACGTGTTTCTCGATCGCGCGGAACGCCTTGTCCTCCGGAATACACGTGTCGGTGACGCGGTTCAGGCCGGCGCGCTCGAGCGCCTTCTCGTCTGCCGCGGTGAGATTGCGCCAGCCGGGGATGCGCTTGTAGTGATCGTGCGCGACCAGGTTGAAGACGTCCTCCTCGAGGTTCGCGCCGGTGCACGAGATCGCGTGGATCTTGTCGCGGCGAATCATCTCGGCGAGCGAGAGACCGATCTCGGCCGTGCTCATCGCACCGGCCATCGCGAGCAGCATCTTTCCGCCGCCGTCGACGTGCCGCACGTACGCCTCGGTCGCGTCGGAGAGCGCAGCCGCATTGAAGTGTCGGTAGTGCGTGCGGACGAATTCGGAGATTTTCATCGGGAGCCACTCCTGTCAGCGCCTGTCGCCGGCGCGCACCCTCGGGGTGGGGGCGAGCAGCATAGCGTACGATAGGGCGCACTCATGGGAGAACGGCAGGAAATCTTCGAGGGGACCGAGCCGGTTCGCGAGCGACACAGGATCGACGCGGCGCGTCTCGAGGATTGGATGCGCGCCCACGTCGACGGCTTCCGCGGTTCGCTCGACGTCGAGCAGTTCAAGGGCGGACAGAGCAACCCGACGTACCGCGTCTCGGCGGGCGGCACGCGCTACGTCGTGCGCCGCAAGCCGCCCGGTCAGCTGCTGCCTTCGGCGCACGCCGTCGACCGCGAGTACCGCGTGCTGACGGCGCTGCAGGGCACCGGGGTGCCGGTGCCGCGCACGTACGCGCTGTGCACCGACGAGTCAGTGCTCGGCACCTGGTTCTACGTGATGGAGTGCGTCGAGGGCCGCGTGTTCTGGGAGCCGCACGCTCCCGATCTCTCCAACCGCGAGCGCGCCGCGATCTACGACTCGCTGAACGAAGTGCTCGCGAAGCTGCACTCACTCGACTACAGGCGGCTCGGGCTCGAGGGCTTCGGTCGGCCGGGGAACTACTTCGCGCGCCAGATCTCGCGCTGGTCGAAGCAGTACTACGCGTCGACGGACGCGCCGCTGGCGGCGATGGACGCGCTGAACGAGTGGCTGCCGCGAACGATCCCGCCCGGAGACGAGACGTCGATCATCCACGGTGACTTCAAGCTCGACAACACGATCGTGCACCCGACCGAGCCGCGCATCGTCGCGGTCCTGGACTGGGAGATCTCGACCTTGGGTCACCCGCTCGGTGACTTCACCTATCTGTGCATGCCGTGGTTCGAGATGGGCGCGTTCCGCGCTCTGGACGTCGAGGCGCTCGGGCTGCCCGGCTTGGACGCCTACGCAGCGGCGTACTGCCGGCGCGCCGGTCGGCCCCGCATCGAGTCGTTCGCCTGGTACGAGGCGTTTCACGGCTTCCGCAACGCGTGTATCTTGCAGGGGATCCTCGGGCGCGTGCGCGATGGGACGGCGTCGAGCGAGCACGCGACCCTGCTCGCAGCCGGTGTCGGCCCGCTGGCCGACGCGGCCTGGCGTATCGCGAAGTCACTCGGCGCGTGAGTCGCGACCTCGTCCGGCTCGTCGCCGCGGCGACGATCTCGAATTTCGGGTCGATGCTGACGGCGATCGCGCTGCCGCTCGCCGCGATCCAGCTCCTCGACGCGACTCCGGCGCAGATCGCCGCGATGAACGCGGCCGCGATCCTGCCCGGGATCGCGCTCGGCCTGTTCGCCGCGCACGGCATCGACCGCGTTCGGCGCCGGCCGGTCCTGGTCGCGGCGGATCTCGCGCGCGCCGCGCTGCTGGTCGCGCTGCCCGCAGCCGCCTTCGCAGGCGTACTCTCGATGACTCACTTGATCGCGTTCGCCTTCTGCCGCGGGTTCTTCGACTTCGCCTTCGACGTCGCCGAGCACGCCTATCTGCCGGCGGTCGTTCCGCCGTCGGACCTGGTGCGCGCGAACAGCCGCCTGCAGGCGGGTGACTCGAGCGCCGAGGCCGCGGGCTTCGCGCTCGGCGGCTGGCTCGTGCAGCTCCTGTCGGCACCGCTGGCGCTGCTCGTCGACGCGGCGACCTATCTCGCGTCGGCGCTGCTGCTCCTCCGCATCCGGGCCGCCGAGCCCGCGCCGGCGCCTGCACCGGCGCGCGGCGACCGGATCCCCGAGCTGCTCGCCGGCGTGCGCGAGATCGCGCGTTCGCCGACGCTGCGCGCGGTCGCCGCGAGCGGCATGCTCGTGTTCGCGGCGAGTCAGGTGACGAACGCGGTCTACATGCTCTTCGTGTTCAAGGAGCTGGGCTTCGCGCCGGGGCTGCTCGGCATGCTGTTCGCGCTCGGCGCGGTCTCGTCGCTGGCGAGCGCGCTGGCCGCGGAGCGCGTTCCCGAGCGCTTCGCCGGGGGCCCGGCGATGGTCGCCGGGCTCGCGACCACCTCGCTCGGGCCGCTCCTCCTCTCACTCGCTCCCGGTCCGACACTCCTCGGTGTCGCGGCGATCGCCGCGCAGCAGATCGTCGGCGACGGCGGGCACGTGCTGTACGAGATCCACCAGCGAAGCTTGCGCCAGCGAATCACCTCGGCTCGGTTGCTCGGGCGAGTCAGCGGCGCGATCCGGCTGCTGAACAGCGCGGCGATGCTGGGCGGCACCGCCCTCGGCGGCTGGCTCGGCGGCGCGCTCGGCTTGCGCGCCACCTTGGTCGCCGCCAGCGCCGTCTCCGCGACCGCGGCGCTCACCGCGCTGCTCGTCGGGCGCGGCGCTCAGAAGCGGTAGCCGAGACCGGCCTGCAGCGTGAGGAACGCGATCCCGTTCGCCGACACCGAGCCGAGCGCGGTGTTGAAGCTCGACTGCGCGTCACTCAGGATGGCTTCCGCGCCGACGTTCAGCAGCACGTGCGGCGTGAGATAGACGTCGATGCCCAGGCCCACGCGCCCGGCGAACGTGCTGTGCTCGACCGTGAAACCCAGTGAGCCGTGGGAGTCGGCGATCAGAGCTCCGACCCCGCCGAGAAAGTACGGCTGGAAGCGCCCGAGAGGGGCGATCAGACGGAAGTTCGCGGTGGCCGACTGCGCGCCGATGCGGGCGATCTCGATGGAGTCGAGGCGTGCGGTGAAGTCGTCGAGCCACTCATACTCGCCCTCGAGCGCGAGCCACGAGAACACGCGGTAGCCGACGCGGGCGTTCACGCCCCACGAGTTGCCGAACTGGATGTTCGTGAGGAGCGGCTGACTGTCGAGGTAGCTCTCGAGATAGTTGATCGAGCGCGAAG
This sequence comes from Myxococcota bacterium, assembly GCA_044450765.1. GTDB lineage: Bacteria > Myxococcota_A > UBA9160 > SZUA-336 > SZUA-336 > VGRW01. The sequence continues at coordinate 5,039 of JBIOJK010000007.1, read as the reverse complement.
CGCCGACCCCGATGTAGGCGCCCGAGCGCCCGAAGCCGAGGTCGGGAGCCGGGGCCGCCTCGTCGTCGGCTCGGGCGATCTGCGCACCGAATCCGACGACGAGGAGAGCTGCCGCAAGCCAGCGCGCCAGCAGACTCACTGGTACTGGGCTCAGAACCGGTAGCCGAACCCGAACTGGCCGGACAGATAGTCGATGCCGCGACCCGACCCGCTGACGCCGGGCACGGAGACCTTGGCGCTGCTCACGACGACCTCTGCGCCGAGGTTCAGCGAGAGATTCTGAGTCACCCAGTAGTCGATGCCTGCGCCGAAACGGCCCGCGAACGCCCCGTTGGTGATGTTGTAGTTGATGTTGTCGCTCTTGTTGACCGTCGGGAAGATGGCGCCCATGCCCGCGAGGAAGTACGGCTGGAACGCGCCGTACGGCGCGATGACCTTCAGGTTTGCGGTCACGGTCTGCTCCTGGACTTTGCCGATGTTCACGCTGCCGCTGCTGTTGGGCACGGTGGGCGCGTTCTCGACGTTCATGCTGAAGTCGCGCATCCACTCGTACTCGACTTCCGCCGCGAGGAACCTGTTGAACCGGTAGCCAGCGCGCGCGTTCGCGCCCCAGCTATCGCCTACCGACGAGTCAGACGATCCGAACGCGTCCTTGACGGAGCCGGCAAAGAGCCCGACGCCAATCGACGCGGCGACCCCCATGTAGCCACCGGGGCGGTTGTAGGGGTCGTCGTCCCCGGCGCGAGCGGTCTGAGCCGAGAGCGCGGCGACGAGAAGCGTTGCTGAGATCGCGAGAACCTTCATTGGACTCCCTCCGTTGCGGTTCGGGCCCGCAGGATAGACGCGGCATTGTGCTTTGTTCAACTGGGCGGAAACTGTTCGAGCAGGCGATCGACCGCATCCTGTATGCGCGCCTGCCGCTCCTCCGGGGTCTTCAGCTCTTGTATGCGCGACTGGGCGGTGCCGCGCCAGATCACGTCGTTCGTTTCCGGATTAATGAAGTCGACGAGAAGCGTGCCGACGTCGTACGTGTCGACGACGGTTTGCGCGCCGCCAACGCCGTACCAGCCGCGGTACGGGCCGTAGCCCGTGTAGATCGTCTGCGCGTCGAGCTTCTGCTGGATCGCGATGTGATACGCGAGGTAGAAGTCGGGCTTCCCCGAAGTCGCCTTGTTGTAGCCCTTCGCGGCCAGCGCGCTCGCGAGCGCGGTCTGGATCCGCGCGTGCAGGAGCGGGTCGTCGAGGCGGGCGTTTCCGGTGGTGATCGGAGTCGAGCTCTGCCAGACCCAGGTCTTCAGCCCGTCGAAGTGCGCGCTCGGGTCCCAGTCCTGCTTGACCGTGATCGAGCTGCAAGCGGCGAGCGCGAGCGCAAGGGTGACCTGCGCGAGCCGCTTCACGCTACGCGCTCTGGCGCACGGCGACGAGCTGCTCCGGCGCGGGGAAGCTCGCCTCGCCGAACGCTTCGCGAATCACTCGATTCGTCTCGAAGTACACCTGCTCCGATCTTACCTCACGCGACGCGCTGCGGTCCCGGCCCAAATGATTCGCCGTTCGTTCGCAGCCGGCGTTGCGGTTTCCCTTCACGGCGATCGTCCGGGGAACTGAGGCGCTTCGACTTGCTCGCTGCCGCGGGCCGCGAGCAGCGCCGTTCACTTTACCGAGTAACCCCGGCCCTCGAGACACGCGGCGTACGCCTTGTTGTAAGTGGCGAGCTGCGCCTGGGTGTTCTGGTTCTTTGCGTTGGCTTGCTGCTGCGCCGCCGCCTGGTTCTCTCGCTGGCGCGCTCCTCCGACCATCGTGCCTGCAGCTGCGCCCGCTGCCGCGCCCTTGCCCGCATCGCCTGCGATCGCGCCGATCGCCGCGCCGCCCGCAGCGCCGCGCACCGCCCCGCGCGCGCGCTCACCCTGAGGCTGTGTGCTCGCCGTCGGTTGCGACGCCTGATTCGCGAGCGCAAGCGGATCGATTCCGGTGTTGTTCTTCGCCCAGATCTGACACTCGCCCTGGTCCTTGTTCTGCTGCTCCTGCGATTGCCCCTTCGACGGATAGATGATCAGACCCTGAGCCGCGGCGGCACCCGCGAGCCCGAACGCGAGCAGCGCGCAACCGACGCGGAATGCCACAGCAGTCTTCATTGCGATCTCCCTCGGCGGCTTTGCTGCCGCGACTCGCGCGATCATACGCCAAGCTGGTGCGGTTGTTGCGTGCGCCGTAACCTGCGCGGCGAAAATGCACAGGCTCGCTGCACTGGCCCTGGCCGCGTCACTCTCCGTCGCCTGCGCGACGCCCGTCGGCGTGGAGCGCGCGACGCCGCGCGAAGTGGACGACCAGCTGTCCGCGAGCGTGCTCACCGGCGACGTGCCGAGCGCGCTGTCCCGCGAATATCTCGAGCGCTTCGCGCTCGCGGATCTCTACGCGAAGCAGCCGCGCGAAGCGCTCGCGCGGCTGCACGCCGGCCTCGGCGCGCCCGACGAGGAGGGGCGTCTGTTCGCGCTCTCCGAGCTCTGGTTCGGCGCCGCGCAGAAGAGCGGCGACAAGGGCGAGTATCTCGCCTCCGCGATCTACGCCTACGCATTTCTGTTCCCCGGCGACGTGTCGCTCGCGCCGATGGGCTACACCGGGCGCACGCGTCTGGCGCTCGACTTCTACAACCGGGGCATCACCGAGGGGCTTACGAGCGCCAAGAACAGCGCGGAGACCGAGCTCGATCTCACTCCGCGCGAGATCGCCCTGCCCTTCGGCACGTTCGTGCTCGAAGCGCCAAAGCACGACTTCACATACGGCGGCTACCGCATCTCGCGCCCAGTGTCACTCGTCGACGTCAAGATTCGCGGCCTGCGCAATCGCTACCGGCGCTCCGGCATCGGCGCGGCGCTCGCCGCGCAAGTCGTCGGGACGCCCGGAAGCGCGGACGACAAGTGGATGCCTCCGCAGGCGAAGATCCCAGTCACTGCCTTCGTGCGGCTGAGCCGCGCCCGCGAGGATATCGAGCGGACCGTCGTGCGAGGCGAGCTCGAGCTCTTCGACGCCGACGAATCACCGTCGGTCCTGATCGGAGAGCTCGCCGTGCCGATCGAGTTCGAGCCCTCCGCGGCGCTCGCGTACCGGCTCGAAGGGGCGCCCATCTGGGACTTCGAGATCGCCGGCTTTCGCAGGCCAGAACTCCACCTCGCGGGACTCGATCGCACCAAGGGGCTCGGCTTTCTCAACCCGTACCACCGCGGCCGCATCCCGGTAGTCTTCGTACACGGAACTCTGTCGAGCCCCGCGCGCTGGGCCGAGATGGCGAACGAGCTGCTCGGCGATCCACACATCGCGAGTCACTTCCAGCTCTGGTTCTTCGTCTACAACAGCGGCAATCCCGTCCTGCAATCCGCGGCCAACCTGCGAGAGGCGCTGCAGATGGCGGTGCACGACATCGACCCGGACGGGACGGATCCGGCGCTGCGACAGATCGTCGTGATCGGTCACAGCCAGGGGGGCCTCTTGACGAAGGCGTTGGTCGCGAAGTCCGGCACCGCCTTCTGGGACAACATCTCGGACGTTCCGTTCGACAAGGTCGCCCTGAGTGCCGATCTCAAGAGCGAGCTCGCGCGGGCGATCTTCTTCGATCCGTTGCCGTTCGTGACTCGCGTGGTCTTCATCTCGACCCCGCACCGCGGCAGCTTTCTCGCGGAGAACTGGCTCGGCATGTTCGCGCGCAGACTCATCAGCACGCCGGCCGCGGTGACCAATCTCTCGCTCCAGCTCGCCCAGCTCAACGTTCTGAGCGAGCAAGCGATGTTGACCGGGAAGTGGCGCCCCCCGACGTCGATCGACAACATGGACTGGTCGAACCCCGGGCTGCGCACGCTGGCCTCGCTGCCGATCGCTCCCGGCGTCCACGTGCACTCGATCATTCCGGTGAAGTCCGAGCCGATCGAGAGCGGCGACGACGGCGTGGTCCGCTATCAGAGCGCGCACATCGAGCCGGTCGACTCGGAGCTCGTGATCACCCCGGCGACTCACTCGGTACAGGCGACCCCTCAGGCGATCGAAGAAGTGCGCCGCATCCTGTACGAGCACGCCGGCATTCAGTGACGGGCTCGCCTCGGCCGGCGCGGATCCCGCCGGCAGAGGTAGACAGCCGCGCTTGCGGCGTGCGATGCTCCTTTGCCGCAAGTCAACGGAGGGAGACCGCGATGATTCGTCCGCTCGTCGTCACGCTCACGGCGTTCGTGCTCGTCCAGTCATTCGGCGGAGCGCGCGACGCCTCGGCGCAGACGATCCCGTGGAATCAGGAAGTCGTGACTGCGCGCGCCGGCGAGCTGGAGAAAGCGGTCAGCGGTCTGCGCGAGGTCGTGCGCGGGAGCCCGAACCTCCAGAACCCCGGGACTCGCCGAATTACGTACCAGATCCTCGACAACCTGCGGATGATCGAGCAGGCGTCGGTGTCGCTGCATGCCTCGCTCAAGAACGGCGATGGCATGGAGGAGACACTCCCCACGTACATGCGGCTGCAGCAGATCCGCCGAGACACGGCGGTGCTCGCGCAGCGCGTGGACATCACCGCGGTCACGCAGCCGAAGCTCGACAAGGCAAAGGACCTGCTCGAGAAGATCGAGCCGTACTACCCGGCACAGCCCGAAGCGCCGGCCGGACTGAAGTAGCCTCGCGCCGCTCTAGCGCGCGCGCCAGCGCGGCTCGATCACCTCGTCCGCGACGATCGAGCTGAAGACCGCACCGCCTGCGCGGTTGCCGTGCGAGCTGTCGTGGAAGCCGTCGTCACCCAGCCGCGCGCTGAAGTCCTGGAACGAGACGTCGTATTTCGCCTGCACGCCAGCGAGCGCCGCGTGGAACGCGTCGTCGATCTTGCCGTCGAGAATTTCCCGCAGCGAGCTCGACAGCGGTGACTCGATCAGGAGACACTCGATCTGCTCGTCGCGACAGCGCGTGAGGATGCGCTCCAGCACCGCGACCGCGCGCTCGCTGACGCGGTACCTCCGCATGCGCCGCACCCAGCGGCCGGTGCCGTGTTTGGGATCGTCGGCCTTCGCGCGCGG
>JBIOJK010000006.1:0-70302 GCA_044450765.1 Myxococcota bacterium | reverse complement strand
GCTCCAGCTGCCGAAGTACGCGGCGCCGCGCAGCCATGGGTCGGTCGCGAGCACGGGCCGGCGGTCGTGCACGATGACCGTCGCGTTGCCGATCGTCTCGAAGCCGAGCTCCATGTCCCCGTCCGTGATGCGGTCAGCCGATCCGGCGCGCCAGTTCCGCGAGAGAGTCCAGGCGCGGCAAGACCTTCTCGGCCGGTTCGGGCGGGATCATGAACACGGCGCGCGCAGCGCCGTTCTCGCGCACCCCGGCGAGCTCCTGCTCGTCGGGAAGCGCGGCAAAGATGGTCAGCTCGAGTGACTCCCGCGGGCGGCCGGAGTCCCGCGCCAGCTCCCAGAACTCGGGCAGCCGCTTCACGAGGTGCCTCGGGATGTGGATCGGCATCCAGCCGGCGCCGTACTCGATCGCGCGCTTCGCGCCGCCGGGCCAGCCACCGCCGACCAGCACCGGCGGGTGCGGCTTCTGCACGGGCTTCGGCCAGGCCATGATCGGGGCGAAGTCGACGTACTTGCCGTGGTATTCGGCCTTCGACTGGGTCCAGATCTCCTTCATCGCCGCGATCCGCTCGCGCATGAGTGACAGGCGCGTCCGGTACACGGTTCCGTGGTCTTCCATCTCCTCGGCGTTCCAGCCGGCGCCGACCCCGAACAGGAAGCGGCCGTTCGAGATGCGGTCGAGCGTCGCGACGTCCTTGGCCGTCTGGATCGGATCGCGCTGCACGACGAGACAAACGCCGGTGGCCAGCACGAGCGCGCGAGTCACTGCGGCCGCCGCCGCCAGCGCGACGAACGGCTCGTAGACGTCGTAGTACATCTTGGGGAGGTCGCCGCCGCCCGGGAACGGCGTGCGCCGCGACGCCGGAATGTGCGAGTGCTCCGGGAACCAGAGCGACTCGAAGCCGCGCGCCTCGACGGCGAGCGCGAGCTCGGTCGGGCTGATCGAGTAGTCAGTGGGGAACATCGCGATTCCGTATTTCATGGTGTTCGCGCGCTAGAAGCGCGCCGTCTCCTCTGGTTCGCCGACCACTTCGTTGCGCAGCTCGCCCAGACCGTCGATCTCGACGCGCACCACGTCGCCCACCGAGAGCAGACGCGGCGGCTTCATCGAGATACCGACACCACCCGGTGTACCCGTCGCGATCACGTCGCCCACCTCCAGGGTGAACGCGGTCGACAGGTGCTCGACGAGCGCGTAGCAGTCGAAGATCAGCTCCTTGGTGTTCGAGCTCTGGCGCAGCTCGCCGTTCACCCAGGTGCGGATGCCCAGCCCGTGCAGGTCGCCGACCTCGTCGGCGGTGGTGAGCCACGGGCCGAGCGGCCCGTGGGTGTCGAACGACTTCCCGATCGTCCAGGTCGGCGTGCGCAGCTGCCAGTCGCGCACCGTCACGTCGTTCGCGACCAGCACCCCCGCGATCACCTCGGGCGCGCGCCGGCGCGGCACGTGCCGGCAGCGCCTGCCGATCACGACCGCGAGCTCGCCCTCGTAGTCGAGCGCGCTCGAGACGCGCGGCATGTGCACCTCGTCGTACGGACCGACGACGCAGGTCGACTGCTTGTTGAAGACGGTCGGGAACTTCGGTGTCTCGAGACCGCTCTCCGCCACGTGGTCGGCGTAGTTGAGCCCGATCGCGAGATACTTCGGCGGCCGCGGGATCGGCGCCTCGAGCTTCACGTCGGCGAGCGCCAGGCGCGCGCCCGTGGCGGCAGAGACCTCGCCGGCGCGCTGGCGCGCGCGCTGTCCGAGCGCGAGAAACCCGATCAGGTCGCGCGGCAGCTCGGGCGCGGCGCTCGCCAGATCGACGAGCTCGTCGCCGCGGACGACGCCGATCCGCGTCGAGCCCGCATGCGTGAATGTCGCGAGCTTCATGGGGCTCCCTGAAAACCGAGGGCGCGAGCCAGTATACACTCGGGCGCGATGGGTGAGATCTCGCTGGCCGACGTCCGCGCAGCGGCCGAGGCGATCCGCGGCTCGGTCGAGCGAACCCCGTGCCTGCAGTCGCGCACGCTCTCCGAGATCGCGGGCTGTCAGCTCTTCCTCAAGTTCGAGAACCTGCAGTTCACGGCTTCGTTCAAGGAGCGGGGCGCGCTGGCGAAGCTCCAGTCGCTCTCGCCCGCCGAGCGCGCCGCCGGGGTGGTCGCGATGTCGGCCGGCAATCACGCGCAGGGCGTCGCGTATCACGCGAAGCGCTTGGGCGTGCGCGCGGTCGTCGTGATGCCGCGCTTCACGCCGACGGTGAAGGTCGAGCACACGCGCTCGCTGGACGCCGAGGTCGAGCTGCACGGCGAGACCTTCGAGGACGCGAGCGCCCGCGCGTCGGAGCTGCAGCGTCAGCGCGGGCTCGTGCTCGTGCACCCGTTCGACGACGAGCGAGTGATTGCCGGACAGGGGACGGTCGCGCTCGAGATGCTCGAGGCGGTGCCCGAGCTCGACGCGCTCGCGGTTCCGATCGGCGGCGGCGGGCTGATCTCCGGCTGCGCGATCGCGGCGCGCGGGCTGCGGCCGGACCTCGAAGTGTTCGGCGTCCAGGCCGCGCGCTTCCCATCGATGAAGCAAGCGCTGGCCGGCGACCCGATCCGCTGCGGTGTCTCGACCCTGGCCGGCGGGATCGCCGTGAAGGCGCCCGGTCGGCTCACCTTGCCGATCGTGCGGCGGCTGGTGCGCGAGATCTTTCTGGTCGAGGAGGACGCGCTCGAGGCGGCGATTCTGCTGCTGCTCGAAGTCGAGAAGACGGTCGTCGAAGGAGCGGGCGCGGCGGCGCTCGCGGCCGTGCTCGCGAATCCGCGCGTCTTCGCCGGCAAGCGCGTCGGCGTCGTGCTCTCGGGCGGGAACATCGACATGCTCGTGCTCTCGCACGTGATCGAGCGCGGGCTCGCGCGCACCTCCCGGCTCGCGCGGCTGGTCGTGCGCATGCGCGACGTCCCGGGCGAGCTGGCCGCGATCGCGGCCGCCGTGGCGGAGACCGGCGCCAACGTGGTGCAGGTGTTGCACGAGCGGGCGTTCGCGCGCGCGCCGTCGTCGGAGGTCGAGGTCGAGTTCGTGATCGAGACGCGCGGCGCCGACCACCTGCGCGAGATCGTCGCGCGGCTGGCCGCGTCGGGTCACGAGTCTCGCGCCGAGCCGCGCTAGAATCCGGACATGGCGAGCGACTTCAGCTTCAATCCGTTCGACGAGGCGACGCGGCGCGATCCGTTCGCCGTGTATGCGCGCGGCCGCGAGCTGCGCGCCTTCCGGCACCCCGGGCTGCCGGTGGTGTCGGTCTTCCGGCACGCGGACACGGTCGAGGTGCTGCGCGACTGGCGCGCGTTCTCGAGTGTCTTCCCGCTGCCGTCCGGCGTCCGGGCGTCCGACGACTTGCCGCCGAACATGCTCGGGACCGATCCGCCGGAGCACGAGCGGCTGCGCGGCCTGGTGAACCAGGCGTTCACGCCGAAGATCATCCGCCGGCTCGAGCCGCGCATGGAGGAGATCGCCGAGTCACTGCTCGACGACGCGCTCGCGGCGCGCCGGGTCGACCTGGTGCAGGCGCTCACGTACCCGCTGCCGGTCACGGTGATCGCCGAGATCATCGGCGTGCCGCCGGAGGACGGCGCGCGCTTCAAGCACTGGTCGGACGAGCTGGTCTCGACGCTCGGCTCGGGGCTGCTCGCGCCGCCGTCGCCCGAGCAGATGGCGCACACGCTCTCGATCGTGCGCGAGCTCGGCGCGTACTTCTCGGGCCTGGTCGAGGAGCGCCGCGGCGAGTCGCGCGAGGACCTCTTGTCCGGCCTGGTCGCGGCCGAGCTCGAGGGCACTCACCTGTCGTTCGACGAGCTGCTGCAGATGTTGATCCTGCTGCTCGTCGCGGGGAACGAGACCACGACGACGCTGATCGGGAACACCGCGCTGACCCTGCTCGCGCATCCGGCCGAGCTGGCGCGCGTGCGCGCGGACCCGGAGCTGATTCCATCCGCGATCGAAGAGGTGCTGCGCTTCTCGTCCCCGGTGCAGATGGATCCGCGCTGCGCGACGGCCGACACCGATCTGTGTGGCGAGAAGATCGCCAAGGGCGAGATCGTGATCAGCTGGCTGGGCGCCGCGAACCGCGACGAAGCGGTGTTCAAGGAGCCGGAGCGCTTCGACGCCGGGCGCCGCGAAAATCGCCACCTGGCGTTCGGCTTCGGGACTCACTACTGCCTTGGCTCGAACCTCGCGCGGCTCGAGGCGCAGACCGCGCTGCGGGTGCTGCTGCGGCGCACGCGCGACTTCCGGCTCACCGCGAGCGAGCCCCTGCCGCTGCACCGCAGCATCGTGTTCCGCAGCTTCACGAAGATCCCCGTGGAGCTCGACCCGGCGTAGGCGACGCATGTTCGACCGCTTCGCGCGCTTCGAATCTCGAGTCGGGGCGCTTCCGCGGCTCGGCCTCGGCATCTCGACGGAGTTCGGCGCGGCGGCGACGGGTCTCGATCCGGTCGCGCTGCGGCGCGAGCGGCCGGATCTGGTCGAGTTTCTCGAGATCGGCGCCGACCTCGAGCGCGGCGTCGATTCCACCGCGCGCTCCTGGTGCGCGGAGGGCTGGCCGACCACGTATCACTTCCTCGACGGAAACCTCGAGGAGCGCGAGAGCCTCGACGACGCGTGGCTCGCCGGAGTGAGCGCGCTGGCCCGCGAGGTCGGCGCCGCCTGGCTCTGCGGCGATGCGGGCCTCTGGCACCTGGGCCTGCGCGATCGCGGCCACGGCGTGCTCGCGCCGCCGATCCTGTGCGCGTCCTCCGCCACCGAGATGGCGGAGAACGTGCGGCGCTTGCGCGAGTCCACCGGGCTCGAGGTGCTGCCGGAGAATCCGCCCGCGCACCTGTATCTCGGTGACCTGCACCTGCTCGACTACTTCGCGCGCGTCGCGGACGGCGCCGACTGCGGGCTGCTGCTCGACGTCGCGCACCTGGCGATCTACCAGCGCGCGGCCGGTCGCACGCCGCTCGACGGCCTCGACGGATTTCCGCTCGAGCGCGTGCTCGAGATCCACATCGCGGGGGGCAGCGAGTTCGAGCACGCCGGCCGCCGCTTCGTCGACGACGGCCACGGCCCGACACCGATCGGTGACACGTGGGAGATCCTCGCCCGCGCGCTGCCGAAGGCGACGCGGCTGCGCGCGCTCGTCTTCGAGTGCGAGCGCAACACGGCGCGAGAGGTGCTGCCGACGTTCGAGCGCCTGGGGCGCGAGCTCGCGGCCGCAGCGACGTGAATCACCGCGGGATCCAGCGCGCGCTGTTCCGCATGCAGCTCGATCCCCGCTTCGCGGCCCGCGTGCGGGCGCGTGACTCGCAGGCGCTGCGCTCGCTGCCGCTCGCCGCAGACGAGCTCGCCCTCGTCGTGGCGGCGGACCCGGCCGCGCTCGAGGCGGATCGCGATGGGCGGCGGCGCGCGCAGTTCCTGCGGAACGTGGCGAGCGAGTTCGCGCTCTCGCTGGCGGTCGCGGCGGACGAGTCGCTCGCGGGCGAGTTCTGCGGATCCGACGAGTTCCACCGCGCGGTGGCCGGCGACGAGAGCTTGCCGCTCGCGTTCGCGGACTATCTCAGCGCGCGACTTGCCGGGGCCGGCGAGCTCGTGCAAGCGCTCGCGGGGCTCGAGTCGGCGCTCGCGCGCGCGCGGCGGGCTCGGCGGCCCGCGCCCCGGCTCGCGGCGGGCGAGGTCGCGCTCGCGCCCTGGGCGGAGCTCGTCTCCGCCCCGGACGGTACGCTGGCGGCCGCCGCGCGCGTGCGCGCCGCGCTCGACCGCGGCGATCCGACACCAAAACGTGTCACCGTCGCCGGCGGCCGGAGCGAGCGGCTGTTGCTGCGGCGCGCGCCGGAGCCGGCGCCGTTCAGGCTCGCCGAGGTCGAGGCCGAGCGGCCCTCGCCCGAGCTGGCAGCGCTGCTCGCGCGCGCGGCGGCGCCGCTCGACCGGGCGAGCCGCGCGCGGCAGGCGCAGCGCGCCGGTGTCTCGCCCGCGGAGCTCGAGGAGATCGTCGCGGGTCTCGTCGCCGAGCGGATCCTGGTCGCGGGCTAGCGCAGGGCGCGCCCGAGGCGAGCCAGCGCCTCCTCGATGCTCGCCTCGGCGGCGGTGCACGAGAAGCGCAGCCAGCCCTCGGCGCTCGGCCCGAAGTCGACCCCAGGAGTCACTGCGACGTGCGCGCGCTCGAGCAGATCGCTCGCCAGTCTGCGCGAGTCCGCGTCGAAGCGGCGCGCGTCCGCGAGGACGTAGAACGCTCCGCGCGGCGCCACCGGCACGCCGAATCCGAGCTTCTGGAGACCGTTCACCAGGAGCGGCAGGCGCGTCGCGTAGGCGCTCTTGATCTCCGCGATCGTCGGGCCGCCGTGCGCGAGCGCCGCGACTCCGGCGCGCTGCGCGAAGCTCGCGACCGAGATGAACAGGTTCTGCGCCAGGCTGCGCAGCGTGCGCGCCGCGGAGCTCGGCGCGATCAAGTGACCGAGCCGGAAGCCGGTCATCGCGTAGCGCTTCGAGAAGCCGTCGAGCACGAAGACGTCGTCGCCGAGCTCGAGCGGCGACGTGACTCGCGCGCCGCCGTAGACCAGGCCGTCGTAGATCTCGTCCGAGACCAGCGGCACGCCCAACGCGTGCAGCGCCTCGAGATCGGCGCGCTCCTGGACCGCGCCGGTCGGATTCGCCGGCGACGCGACGAGGATCGCGCGCGTGCGCGGCGTGAGCGCGCGGCGCACCAGCTCCGGGCGCAGGCGATAGCCGTCGTCGGCAGTCGTCGGCACCAGCACCGGCACGCCGCCGACGGCGCGGATCAGGTTCGGGTAACACGCGTAGTGGGGCGTGCCGAGCGCGACCTCGTCGCCCGGATCGAGCAGATAGGTGAACAGCAGCAGCAGCGCGGGCGAGGTGCCGCTGGTGACGAGCACGCGCTCGGGGTCCAGATCTACACCGTTCCGTGTCGCACGCTCGGCGGCGATCGCGGCGCGCAGCTCGGCGATTCCCCGGCTGTCCGTGTAGCGCGCCGGCTCCTCGGCCAGGGCGCGCGCGCAGGCGGCGACGGCGGCGGGCGGCGCAGGGAACTCGGGCTCGCCGATCTCCAGGTGAATCACATGCGCGCCCTCGCGCTCGAGCGCGAACGCGCGCTCCATCACTTCCATCGCGAGAAAGGGAACGACGCTCGCGGCGCGGCGGGACGAGGGCGGCGGCATGCGCAGGACTTACTCCGGGGGCGGCGCTTCGTCAAACGCGAGGAAGCCGTCGGCCGCGAGCCGCGCCGCGAAGGGCACGCCGCCGCGGTCGTTCAAGTGCAGGCGGTCGGCGAACTGCGCCGGATCGCTCACGGCGCGGCTGTAGTCCCAGATCCGCGCGCCGCCCGCCGCCGCGCGCACGCGCGCGATCCAGTCGTCCCAGTTGCGGGCGTGCGCGAGATACTCGGGCAGGTAGGGCGCGACGAGCAAGCGCAGCGCGATGCCGCGCGCGCGCGCGAGCGCCGCGATGCGCCCGAGCGCGGCCAGGTTCTCGGGGCGCGCGCCGAGCTCGAAGTCGGGCTGCGCGCGCACCTCGGCGAGCAGCGCGTCCGAGATGCGGTAGCGGTTGATCCAGTCCTGATCCGAGCGCCGCGCATAGAAGAGCGCGCGCAGCGGGACCTCGCCGTTGTAGGCGTACAGGTGGAGGATCCCCGCGGCGCGGCGATTCACGGGACTGCGCGCCTCGGCGAGCGCGCCGAGCGCGGGCCCGGTGCTCCAGTAACACATGAGTCCGTCGAGCAGGCGGTCGTCCTGCTGCACGTTGGTCACTTCGAGCACCAGCACGCGCGGCGCGGCGTTGCGCTCCAGGTAGTCGCGCAGCAGCGCTTCCGCGACCGCCGTCGACATGCCGTTGTAGCCCAGGTTCAGCACGGGCACCGCGACGTGCCGCGCGAGCTCGGGCGCGTAGAGGCCGTTCACCGCGCGCGAGTCACCGAGCACGAGCACGTTCGGCGGCAGTCCGCCGCGCGCGGCGAGCGAGAAGCGGAAGTGACTGTGGGGGAGCGCGCGGCCGAGCAGCGCGGCGAGCGCGCGATCCCCGGCGAAGACGCACGCGGCGAGCAGCGCGAGTCGCAGGAGCGCTTTTCGGTGACTCGCCGCCATTCGCCCTCAGAACTGGAAGTAGATGAAGTTCGCGCCCGAGAACGTGCCCAGGAGCGCGATGCCCCAGACCACGAGCGCTGCGCCCGCGAAGCGCAGGCTCGGCCGTGCCCGCAAACGCGCCGCCAGCGCGGTCCGCAGCGAGAGCGCCTCGACGCCGAGCAGGATCGCGATCAGGGCGATGGCTTTCAGCACCAGGAACTTGTTCTGGACCGCCGCGAGCGAGAGCTCGCTGCGCGTCGCGATGCCCGTGATCACGTCGGCCGCTGCGCCGAAGCTCTGGGCGCGGAAGAAGATCCAGGCGAAGCACACCGCGTGAAAGACCAGCAGGCCGGCGGCGAGCCGCAGCAGGAGCGGCGGCAGATGGAGTGACTCGCTCGCGCGCGCCAGCGCGGGGCGCAGCGCTCGCTCGCCGACGAGATAGAGCCCGTGGAGGCCGCCCCAGGCCACGAAGGTCCAGTTCGCTCCGTGCCAGAGACCGCCGATCAGCATCGTCGCGAGCAGGTTCGCGTAGGTGCGCGCCGCGCCGCGCCGGTTTCCGCCGAGCGAGATGTAGAGGTAGTCGCGCAGCCAGCTCGACAGCGAGATGTGCCAGCGGCGCCAAAAATCGGAGAAGCTGGTCGCGAAGTACGGTCGGTCGAAGTTCACGCCGAGGTCGTAGCCCAGGATCTTGGCGCAGCCGAGGGCGATGTCCGTGTAGCCCGAGAAGTCGCAGTAGATCTGGAACGCGTAGAAGTAGACCGCCAGCAGGAGCGACACTCCGTCGTGTAGACCCGGCGAGGTGAACTGCGCGTCGACCAGCGGGGCGAGTGAGTCGGCGATCGCCATCTTCTTGAAGAAGCCCCAGAGCGCCTGCTCGAAGCCCGCCGTCACCTGCTCCAAGTCGAACGGCCGGTCGCTGCGCAGCTGCGGCAAGAGGTGCCGCGCGCGCACGATCGGCCCCGCGACCAGGTGGACGAAGAGCGCGACGGACGCCGCGAAGCGCAGCAGGCTCGGCTCCGGCTCGACCTCGCCGCGGAAAACGTCGATCACGTAGCTCATGCTCTGGAACGTGTAGAACGAGATTCCGACGGGCAGCACGATGCTGAACGCCACGTCGGGGAGCTCGACGCCGCACAGCCGTGCGAGCGCGCGCCCCGATTCGACGCCGAAGTGGAAGTACTTGAAGAACGCGAGCAGCAGCAGGTTCGAGCTGAGTGACAGCGCGAGCAGCTGCCGGCGCGGGCGGGCCTCCGGCACCCTGTGCAGCCGGCGCGCCACGAAGAAGTCGACCCCGGTCTGGAACCAGAGCAGCGGCAGCAGCCGCCAGTCCCACCACGCGTAGAAGAAGTAGCTCGCGAGCAGCGTGAGCCAGAGCCGCAGCGCTCCGCGCGTGGCGAGATACGCCGCGAGGAAGAGCGGGAAGAACGCGAGGAAGGCGAAGCTGTTGAACAGCAAGCGCTGCCTCGCCGCGCCGCGCTACGTGGGGTTCTGCAGCTTGAGCTTGATCGTGATCTGGTGCGTGAAGTCCGTCGACGCGCCCACCCCCGTGAGCGTGATCGAGTTGGCCTTCTTGTTCACGGAGCCCGAGAGAGCAACCGTCAGCAAGGCCCCTTGATTGGAGAGGTTCAGATGGGAGTTGCCCACCGTCCCCGACAGCGTCCCCACGGTCACAAGATCGTTCGCCGTGATCGGGAGGCCCGGATTGTATGAGATCGTTGCCGCGAGCACGTCGTCGCCGGAGATCTGCACGATCGTCAAGGTGACGTTCGTCTTGAACTTGTGTTTGGGCGACAAGAATCCGTCAGCGGTCTGGTCCCAGTAGACCGAGGTCAGCTTGCCCATCCACGTGCCGGCGAGCACCGGAGTTCCGGTCGACCCCTTCGGTGCCGAGCGAGTGACGCCGGGCACCACGAGCGCGGACACCAGGACCGCGGCACACAGACTTCGAGCCAAGAGCAATCGAGTCGCACTCACGAGGGGTCCCTCCCACAACAAACCCACGCGCGCGAGGATAGCCGGCGACTTTCGCGTCGCCAGCGTAAACCCGCGCCGTACTGCGATATGCTGCGCGCGCGATGGAGCTCGATCCCAAGCTGGCGTACTGGACGGCGGCGTTCGCGAACATGGTCGCGGCGGTCGCGCTGGCGGTGTTCGGCGTGCGCCGGATCCGGCGCGCGGAGGTCGCCGGGCACCGGCAGCTGATGAAGACCGCGGCGCTCCTGGTCGGGCTCTTTCTGCTCTCGTACGTCGCGAAGGTGGCCGTGCTCGGCCGCGAGCAGCTCGAGCTCTGGGAGCCGCGCTTCGTCTCGGTGCTGCGCTTCCACGAGACGTGCGTCGCGGTCATGGTCCTGGCCGGGGCGCGAGCGCTCTATCTCGCGACCACGCGCAAGCTCGCGGACCCACCGACACCGGAGAGTGTCGAGCGGCGCGCCCGCAGTGCGCGCTCGCACCGGCGCGCGGGTTGGACCGCGGTGATCTCGAGCGCGCTCGGCGCGGTCTCCGCGGGCTACGTGCTCTACGGGATGTATGCGCGGATGCCCTGACCCGGCGGCCGGGCGTGACTCGTCTGCGCCGCGGCGCGCAGGATCTCGATCATCTCGGTCCGCGACGGCCCCGGCGCGAGCGGCGGGCGCGAGTGACGGCCGTTCCAGGCGCGCAGCACGCTCTGGAAGATCTCGGGGTTCTTCATCAGGTCCTGCGGGGCGTCCAGCAAGTTGAGCACGCGCATGAACGCGCGCAGCACGTGCGCGTCGTCGCGCAGCGCGTGACCGAGGCCCTCGCGCAGGAGCGAGCGCATGAAGGCCTTCGGGTCCTGCGAGCCGTCCGCGCGCTCGATCTGGAACGGGTTCTCGCCGCGGCGCTGCATGGCGTCGACCTCGATCGCGTCGCGGTCTTGGGCGAGCTGCGCCTCGTACCAGGGCACGATCTCGCGCTCGACGCCGGCGTCCAGCGAGAGCGCGAGCGCGCGCAGATCGTCGGGCTCCTTGCGGAGTGACTCGGCCAGAATGAAAGCGGACACCCAGCCGAGGCTGCAGCCGCGGCCGGAGATCGGGTTCGTGTGGATCAGCGCGTCGCCCAGCGCGACCACGCCGAGCGCCAGCGGCTCGCCGTCGCGCACGAGATAGCGCCGCGTGTTGCGCAGGTTCGCCATGCCGTGCACTTCCGAGATCGGATGCGAGGTCGCGGGGTCGATCCAGCCGGCCAGGATCGGCAGCGACGCCGCGGAGCGCTCGAACCCGTGCGGGCGCAGCAGCGCGCGCAGCACGTCGTCGTCGGGCGACGCGGCCAGAGTGACCGAGAAGATGCGCGCGTCTCCCGGGAAGATGCCGACCTTCATGTAGCCGAGGTCCTGGCCCATCCCCATCGCCAGCGCGGGCGGAGTCGCGCCCTCGTGCAGCTTGTAGAAGCGCGAGCTGTAGAAGATCCCGCAGGGCTCCGAATCCTCGCGCGGCCGCGGCGCGCCGACGGCTTCGAGCCAGTCCGAGAGCTTCGAGCGCCGCCCGCTCGCGTCGACGACCAGATCGGCGTGCAAGACCTCGCGCGCGCCGTCGCCGCGGGTCAGGTGGACACCAGTGACTCGCGGCGGCCCCCCGCCGGAATCGCTCGCGGTCGTGAGGCCGGTGACGGTGTCACCGTCGCGAAAGTCGACGAGCCCGGAGTCGAGCACGTGCCGGCGCAGCACGTATTCGAACGTGATGCGGCGGCAGGCCAGCAGCACGATGTTCTCGTCCCCGGGCTCGGCCTCGATGTCCGGCATCGTGCGGCGCGCCATCTCGATCAGCGGGAGCTCTTCTGCACCGCACGCGATCAGCTTCGCCAGCAGGTCCGGCGCGTGGTCGCGGACCAGACAGTACAAGCGCCCGAGCAGCGCATGGGAGTGGTACACCTGCGGCGAGCCGCGCCGGTCCCAGCGCTCGAAGGCCTCGACGTGCGACTCGGGCATCGGCGTCGCGTCGCGCTCGAGCACGGTGACTCGCTGGCCGTCGCGCGAGAGCGCGAGCGCGGCTCCGAGCCCGGTGACGGAGCCACCGACGATGACGACGTGTTTGGCGCTCACGGCTCTCTGACTCAGGCTCCCGCCTTCGGCTTCGCGCTCTGCTCGGCGGCGTGCTTCTGGATCTCCTTCATGATCGCGCCGCCCGCCTCGGCCATGATCCGCGCGCGGTTCTCGATCGCGTAGGTCAGGCTCTTCTCGCGCAGGTCGTTCGTGTGCTGGAAGCGCGGCATCACGTAGCGCGCGATCAGCTCGAAGCTCTTGTGGGTCGCCTTCTGATTCGCCCACTCGTGCGCGAGCTGGAGGAAGCAGCCGTATCCGCCCGATTGCCGCTCGAGTCTCTCGAGCTGCGCGATCGCGTCGTCCGGCGTGCCGATCACGCCCATGCCGCTCTCGATCATGCGGTCGATCGCCTGCTCGACGGGAAGGCCCGACTCGATCAGCGGCAGCGCGGCGATCTCGCGAAAGTATCTCGCCCACTTGAGCAGGCCGAACTTCACGTCCTCGCGCGCCTGCTCGCGCGTCTCGGCGATGTGCATCGGCGCGACCAGCCGCCAGCCGCGGCGCGAGACGCTGTGGCCGAACTCCTTCGCGCGCTCCTCGCAGATTCCCCAGGTGTTGGCCAGCGCGTTGAAGCCGCCGGTGGTGGTGGCGCCGAGCGACAGCAGTGAGAGGCCGAACTCGCCGGCCGCGCGCGCGCCCGCGGGCGAGACCTGGTTCGCGACCGCGATCTCCACGCCTTCCTCGCCGTACGGCCGCAGCTGCAGGTGCGCTTCGCGCAGCTCGAACCAATCGGTCTTCATCGAGACCAGCTCGCCGCGCATGAGCGGGACGATCGCGCGCAGTGACTCGAGCATGCGGTCGCGCTGCACGGCCGGATCGATGCCCATCATGAACGCGTCGGTCGGCAGCGCGCCCGGCCCGACGCCGAACATCACGCGCCCGCGCGTCTGCACATCGAGCTGGCGGATGCGGTCGGCAAGGATGAACGGGTGGTGGTAGGGCAGGGACGAGACGCCGGTCCCGAGCCGGATGCGCTTGGTGCGCTCCGCCGCGCCGGCGATGAAGACCTCCGGCGAGCCGATGATCTCGTAGCCCGCCGAGTGGTGCTCGCCGATCCAGGCCTCGTCGAAGCCGAGCTCGTCGAGGTGCTGCACGAGCTCCATGTCGCGGCCGAGCGCGAGCGACGGGTTCTCGTGCTCGGGATGGAACGGGGCCATGAAGATGCCGAAGCGCAGTCGCGGTTGAGTCACTTTCGATCTCCTGTGAGTCCGTGAAAGACCACTTCGAAGAACTGGGCGCGGATCTTCTCGGGCGAGAGCTCGCCTGGCTTCCACACGGAGCCGGACAGGATCGCGGCCGAGGTCGACATCAATACGGCGACGCACAGGCGCGGGTCGAGGCTGCGCCGCAGCTCGCCGCGCTTCTGGCCGCGTCGAACCAGCTCCTCGACCAGCGCGTGCAGGTCCTGGGCTTGCTCGCGCGCGTCGGCGGCGGCCGGCGGCGCGGCGAAGAGCTCGCGCAGCATGCCGGCCATCACGTCCGCCTGCGCGAGCAGCTTCGCGGAGATGTGCTCGACCAGCGCGCGCAGCTCGCTGACCGCGCTCTTGCGCGGCTCGCGTAGGCCCGCGCGAAACTCGTCCGCGACCTGGCGATTCCACTCCCACACGAGCGCCGCCTTCGACGGGAAGTGCAGGAAGAACGTGCCGCGCGCGACGTCGGCGGCGTCGCAGATCGCCTCGATCGTGACGGCGTCGAAGCCGCGCAGGGCGAACAGCTCCATCGCGGCAGCGAAGATCTCGCGCCGCGTGCGCTCTTTCTTGCGGGCGCGCCGGGTGGCGAGCGGGGCCGGTGCCGAGACCATTGCTGCAGCCTATTCCATAACTGGACTGAAGTCCATCGATGGTCCATGATGCGCGGGAACGCATCGGGAGGAGCACGCATGCAGGGCGCCGTCTTTCACGGCATCGGAAAGCCACTCACCGTCGAGCAGCTGCCCGACCCGAAGCCGGGCCCCGGCGAGCTCGTGTTGCGCGTCAAGAGCTGCGGGATCTGCGGCTCCGACCTGCACGCCTCCTCGCTGCCGCCGGGTCTTCCGGCCGGGACCGTCATGGGTCACGAGTTCGCGGGCGAGGTGATCGAGGTCGGCGCGGACCTGCGCGGCAGCTGGAAGCCCGGCGACCGCGCGTGCGCGCTGCCGTGCATCGGCTGCGGGAAGTGCCGCGCCTGTCTCGACGGCGACATCGTCGCGTGCGCGAGACTGCGCACGGTCGGGCTCGGCGAGATTCCGGGCGCGTACTCGCAATACGTGCTCACCGGCGGCAACGAGTCACTGCGCCTGCCGGACGGCGTGTCGTTTCGCGAGGGCGCGCTGGTCGAGCCGCTGGCCGTCGGACTGCACGCGGTGAATCAGGCGCGACTCACTCCCGGCGAGCGCGTCATGGTGATCGGAGCCGGCCCGATCGGACTCGCCGTGACCGCTTGGGCGCGCTTCTTCGGCGCGCGCGCGGTGGTCGTCAACGAGAAGGCGCCGGGCCGCATCGCGCTGGCGCAGAAGTTCGGCGCGACCGCGGTCGCGGACGTGTCGAAGGAGGATCCAGTCACCGCCTTCCAGCGAGAGACCGGCGGGCCGCCCGACGTGATCTTCGAGTGTGTCGGCATCCCGGGCCTGGTGCAGCAGTGCATCGGCATGGCGCGCTCGCGCGGCCGCGTGGTGGTCGTCGGCGTCTGCATGCAGCCCGACACGTTCTTCCCGGCGCTGGCGATCATCAAGGAAGTGGAGCTGCGCTTCGTGGTCGCCTACCACCGGCGCGACTTCGAGCTCGCAATCGAGATGCTCGACCGCGGCCGCATCGCGGGCCGCGAGATGGTCACCGACGTGGTCGACCTGGCCGCCTTCCCGAGCGCGTTCGAAGCGCTGAAGACGCCGACTCACCAGTGCAAGGTGATTCTCGAGCCATGAGCCGGAGCTTTCCCGAGCCGCGCTTCGTGCGCGCAAACGGCGTCCGCCTGGCAGTGTACGAGCAAGGCGCGGGCGTGCCCGTGGTGTTCTCGCACGGCTTTCCCGAGCTCGCGTACTCGTGGCGCCACCAGCTTCCAGCGCTCGCCGCCGCGGGCTTCCGCGCGATCGCGCTCGACCAGCGGGGCTACGGCGCGAGTGACCGCCCCGCGGCGGTCGAGGCCTACGACATCGCGCAGCTCACCGGCGATCTGGCCGGGCTGCTGGACGCGCTCGGCCTCGAGCGCGCGGTCTTCTGCGGCCACGACTGGGGCGGGATGGTGATCTGGTCGATGGGCCAGCTCCACCCGTCGCGCGTGTTGGGACTGATCGGCGTCAACACGCCGTTCATGGCGCGGCCGCCGCTGCCGCCGATCCAGCTGCTCTGCGCGGCCGTGGGCCCCGAGCACTACATCGTGCACTTCCAGAAGCCCGGGGACGCGGACGAGCGCCTCGCAAAGGACGTGCGCCGCGTCTTCGAGGTGCTGATGCGGCGCGGGATCAAGCTCGCGGACATCGATCTCACGCGCGGAATCCAGAATCTCGCGACCGCCGTCGAGGAAGGCCGCATGCTCGGCCAGGCCGCTGCTCAGCGCCGCGGAGCTCGACGTCTTCGTGCGCGCGTTCGAACGCAGCGGCTTCACGGGCGGCGTCCACTGGTACCGCAACCTCGACCGCAACTGGCAACTCACCGAGCGCGCGCCCCAGACACTCGACGCGCCGTCGCTGATGGTGATGTCGGAGGACGACTTCGCCCTGCCGCCGGCCCTGGCGGAGGGCATGGAGGCGCGCGTCCCGAAAGCTCGAGAAGGTGCTGATTCGCGACTGCGGTCACTGGACGCAGCAGGAGCGACCGGACGAGCTGAACCGCATCCTCGTCGACTGGCTGCGGCGCAACTTCCGCTGAGGCGGGCGCCTCAGGGCGTCGCGGGCTCGTTCAGGATCGCGAGCGCCGCGCGCGTCGCCGACTCGATGAACTGCTTCGAGTCCGCGGGGTCGGAGCACAGCCACAGCTCGACGTGACCGTGCACGGTCATCACCAGCGAGCGCGCGATCGAGCGCGCGCGCTCCGTGCCCAAGTGGCCCAGCGCCTGGGTCGGCCCCTGCAGCACCTCCTCGAGGGACTGGCGCATCAGCCCGGCGATCGTCGGATCGCGCATGCCGAGGCCGACGAGCTCGTGAACGCAGCCCAGCAGGGTGCGGTTCTCGGGCGCGAAGATCGCGCCGATCGCGGACTCGGAGCGCATGCGCGGCGTCGGCCCGCGCGCTTCGGGCGGTCCGAGCAGGCCTCGGTAGAGGCCCAGCGCGAGCGATGCCACCTCGTACAGGAGTCGCTCGCGCGAGCCAAAGTGGTAGAGCACCGCGGGCTTGCTCGTGGCGGCCTCTTTCGCGACCTCGGCGAGCGACGCGCCGACGAGGCCCTCGCGACCGATCACGCGCACCGCCGCTCTGAGGATCGCTTCGCGCGATGCGGCGCCGCGGCGCGAAGCCCCGGAGACACGCTTCATCGGTCGACCCTCCGGACCGTTCCAGTCTGGAATCATACTCCCCGCGGCGAGCGCTTGTGGAGAGCGGTCAGACAGGTGGGTCGATGTCCCCGGCGCGGCGCACTTCACTCTCGACCGCGGCGGCGATCTCCTCGATCTGCTCGAGCGTCAGCGCGCGGCGCATGCGCGCCACCACGGCCGCGAACGCCGCGCCACGGTCGTCGAGCGCGAGCTCGGACACCGCGACTTCGACCTTCGGTGACTCCAGCATCGGCGCGATGCGAATCACTTCGCCGCGCAGCTCGATCACCACGGGCGCGGCGCGCCCGGTCGCCGGGTCGATCACCTCGATCTCGCCTCGGCGCAGGAGTCGACGCAGGTAACCGGCTTGCTGGCGTGGGCTGGGTGCGGACATCGTCAGGGCGCTGGTGCAAGCGACAGGCCACGCGCCGCCGCCAAGTCGCGCGCGCCAGATCGGCGATGTGCAGCGCGCGCGCAAGAGCGGATGCGAATCTGCCCTGGAGTGGAAGCGGCGGTCACTCGCTGGCTCCCGCCGTCGCTTCCGTGAGCGCGCGCCGCGCGACGCGGGCGATCAGAAAGACGACCACGGCGGTGACGAGCAGCCCGACGACGATCCGCCAGCCGCCGCCCGTCTCGCCGACGACCGAGCCGAGATACACGTAGACGAAGGTCCAGGGCAGCATCCCCGTACACGCGATTGCGTAGTCCCGGAAGCGGACGCGCGTCAGGCCGAGCGCGTAGTTCCCGAGCGAGAACGGGAAGAGCGGCGAGAGCCGCAGCAGAAACACGATGCGCAGTCCCTCCCGCGCGATCGCGCGGTCGATCGCGGCGAAGCGCGCGTTTCCGGCGAGCCGCCTCTCGATCGCGCCGCGCGCGAAACTGCGGGCCAGCGCGAATGCCGCGCAGGCGCCCAGGCTCGCGCCGATGAACACGTACGCCGTGCCCGCGGCCAGGCCGAAGAGCGCGCCTGCGGCGACCGTGAGCACCGATCCGGGCACGAAGGCGACGGCTGCCAGCGCGTAGCCGGCGATGAACACGATCGGGCCCCAAGGGCCGAGCGTCGCGACCCAGTGCGCGAGCTCGCCGATCTGGGACGCGATCTCCGCGTGGTAGTAGACGGCGAGCGCGAGCAGGGTCACCGGGACCAGCAGCCGCGCTGCAGCCGAGACCCGGTTCGCACTGACTCCGCTCATCGTCGGGATCGTCTCACAGGCGCGCGGAGAGCGCCCGGAGTCGCTTTCGAAATGTTCGCGATCCGCTTGCCGTTGCACCGTTTTTCGACTCGCGCGCCATCCGCGCGAAAAATTTCTCTAAAGGAGTTGGCGACCCTGACGAAACGTTCTCATAGAGGGCGGGGCTGACCGGGGTTGATCGGTGGTGCCGGTCAAAAGACCCGCAGAGACGAAGCAGGCCCAAAGGGCCTAAAAACGGGGGGAGAGTTCCAATGGCGGAGAATCTGATCACGGTGCGCGAGGCGGCCAACTTCCTGCGCATCTCGGCGCGCACGGTCTATCGCCTGATCGAGTCGGGCCAGATCGGCGCGGTGCGGATCGGCAAGCAGTGGCGCATTCCGGCGAACGATCTGCCGGGAGTCACGATCGTCGACGGGCCGAACGGCCCGCAGCTCCAGACTCACGCGGCGTCGAACGCCTGAGCGAGTCGACAGACTGAACACCGCGCCGGCTCTCGGTGACGAGGGCCGGCGCGACGTGTTCTAGGCGCCGTCGACCCGGCGCAGCGGCCGGCCGGGAAACAGCTGCGACGCCTCGTCCGCGTGCTTCAGCACGGCCTCGAGCTCTTCGCGCAGCTCGAAGCAGATGGCGTGCAGCGCGCGGCGCTCGTCCTCGGGCTCGAGCATGTCCTGCGCGCGCAGGCGCGACAGAGACGCCGCGCACTCGAGCATGGCCTGGACGAGGCGGCTGCGGGCGCTGTGATAGAGAGCGCGGCTCTCCATCAGTCCGGGCGGCGGCTCGTTGCGCCGCTCGCCGTGCAGCTGGAGCGCGTCGAGGATTCCGTCCTCGCGCGCGAGCTCGCTCGCGGAGTCACATCCGCACAGAAGCGCCGCGGTGAGCTCGGAGCGCGCGCCGTCGGAAGTGTCTCCCGCGCACAGTCGGAGCCACAGATCTCGCCCGATGCGCAGCAGCTCGATCAGCAGCTTGCGCCCCTGACCCACCTGCAGTCTCGGCATCGCGTCGGAGACCGCGCGCACGAGCGCGGCGGGCGGCGGTACGTCGCTCTTGTCTCCGAGCAGTGTCTCGCGCTGGATCCAGGTCCAGCCGGCGATCAGCGCGGCCGAGGCGGGCACGGCGCTCGCGACCAGCAGCAGCGGGAAGCCGAGCCACGCGGCGCTGGCGCCGGCGAGCGCGGTGGCGCCGGCGAGCGCCATGCTCCACTGCGGGAGCGCGCGCCAAGAGTCGTCGAGCCGAAGCGCGCGCGCCTCGATCCCGCGCCCGCGCAGCCGCTTCGCCAGCACGGTCGCGTGCGCCGCGGACACTCGCACCAGCGCGCGCTGCGCGCGCGCGGCGCTGCGCAGCGAGAGCTGGCGCGCGGGGATGCTCGTGAGCTCCGAGAGCAGGCGGACCTGATTGCTGCGCGCCTCGCGGCCGCGGGCCGGGACGACCAGCACGAGTGTGTCGGCTTCGCCGCCCTCGACGTCCTCACAGTGCGGACACACGGCGCGACCCAAGGTGCCGGGTCGCCGGCACAGCACGCACACGCGCAGCGCGCGACCCTCGGCCGCGTCGTCGCCCCGGCTCTCGAGCGAGCGCTGCGAGAGCGCCCGGCTGAGTCGCTCCGCGGTCTCGAGGCGGTGGCCGGGCTCCGCGCGGGTGGCGCGCGCGACGATCTCGTCGAGCCACTCGGGCACGTCCGCGCGCTTCTCGCGCGGGTGATAGCCGCCCGCGAGCGGCGCCGGCGGCAGGTTCGCGCGCTGGCCCTTCGGCACGCTGCCGACGAGCGCGAAGTAGAGCACGAGACCGAGCGCGTACACGTCGGAGCGCGGATCCGCGATCTGCCCCTCGATCACCTCCGGCGGGAGATACGCCGCCAGAGTGACTGGGTCCTCGGGCAGCGTGAGCAGCGCCTGGCCCTCGAGCCGCGCGCAGCCGAAGTCGGCGAGCCGCGCGCGCCCGCCTGCGTCGAGCAGCACGTTCTCGGGCTTCACGTCGTGGTGCACGACGCCGCAGCGGTGCGCGGCGGAGAGCGCGTCGGCGATCTCGATGCCGAGGCGCGCGACGGTGTCGGGGTGCAGCGGGCCGTCGGCGGCCACGGCGGCCGCGAGCGAGCGCCCGTCGACGAGCTCCATCGCGATCAGACTCCACGAGCCGTGGTCGACGAGCTCCAACGGCCGGATGATTCCCGGGTGGGCGAGCGCGCGCACGATCTCCGACTCGCGGCGCAGGCGCTGGCGCGCGAAGTGCGCGGTCGTGGGCGAGAGCGCGAGCAGCTTCAGCGCGACGTCGGCATCGGAGCGCCGGTCGCGCGCCCGGTAGACGACCGAGCGTTCCCCGCGGCCGAGCTCACCGGTGAGCTCGTACCGGTCGGCGACGATCGAGCCGGACGGCAGGCCGAGAGGCGCTTGCATCCTGAGACACTTCGGCGCGTCGCTGTGCGAGCTTGACTCGCTTTCGCGCACGCTGCCGCCAACGTGCAGCGCTGGCGCAGGTCGCGCGCAACTACCCGCCCGACGTCGGGTCCTCGGCCTCCACGCCCGGGGGCGTGTCGTCGTCGAGCCGGTCGAGATAGCCGTCGGGAAGCGCGACGCGCTGCGTGCCCCCGCTCTTGCCGCGGGGGGCGCGCACCGCCACAGGCGAGAAGTGCTCGAAGCGGTCGATCCCTGCGAGCGCCTCCTCGAGCTCGTCGAGATCGCGCACCAGGCACAGCCGCAGGCGCAGCGCCTTGCTGTCGCGGAAGCCCTTCGTGTACCAAGTCGCGTGCTTGCGGAAGCCGCGCACGCCGAACTCCTCGCCGAACCAGGCGGCGAGCAGGCGCGCGTGCGCGAGCATCAGGTCGGCGATCTCGCCGAAGCGCGGCGGGTTCTGCGGCTCGCGGCCGTCGAAGACGTCCGCCAGGTCGCGGAACAGCCACGGGCGCCCGAGGCAGCCGCGCCCGACCACGACCCCGTCGCAGCCGGTCGTGCGCATCATGCGCAGCGCGTCCTCCGCCTCCCAGATGTCGCCGTTGCCGAGCACCGGGATCGAGCGCACGGACTCGCGCAGCCGCGCGATCGCGTCCCAGCGCGCCTCGCCGTCGTAGAGCTGAGCCGCCGTGCGCGCGTGCAGGGCGACCGCGGCGCAGCCCTCGTCTTCCGCGATGCGCCCGCAGTCGAGAAACGTCGTGAGCTGGTCGTCGACGCCGATCCGGAACTTCAGCGTGACCGGCACGCCGCGCGCGCGAGTCACCGCTGCGCGCACGATGTTCCGCAGCAGCCGCCGACGCAGCGGCAGCGCGGCGCCGCCGCCCCGGCGAGTCACTTTGCGGACCGGGCAGCCGAAGTTCATGTCGATGTGGTCGACGCGCCCGCCGTCGACCAGGAACGCGACCGCTTCGCCGACGAAGTGAGGGTCGACGCCGTAGAGCTGCAGGCTGCGCGGCTTCTCCTCGGGGCTGAAGCCCGCGAGGCGCAGCGTCTTCTCGCTGCCTTCCACGAGCGCGCGCGCCGTGATCATCTCCGAGACGTAGAGGCCGGCGCCGAAGCGCTTGCACAGGGTGCGGAAGGGCGCGTTCGTGACCCCCGCCATCGGCGCGAGAACCACCGGCGGCCAGACCTCGAGCGGCCCGATGCGGAGCGGTGCGAACTCGCCCCTGCGCGCCGCCGGCACGTCGCGATTCAGCGGGCTGCGGTATTGGGCGTCCATCTGCGGGCGTCGAAGCGTAGCGGCGGTCGATCCACTATGCTGCGCGGCCCGCAGGGGGATCGGAGAGAGATGAGACGTCGGCTCGGACTTCTCCTCGCCCTCGGAGTCGCGCCGCTGTTCGGCATGGGTGCGATCGGCTTGGTCGACTACGACGAGGCCGCCTACGGCGAAGTCGCGCGCGTGATGCTGGCGAGCGGCAACTGGCTCGCGCCGAGCCTCTGCGGGAGCCCGTTCTTCGAGAAGCCGCCGCTCCTCTACTGGACGGCGGCCGCCGGGATGAAGCTCCTGGGGGTCGGCGCTGCCGGCGTGCGCCTCGGGACCGTTCTGGCGGGCGCGCTCGCTCCGATCGCGCTCTTCGGCTTCGCGCGCCGGCCGCTCGGCGAGCGGGCCGCATTCGCATCGGCGCTCGTGCTGGCGACCTCGCTGGAGTTCGCGGCGCTGGGGCGGCTGGCGTTCACCGACATGCTGCTCGCGTTCTGGTTCGTCCTGTGTCTCGGCGCGCTGCACCGAGCCCTCGAAGCGCGCGACCGCGGCCTCGGCTGGTTCTCCCTCGCGTGTCTGGCCAGCGCGCTCGCGGTGCTGACGAAGGGCGCGATCGGACTTCTGTTCCCCGCCGCCGTCGGCCTGGCGGAGCTGGGTTTCCGGCGGCGGCTGCGCGACGCGCTGCGGGCGGACTGGCTCGCGCTCGGGCTCGCGCTCGGCGCGGGCCTGGGCTTCTCGTGGTATCTCGCGCTGGGACTCACTCAGCCCGGCGGCTTCGCGTTCATGCGCTCGCTCTTTCTCGAGCACCACGTCGGGCGATTCACTCGGCCGATGCAGGGGCACGGGGGCAGCGTGCTCTACTACCTGCCGGTACTGCTCGTCGGCCTGTTTCCGTGGAGCCCGCTGCTGCCGGTCGCGCTGGCGCGCGCGGGCCTTTGCACGGGCGACGAGCGCGCGCGTTTTCTGAGAGTGTTTGCGCTCTTCTCCGCGCTCACGGTCGTCTTCTTCAGCATTGCGGCGACCAAGCTCGCGAACTACGTGGTGCCGGCGTTCCCCGGCCTGGCGCTCGCGATCGGCGCGCTGCTCGCGCAGCCGCGCGCGGAGCGCGATCGCGGGCTCGTGCTCTCGCTCTGCGCGACGCTCGGCTTCGCGGCCGCTCTCTCGCTCGCGACGGCGCTCTCGCCGCTCGTTTCCGCGCGCCTACCGGCGCTGCTGGGTGCGGCGGTGAGCAGCCACCCCGTGCTCTCGAAGCCGCTCGAGCTCGGCGGAGGTGGCGCGCTCGCCGGCGGCGCGCTCGCGGTCGGCGCCGTGCTCGCGGCGCGCGAGTGGCGCGGCCGGCGCGCGGAGCGCGCGGCGATCGCGCTCGCCTGCGGCGCGGCCGCCTTCTACACCATTCTGTTTCACACGGTGCTGCCGCGCGTCGACGAGCAGGTCGGCGCGCCGCTGCGGCGGATCGCGGCGCGCGCCGCCGAGCTCTCGGGCCCGGACGAGCCGCTGCTCTTGCTCGGCCTGCGCCATCGCCCGAGTGTCTGCTTCTACGGGGCGCGCACGACGCGCTTCACGAGTGAGTCGGGCGGGCGCTGGGCCGAGGCCGAGGTCTTCGGGAGCTCCGGCACTCACCTCGGCATCAGCGGCGAGCCGCAGCTCGCGCGCTTTCCCGGCAGCGACCGGCTCGAGGTGCTGGCGCGCGACGGCGGCTACGTGCTGTTTCGGATTCCCGCCACCGGAGCCGCAGCGGCGCGCTGAGCGCTTCCGCGCCGCGCGCGCCCGGCCAGCCAGGTGAGCGCCAGCAGGGCGAGCGCGCCCGCGCCGCGCAGGCCCCAGGTCGGCGCGGCCAAGACGCGCGCGGTCGGGTTCGGCAGCGCGACGCCGTCCCAGCGGATCACCGGATTGAGATACAGCACCGCGCCGTGGGCGATCACCTCGACCCGGACGTAGGGATCGTCCGCGACGAGCTCGTAGCTCGCTTCCTCGCGCCCGGACTCCTGGTGGCGCAAATCGCCGTGCGCGCTGTAGAAGCGGATCACGTTCGCGCGCTCGCCGACGCGCACGTGCAGCTTCCCGTCCTCGATCTCGCACAGCTCGAGCGCGATCGGGCCCTCGCCCTGGCGCGTGTACAGCGAGTGGAACTGGCCGGCGTGCAGGGCGCGCAGCACGCCGGCGGCGCTGCGGTCGCCGGTGTGGATCAGGAGCGCGCCGATCCCCAGGTGACTGCCCGAGCCCTGCTCGGACTGGGCGTGCCCGTCGTCGGCCGCGAGCCCCCAGATCGGCCGGCCCGCGGAGAGCGCGGCGTCCCAGAAGTCGTCCCAGACCCCGTACTTCGTCGCGACCTCGACCGCGTCGTAACCGGTGAGTCGCTCCATGTCGGAGATCGAGAACGAGTTCGCCTTGGTCGGGTGATTCACGGAGAGAAACGCCGCGCCCGGGCGGAGCCAATCGATCACGCTCTGCTTCTGCCGCGCGCTGCCGCCGAGCGGGTAGTCGAACCAGACGACCGACTTGGCGCCGATCACCGTGTGGTGGTGACGCCCGGGAGTGTAGCCGTGCTCGTAGGCCGAGACGTAGATGTCGGTGTCGTTCTGCGGCGGCGAGAGCGACATGTAGTCACTGATTCCGATCACGTCGTAGCCGCGCGCTTTGTACAGCGCGAAGAGCTCGCGGCGCGGAATGTCTCCGAACGTGATGCCTCCCCAGGCTTCGGAGTGCGCGTGGAAGTTCGCGAGCAGACCGCCGCCGCGATAACCCGCGTACGGGTTGTACCAGCGCTCGCCATGAAACGGCTGCGGCGCCGGAAACTCGTAGAACGGGGCCCAGGCGAGCTCGAAGTACGCGAGCGCGCCGAGCGCAAACACGCCCGCAGCGAGGAGACGACGTCCGGCCACGCGCCTGAGGATTACAAAAGTCGCGCGGTCAGTCCCCGCCAGAACGCGTCGAGGGCAGACACTGGATCCACGGTGAGGACGATCTCATCCCGCCACCACGCGGGCAGCCGATCGAAGTACTCGGGCTCTGCGAAGCGGCGGTCGAGCAGCACGATCGCGCCGGTGTCGTCGGGTCCCCGCAGCACGCGGCCGCCGGCCTGCACGGCGCGCGCGAGGCCCGGCACCAGGTAGGCGTACTCGAAGCCCGCGCCCGCGGTGGCGTCGAAGTGCGCGCGCACCAGCTCGCGCTCCAGATCGACCTTCGGCAAGCCCGGACCGATCACGAACACGCCGATCGCGAGCTCGCCCGGATAGTCGACGCCCTCGGCCAACACTCCGCCGTGTACGCCGCAGACCAGCAGAGTCTCGCTGCGGTTCGCGCGCAGGCGCGCGAGGATCGGCTCGACGGGCGCGCCCGGAAGCTGCAGCACGACGCGGAGCTCGCCGGCGGGCAGCTTCGCCACGACCTCGTCGCGAAACGCGAAGCTCGGAAAGAACGCGAGCCAGTTGCCTCGCCGCGTGGCCGCGCAGCGCGCGATCGTGCGGGCGATCTCGCCGGCGTTCTCCGAGCGCACCCGGAAGCGCGTGTCGACGGAGCTCGCCGCGACGAGCAGTCGGTTCTCGCGCGGGAAGGGGCAGGGCAGGTCGAGCGAGAGCGTGCGCGGCCCGGCGACGCCGAGCAGCCGCGCGTGGTGCTCGAGCGGGGCGAGCGTCGCACTCATCAGGACCGCGGCGTGAAACCCGCGGACGCGCGCGCCGATCCACGGCGCCGGGTCGAGACACAGGAGCGCCGCCCGTTCCGGCGACCAGAGCGCGGCGAACTGATCCGGATCGGTGTCGGCCGCGCTCGCGAACTCGCGCAGGTCGGCGAGCGCGCTCTGCACGGGATCGCGCAGGCGCGCGTCGCGGCCCTCGCGGCGGGGGCGGAGAAGCGCGTCGCGCGGGCCCTCGTGGGCCAGCAGCGCCAGCGTTTCCGACTGGGCGACCGCGGCGCGCAGCAGCAGCGGCTCCCAGAAGCCGCGCGCCGGGGGCTCGACCCAGGGCGCGGGCGTCTCGCGCTCCTCGCCCAGTCGCGTGGAGACGACCGCGCAGTGACTCGCGGCCTCGCGCAGCAGCGTCCCGGCGCGCACGTGTGCCTGCTCCACCTGCGCCTCGAGGCACGCGCCGAGTGAGTCGAGCCGGGCGAGGTCGAGAGCGGGCGACAGCGCGCCGCGGGCGCGCTCCGGCAGGTCGTGCGCCTCGTCGACGATCAGCAGATCGCGCCCGGCCGCCTCGTTCAGCAAGTGGCGCAGGGCGACGCGCGGGTCGAAGACGTAGTTGAAGTCGCAGACCACGACGCTCGCGCGGCGCGCGAGCCGCAGTCCCACTTCGAACGGACACAGCTCGTGCGCGCGCGCCTCGAGCGCGACCTCTTCGGCGGAGACCACGCCGCGCGCCTCGAGTGAGTCGAGCAGGCCCGAGCGAGTCAGTCGCTCGACGAAGCGGCGTCCCCACGGGCAGCGCCGCTCGACGCAGCCGAGCTGCGCCTGCGGACAGACGCGCTCCTTGGCGCCGATCTGCAGCGCGAGCGCGGGCCCGCCGGGCGGAAGCATCCGCCGCAGCGTCTCGAGCGCGAGCTCCTGCTGCGAGTTGCGCGAGGTTGCGAAGAAGACGCGCCGGTCGTTGCGCAGCGCGTCGGCGAGGAACGGATGCAGCGCGGCGACCGTCTTGCCGACGCCGGTGGGCGCCGCGCACAGCAGCACCAGGCCGGATGCGGCTGCGCCGGCGACCTCGCGCAGCATCTCGCGCTGCACCGGTCGCGGCTCGCCGAACGGGAAGGCGGGTGCGAAGTCGCGCCGCAGGTGAGCGCGGCCCAGCTCGACCTCGGCGCGCCGGGCGAGCTCGTCGACGCGCGCGCGCAGGAGCTCCTCCCAGGCCTCGCGTCGGAAGGCCACGTCGACGCGCGCCGCGCGCTCGCCGTCTGCGGCGAGCTCGATCAGCGCCACGCGCGAGACGGCCGTCCCCGAGAGCTCGAGCAGGAGCGCGGCGAAGCCGGCGCGCTCGAGCGCGCGCGCGGAGCCGGACTCCGGGTCGCCGTCGGGGCCGACGTGCACCGCCTCGAGCGCCGCGCCGCGCGGCTCGGCGCGAATCCCATCGACGCGCCCCGTGACCTGGATCGTCCAGTCGCGCCAGGCGAGCGAGACTTCGATCGAGACGTCGGCGCGGGCGCCGGACTCGAGCGCCTGCGCGAGATAGCGGGCGCGGGCACCGCGCGCGGCGCGCAGCTCGCCCGCGTCGTCTCCGGCTCCGTGCTCGCCGGCGTCGAGCAGGTCCTCGATGCCGAGCGCGAGCACGCGCGCGTTCTCGTCGGCGACGATCACGCGCGCGCGCGAGTCACTTCGACGGCGGTCCGGTCGGGATGTCTCGGAACGCGGACTCCTTGTCGAGCCGCGGCTCGGGCGGCAGCCGCAGCACGCGCTCCGCCAGGATGTTCCGCATGATCTCGTCGGTGCCGCCCGCGATGCGCAGACCCGGCGAGCCGAGATACGCCTCCTGCGCCGCGCCGAGCGCGCCGCCCGCGAGACCCTGCAGCTCGATCGCGAACGCCGAGAGCTCTTGCCCGAGCGGCGCGCCGACCAGCTTCCCGATCGAGCTTTCCGGTCCCGGCGTCGTGCCCTTCGAGAGCGCCGTCAGCGTGCGGTAGCCCGTGTACTTCAAGCCCGCCGCGCGGATGTAGAAGTCCGCGATCTTCTGCCGCACGGCCCCGTCCTCGATGGCCGGCTTGCCGTTCAGCTCCGCCTCGCGCGCCTGTCGGATCAAGTCCTCCGTGCGCATGCCGCCGCCCCCGCCGCCGATCGACGCGCGCTCGTTCATCAGCGTGGTCAGCGCGACGCGCCAGCCGTCGCCGACTCGGCCGAGTCGATTCGAGTCAGGCACCTTCGCGTCGCTGAAGAACACCTCGTTGAAGCCGCTGCCGCCGTTGATCTGCTTGATCTGGCGGATCTCGATGCCCGGCGCCTCCATGTCGACGATGAAGTAGGTGAGTCCGGCGTGCTTCTGCACCGTCGGGTCGGTGCGAGTCACGATCATGCCCCACTTGCTGAAGTGAGCGCCCGTGGTCCAGATCTTCTGGCCGTTGATGAGCCAGTCGTCGCCCTTCTTCACCGCCGACGTGCGCAGCCCGGCCAGGTCGGAGCCGGCCGCAGGCTCGCTGAAGAGCTGGCACCAGATCTCGTCGCCGCGCGCCATCTTGGCGATGTACTTCGCCTTCTGCTCGGCGCTGCCGTGCGCCATGATGGTCGGGCCGAGCATGCCGAGGCCGATGGCGAAGACGTTCGGCGGAACGCGGTACTTCGCCTCTTCCTGGTTCCAGATCACGGACTGGATCGGCGTCGCGTCGCGGCCGCCGAACTCCTTCGGCCAAGTCAGCACGGCCCAGCCGTTGTCCTTCTTGCAGGCCTGCCATTCCTTCGCGCGCTTGATCGTGTCCGGATCGTCGCGCTCGGCGAGCATGTTGTTCGCCTCGCCGGCCGCGAGCGGCTTCATGTGCTTGCCGAGAAACGCTCGCGCCTGCGCGCGGAACTCGGCCTCTACCTTGGTGTCGTTGAAATCCACGTCGATCTCCCTTACGCCGCGCGCTTCGCGGCGAGCCGCTGCACGAGCTTCTCGCGCCAGTAAGACGCCGTTCCGATCACGAGGCCCTGCTGCTTCGCGCGCCGGTAGAACAGGTGGCAGTCGTACTCCCAGGTGAAGCCGACGCCGCCGTGCATCTGGACCATCTCGATGCTGGTCAGGTCGAAGGCCTGGGTGGCAGACACTTTGGCGGACGGCGCGGCGAACGCGAGGTCCGGCTCGTCGCCGCTCAGTGCCCACGCGCCCCAGTAGCAGTTCGACTTTGCGAGCTCGAGCGCCACGTACTGATCCGCCATGCGGTGCTTCAGTGCCTGGAACGATGCGATCGGGCGCCCGAACGCGTAGCGACCCATCGCGAACTCGCGCGTGATCTCGAACGCGCGCTCGGCGCCGCCCTGCTGCTCGAAGGCGAGCAGCACGGCCGCGCGGTCGAGCACGCGCTCGAGCAGCTCGTAGCCCTTGCCCTCGACGCCCAACACCTGCCCGGGCGCGTCCTTGAACGCGAGCTCCGCGCAGGGCTGCGTCGGGTCGATCGATTCGATCGGCGTGCGAGTCACTCCGCCGCCTGCCAGGTCGACGAGCACCAAAGTCACTCCGGCGGCGGAGCGCGCCGCGACCACCGCGACCGTGGCGATGTTCCCGGCCGGAACGCCGATCTTCTTGCCGCTGACCTTTCCGCCGCTGAAGCTCGTCTTGATGCTGGCGGCCGACGGGAAGCCCAGGCCCTCGGCGAGCGCCAGCGTGCCGACGGCGCCGCCCGAGGCGAGCGCGCTGAGCCACTTCTTCCTCTGCGCGTCGTTTCCGGCCAGCAGGATCGCCTCGGTCGCCAGATAGACCGACGGCGCGAACGGGATCGGCGCGAGGGAGCGCCCGATCTCGGCCGCGATCAGCGAGAGCTCCAGGTAGCCGAAGCCGGCGCCGCCGAACTCCTCCGGGATCGCCGCCCCCTGCCAGCCCATCTGGGCGGTGGCCTTCCAGAGCTCGGGATTCCAATCCTTGCCGGACTCGAGCACGTCGCGGTTCGTCTGCAGCGGCGAGCGTTCCGCGAGGAAGTCGCGGGCCGTCTTCTGCAGCAGCTTCTGGTCTTCGGAGAAGTCGAAGTTCATGCACGGATGATATCTAGCTGCTCCGGGCGTAATCAAACGGGCGCCCGCGCCGGTGTATCCTCGCGCGGTGAGAAGACTCGGCGGTCGAGTGGCGGTGGTCACGGGCGCCGCGAGCGGAATCGGACGCGCGCTCTCGCTGGAGCTCGCGGCGCGCGGCTGCGCGGTCGCGCTGGTCGACGTGAACGAGTCCGGCCTGAGCCCGGTCGCCGACGCCGTCCGGGCGCTCGGCCGAAAAGTCTCGCTGCACGTCGCCGACGTGGCGGACCGCGCGCGCATGGAGCGCCTGCCGGGCGAGGTGAAGGCGGAGCACGGACACGTCCATGTTCTGGTCAACAACGCAGGCGTCTCGGTCTCGGGCACCTTGCTCGACCAGTCACTCGACGACTTCGCCTGGATCGTCGGGATCAACTTCTGGGGCGTGGTCTACGGCTGCAAGCTGTTCCTGCCGCTCCTGCTGGCCGAGGACGAGGCGCACATCGTGAACCTCTCGTCCCTGTTCGGCCTGGTCGGCGTGCCGACGCAGGTCTCCTACAACGCGACGAAGTACGCGGTGCGGGGGATCTCGGAGGCGCTGATCTCCGAGCTCTCGGGAACACAAGTTGGTGTCACCTGTGTGCACCCGGGCGGGATCCGCACGAACATCGTGCGCGCGTCGCGCGCCTCGACCGCGGTGGATCGGGAAGAGACCCGCGAGATCGCCGAGCTATTCGAGAAGCGCGCCATGCCGCCGGAGAAGGCCGCGCGCAAGATCGCGCGCGCGATCACGCGCAACCAGGCGCGTCTGAGGATCGGGGCCGAGACCTACGTCGGCGACTGGGCGAAGCGACTGTTTCCGGTGGCGACGCAGCGGCTGGTCGGCTGGGGCTGGCGCCGCGCGCGCCGCTAGCGAGTCACCGTCTTCGCGGTCTGCCCGAACAGGATCTTCTTCGCCTGCTCGTCCATCGTGCCGGGCGTGCGCAGGTCCTTTCCGACGTCGGTCCCGCGCCGCACCGACGGCCGCTCCTTCAGCGCTTCGTACCAGCGCTTCAGGTTCGGGAATTCGGCCAGGTTCTGGCCGATCCGGTCGTGCGACAGCAGCCACGGCCAGCTCGCGCAATCGGCGATCGAGAAGTCACCGCAGATGAACTCGCGCCCGGCGAGCCGCTTGTCGAGCACGCCGTACAGGCGGTTGACCTCGTTGGTGTAGCGATCGATCCCGTACTGGATCTTCTCCGCCGAGTAGTTGCGGAAGTGATTCGCCTGGCCGGACATCGGACCGAGCCCGCCCATCTGCCACATCAGCCACTCGACGACCTGGGTGCGGCCGCGCAGGTCCACCGGACAGAGTCGCCCGGTCTTGTCGGCGAGATACAAGAGGATCGCGCCCGACTCGAAGATCGAGAGCGGGCCGCCGCCGTCGGCGGGCGCGTGGTCCACGATCGCCGGCATGCGGTTGTTGGGGCTGATCGCGAGAAAGTCGGGCTTGAACTGCTCGCCGCGTCCGATGTTCACCGGCACGACTTTGTACGGCAGGCCGAGCTCCTCGAGCGCGATGCTGATCTTCCAACCGTTCGGGGTCGGCCAGTAGTAGAGGTCGATCATGGCCGCATGCTACCGCGAAGCGCGGCGCGCTACAGCCGGACCGCCAAGCTCGAGAACCCGCGCAGCACGATGCCGGGGCGCCAGCGCGGCGTCTCGTCCGCGAGCTTCATGCTCGGGAAGCGCGAAAGGGCGGCGCCGAGGGCGATCTGTCCCTCGAGCCGCGCCAGCGCCGCACCCAGGCAGAAGTGCGCGCCGAAGCCGAACGCCAGGTGGCGCGAGTCACCGCGCGCGAGGTCGAGGCGGTCGGGATCGGGAAACACCTCGGGATCGCGATTCGCCGCGGCCAGCACGACGGTCACTTCGTCCTCGGCGCGAATCTCGAAGCCCTCGAGCGCGCGCGCAGTCCGCCCGGCGGGGATGCGCGAAGTCAGCGTGACCGGGCCCTCGAAGCGCAGCAGCTCTTCGACGGCGTTCCCGATCAGGTCGGGCCGCGCGCGCAGCTTCGCGAGCTCGTCCGGATGACGCAGTAAAGTGTAGAGACCGTTGCCGATCAGGTTGGTCGTCGTCTCGTGACCCGCGGCCAGGATCAGCACGACCGTGCTGAAGAGCTCGTCGTCGGACAGCCGGTCGTCGAGCTCGCGCGCCGCGAGCAGGCGGCTGATCAGGTCCTCGCGCGGACGCGCGCGCCGTTCGGCGAAGAGCTGGTCCATGGTCTCGCGCATCTCGACGCACGCGCGCGCCGAGTCTTCGAGGCCGCCGGCTCGGATCGTGCCGTCGAGGAACGTCACGAGCGCGTCGGACCAGCGCTTCAGCCGCGCGCGATCCTCGAGCGGAACGCCCAGCAGCTCCGCGATCACGGTCATCGGCAGCGGCATCGCGAGGTCCGCGATCGCGTCGAACTCACCGCGGCGCGCGGCTGCGTCGAGCAGCTCGCCGGTGATCGCCCGCACGTGCGGCGCCAGCTCGGTGATCACGCGCGGCGTGAAGGCCTTGTTCACGAGCGTGCGCAGGCGCGCGTGGTCGGCCCCGTCCTTCAGCAGCATCATCCCGAGGGCGGTGCGCGCGACGACGCTGAACGGAGCTTGCGGAGCCGCGGCGATCGCCTGGAGCGCCGCGCTCGGGAACTTCTCGGCCGACCAGCTCGGGTCGCGCAGGATCGCGGCGCAGTCGCGGTAGCGAGTCACCATCCACGAGATGCGGCCGTCGTCCATGACGTGCGCGAAGATCGGCGCCTCGCGGCGCAGGCGCGCGAAGACCGGATGCGGATCGGCCTGCAGCTCGGGCGAGCTCGGATTCCAGAGCGGGGTCGCGGCGTCGCTCATGCCGCGGCTAGCTCGAGCTCGCGGCCTGCTCTCGCGTCGCGTTCTTGTCGCGCAGGGTCTGGATCAGCTGACTGACACCCTTCTGTGTCACGATCTCCTGGACCTGCGAGCGGAAGTTCTGGATCAGACTCACGCCCTCGGGAATCACGTCGATCACGAGCCACTTGTCGCCGTCCGCCCGCAGTCGGTAGTCGATCTTGACGCCGTCCGGCGGCGCCGCGCCGCCGCTGATCCGGGTGCGGACCGTGACGTCCTTGTTGGACTCGAGCCGCCCTTCGCCGATCTCGATCTTCTCGTTCGCCGTGTACTTGTCGAGCTGCTTCCCGTAAGTGAGCGACAGGTGCTTCTTGAACTCGTCCTGAAACTCCTGCTGCTGCTCGGCGGAGAGCTGGCTGCGGTTCTTGCCGAGCACGAGCTGGGTCATCAGCGGGAAGTCGAAGCGGTCGAGCGCGATGTCCTCGAGCTTGCGCAGCCGGACGTCCTTGGCGAGCGACTTGTCGTCCAGGATGTGGAGCGTGTCGTCGACGGTCTTCTGCAGCGACGCCTTCGCGCCCGTCACCTCGCCGTCGGCGCGCGCGCGCGAGCCGCCGGCGAGCAGAAACGCCGCGAGCGCGAGCGCCAGCGCGACGCTACTGCGCATGCTTTTCGCTCTCGTCGGTGTTGTAGAGGTCATCGCTCGGGGCCTCCATCTGCTCGCCCGTGGCATCAGCGTTTCGGATCTCGCGCTCTCGGTGCTGAAGGTAGAGGTCGCGAGCCGAACTGTACCAGTCGACCGCGGCCTCGCGGGCCGCCGTCAGATTCTCGTCGACCAGCGCGCGCCGGTTCACGTCGCGCACGATCGTCTCGCCATACGGGGCGAACCAGGGCCAGAAGTAGCCATCGCCGACGTTCAGGATCCAGTCGATCGGCATGCCGACGACGTCGCGCACGCAGCTGGCCGGCGCGATCAGCGGCAGCACGAGGTAGGGGCCCGGCGGAATCCCCCAGACGCCGAAGGTCTGGCCCATGTCCTCCGGCCGGCGCGCCAGCCCGAGGTAGTGATTCGCCGGGTCGAAGATGCCCGCGATGCCGACGGTGGTGTTGATCGCGAAGCGAGACAGAGCGACCCCGGACTGCTTCGGATCGCCCTGCAGGAGCGGCTGCACGAAGTAGCCGGGGAAGTTCAGGTTGTCGAAGAACTGCTCCAGGTGCGTGCGCAGAGTGAGCGGAGTGATGGCGCTCCAGCCGTGCGCGAGTGGAGCGTAGAAGAAGCGGTCGAGCACGCGGTCGTCGAACCAGAACATCGCGCGGTTGAAGCCCTGCAGCGGGTCGATGTTGTCGGCCGGCGCGGGCGGCGCGACGGCCGAGCCATCCGCCGGGCCGACCGCCGGCGCGGGCGCCGGCGCCGTTGCACAGGCGAGCAGTGCGCTCGCCGCGAGCGCGGCCGCGAGGCGAGTCACCGTTGCCGTCACGGAGCGCTGCCCGCGTTCCCCGGTTTCGCCGCGTCCCCCGACGACGAGCCGCCGAGACTCTGAATCACCTTGCCGATCAAGCGCTCGATCACCACCGCGCTCTGCGTGTAGGCGATCTCGCCGCCGTTCGCGAGCTTCGTGTCCGAGCCGCCGGGCGAAAGACCGACGTACTGATTGCCGAGCACGCCTTGCGTCAGCACGGCGGCCTGGGTGTCGTCGGGAAGCTTGAGCGCCTTGTCGACGTCCATCGTCACGCGCGCGCGGAAGCTGCCGTCCGGGGCGAGCTCGATCTTCTTCACCTGGCCGACCTTCACGCCGCCGATCACGACGGGCGAACGCGCCGCGAGGCCTCCCACTTCGTCGAAGCTCGCGTAGAGAGTGAGTCCACCCGGCCCCGAATACGTCGCGCCGCCGAGCTGGATCGACAGATACGCGAGCGCGGCCAGCCCCGAGAGCACGAACACTCCCACGAGAAGGTCCCGAATCGGCGAGCGACTCATATCCCCACTCCCCAGAGCGCGGTGATCACGTAGTCGAAAATCAGCGTCGCGACCGAGGCTTGTACCACCGCCCCGGTCGTCGCGCGACTCACTCCCTCGGAGTTGGGCGCGGCCGTGAAGCCGCGCCAGGTCGCGATCAACCCGACCAGCGCTCCGAAGACGACCGACTTCAATACGCTGCTGAGCACGTCGTTCCGGAAGTCGATGTTGTTCTCCAGGCTCGAGACGTACGTGCCCGCGTCGATGCCGAGCAGCCCGACGCCGACGAGATACCCCCCGAACAGTCCGAACACGATGAAGAGCGCGGAGAGCAGCGGCATCGAGATCAAGAGGGCGAGCGCCTTCGGCTGAGTCACGAAGTCGATCGGGTCGACGGACATCATGCGCAGGCCGTCGAGCTGCTCCGTCGCGACCATCGCGCCGATCTCCGCGGCGACGGCCGAGCCGGCCCGGCCGGTGACCAGCAGCGCGGTCAGCACCGGCCCGAGCTCGCGGACCAGCGAGAGCCCGACCACCGCGCCCATGCTCTGCTCGGCGCCGAAGCGCACGAGCGTGTTGTAGCCCTGAAGCCCGAGCACGAGTCCGACCGCGGTGCCCGACGCGCAGACGATCGCGAGCGACAGCACGCCGGCGTTGTAGAGCTCGTCGACCACGCGGCGCAAGCGGTAGGGCGGGGCGAGTGTCTCGAACAGGAGCCGCGAGCCGAACAGCGTGATGCCGCCGAGGCCGTGGACGTTGTCCACGGTGCGCCAGCCGACGGTCCGCACCAGCTCGAACATCAGCTCGCCTCCTCGAGCGCGGGCCCCGTACCGGCGGCCGCGAGGAAGCGCTGGATGCGCGGGTCGAGGCTCTCCTTGATCTCCTTCACCGTGCCGGTGATCGCGGTTCCGTCGACGAGAAACACGATCTCGTCGGCCATGCGCATGGTCGAGCCGATGTGGTGATTGGTCAGGATCATGGTCAGGCCCTTGGAGTGATTCACGTCGACCAGCAGCGACTCGATCAAGCGCACCGCCAGCGGATCGAGGCCGGAGAACGGCTCGTCGATCAGCAGAATCTCCGGCTCCGTGATCATCGCGCGCGCGAGCGCGACGCGTTTCTTCATGCCGCCCGAGATCTGGCCCGGCAGCAAGCGGTCCACGCGCCGAAGGCCGACGGCTTCGAACTGCGCGTGCACCCGGACCGTGATCTCGGCCTCGCGCAGCCGCGTGTGCTCGCGCAGCGGCAGGGCGACGTTGTCGAACACACTCATCGAGTCGAGCAGCGCGCCGCCCTGGAACATCATTCCCAGGCGCTTGCGCACGCGCCGCATCTGGCGCTCGGGAAGATGAGAGATCTCCTGCTCGCCGATCCAGACGTCGCCGTAGTCGGGCCGCAGCAGTCCAGCCATGAGCCGGAGCAGCGTGCTCTTTCCGACGCCGCTCGCGCCGAGAATCACTGAGACCTTCGCCTGTGAGAATCGGCACGAGAGACCGTCGAAGACACGGCGATCGCCGAACGCGAGGCGCACGCTGTTCACGTCGACGTGCGCCTGTCCGGATGGCGGTCCCTCGGACCGGGACGCCCCCTGCGCAATCTCTACCGGCGTCGACACCGCGGGCCTTTATCGCGGTTGCGCCGGCACTCGTCAACGCGCGAGCGAGCACTCCGCATCGCGACTACGCCGCGAGTCCCACGAGCTTCGCGCTCATCTCCCAAAGGCGCGCCGCCGCCGCGTCGTCGAGCGCGTTCGCGTGCGGCTGCTGTTCGCGGCGATTGCTGAAGTAGCGACCGGTCACATCGGCGAGCTCCGGCGCGCTGCAAGCCCAGATCGACGTCTGGGCGCCCCGCTCGGGCGAGCGGAAGAACGGGCGCGCGAGATTGGTCAGGAACTTCAGGATCGGGGCGTCGTTGTTCTGCCCGAGCCCCGTGCGCACGACGCCGGGGTGCACGGCGTTCACAGTGACTCCCGAGCCGGCGAGCCGGCGCGCGAGCTCGCGCGTGAACAGCAGGTTCGCCAGCTTCGAGCGCCCGTACACGGCCATCGCCGAGTAGCGCTTCGCGGCGCCGAGGTCGTCGAAGTCGAGCGCCCCGCCCATCCGGTGCGCGTCCGACGCCACGTTCACGATGCGCGCGGGCGCACTCTCGCGAATTCGCTCGAGCAACAGATTCGCGAGCAGGAAGTACGCCAAGTGATTCACCGCGAAGGTGGTCTCGATGCCGTCGGCGGTCTCTCCGCGCGCGAGCTGCATCACGCCGGCGTTGTTGAGCAGCACGTGCAGCGGCTCACCGGTCGCGAGAAACTCCGCCGCGGCGCGCCGGACGTCCGCCTGCGACGACAGGTCCGCGCGCAGGATGTGCACGTCCGCGCCCGAAGTCTCGCGCGCGATCTCGGCGCGGGTCTCCTCGGCGCGGCCGAGGTCGCGGGCGACGAGAAAAAGCTTCGCGCCCATCTGCGCGAGCGCGCGCGCGGAGGCGCGCCCGATGCCGTTCGTCGCGCCAGTCACGAGACAGGTCTTTCCGCGCAGCTCGGTCACGGCGTCAACACCACCTTGCCGACGTTCTTGCGGTCCTGAATGTAGTGATGCGCCTCGGCGGCTCGCTCGAGCGGAAAGCTCGCGCTGATCAGGGGAGCGATCTCGCGGCGCTGCCAGCAGCCGATCAGCGCCTCGAGCCAGGAGTTCACGCGGTCGACTTCGTCCCA
Source organism: Myxococcota bacterium (assembly GCA_044450765.1). Classification (GTDB taxonomy): domain Bacteria; phylum Myxococcota_A; class UBA9160; order SZUA-336; family SZUA-336; genus VGRW01. Next base: position 33,784 of record JBIOJK010000006.1, on the reverse strand, counting down.
CAGGTGGCCCACGTTCACGCCGAACACGCCGCGGTTCTCGTTCATCAGCCGCGCAGGCGTGAAGTGAAACCAGGGGATGCGGGCTGCAGTGGCGAGCACGCGGAACATGTTCCGCCGCTTGCCGGACGCCGCGGCCGAGAGGCCGAACATCGCGAGCCGCCCGGTCGGCGACAGACAGCGATAGCTCTTGCGGAACGACTTCCCGCCGACCGCGTCGAGCACCAGGTCGACGCCGCGGCCGCGCGTCCACTCGCGCACTCGCTGCTCGAAATCCTCTGCGTAGGGATCGATCGCGAAGTCGAGCCCCAAGCGCTTGAGCGCGTCGTGCTTCGCGGTGGACGCCGTGCCGATCGCGCGCGCGCCGACTCGCTTGGCGAGCTGCAGCGCGGCGATCCCGACGCCGCCGCCCGCCGAGTGGATCAGCACCGTCTGGCCCGCGCGCAGACCGCCCATCACCTCGACGATCTGCCACGCGGTCAGGTAGTTCACCGGCAGTGCCGCGCCCGCGGGCGCGCTCATGTCGGGCGGGCGGGTCACGAGCTGGATCTCCGGCACGCAGATGATGTCGGCGTAGCCGCCGAAGCGAGTCAGCGCGAGCACGTCGCGCCCGATCCAGTCGGGCTCGACCTCTGCGCCCACCGCGTCGACCCGCCCCGCCACCTCGTAGCCGGGCACGACCGGCTTCGGGGGCAGATCGGGATACAAGCCGAGCCGGCCCATGACGTCGGCGAAGTTCACGCCGATCGCCTCGACGCGGATCCGCACCTGGCGCGGACCCGGCAGCGGATCCGCCGCCTCGCGCAGTCGCAGCACCTCGGGTTTTCCGAAGCGCTCGATCCAGACCTGTCTCACGTCCACCCCCTGTGGCGAAGCCGATTCTAGAGGGCGGAAGAAAAGCGCGCTGCGCTACTCGGCGTCGGCGTCCTCGACGCTCTCCGGCTCGGCGGGACCGAACTCGCCCGCGAACACCTGGAACCGCGCGAGCACCGAGGTCAGGTATTTCGGCCGCGGCGTCTGGCCGCGCGCGACGAGTCGCTGTACGCGATACGGACCGAGGTTGTACGCGGCGATCGCGAGCGCCGGATCCGGGAACATCTCGAACATCTCACCCAGATAGCAGGCTCCGATCGAGACGTTGGCGGCTGGATCGAGCAGCGTGCGAGGCCCGGACCACGGGATACCGTGGCGCTTCGCGACGTCGCGTGCGACGAACGATTTGATCTGCATCAGGCCCACGGAGCCGTGCACGCCTCGCGCGCGCGGCTCGAACGCGCTCTCCTGCTCGATGATCGCGAGCAGCAAAAGCGGGTCGATCTGGTGCGCCTGCTGCGCCGAGTCGATCGCGGCCGCGACCCGGGCGCGGTCGACGGGGGTCAGGTCCGGAGCGTGGCGCACCAGCAGCTCCGCGAGCCGCTCGGCGAGCTTCGGCCGGGCGACCTCGCGCTGCGGATTCGCGAGCGCCGAGGGGCTGGGGGCGGCGACCGTCGCTGTCGGAGCGACGGCGGGCGCGGCGCTGGCCTCCGGCAATGTCTCGATGCGCTCGCGCAGCACGGCTGCGGTGAACGGCGTCTGACAAGCCGAGAAGCTCAGCGCGAAGACGGCCCCGATCGCGGCCCGCCGCAGCGCGGACGGGCCCGCGGTCTCGCGTAGCGCTCGATGCAAACGCGCTCCCTTTGCTCCCCCACGGATACCCTTGGCAGCCAGCTCGGGTCGAGTCCACCAAACACGCGTCATAGGGGCTGTGATCGGAGTCACCCGCCCGAGGTCGTGTGATCAGGCTCACGCAAGCAGGGCGAGCAAGTCCTCGCGGGTGATCGCGCCAGCCCGGTCGGCGCCGGCGAGCGCCGCCTGCGCCAGCTCCCGTTTTCGCTGTTGTAGCGCGAGGATGCGTTCCTCGACCGTGTCGCGCGCCACCAGCCGGTAGACCATCACCGGGCGGTCCTGGCCGATCCGGTGCGCGCGGTCCGCGGCCTGCTCCTCGACGGCCGGGTTCCACCACGGATCGAGCAGGAAGACGTGGTCCGCGGCAGTCAGGTTCAGCCCGACGCCACCCGCGCGCAGCGACAGCAACAGGACAGGCGGTCCGTCCGGCGACTGGAACCGTTCGACCACCCCGGCGCGGTCGACGGTGCTGCCGTCGAGTCGCGTGAAGCCGAGCTCGGCGCCGCGCAGCGACGGCTCGATCAGATCGAGGAACGAGGTCCACTGCGAGAAGACGAGCGCCTTGTGGCCCTCGGCGACCGCCTCCTCGAGTGATTCGAGGAGCACCGCGAGCTTGGTCGAACCGGCGGCGTGCTGGCCGGGCACCAGCGCCCGATGACACGCGGCTTGTCGCAGGCGCAGCAGGAGCTCGAGCGCCTCGAGCACGCTGCCTCCCGACTGGAGGCGCGCGACGACCTCGCGCTGCGATGCGGCGCGCACGGCGTCGTAGACTGCGCGCTCGTCCGGGTCGAGCTCGCAGTGGAGCACGGCCTCGGTGCGCGGCGGCAGCTCGCGGGCGACCTCGCGCTTCAGCCGGCGCAACAGGAACGGCGCGATGCGCGCGCGCAGGTGCGCCGCCGCGCCCGGCTCGCCGGCGGCGATCGGCTTCGCGTAGCGCTCGCGAAAGTCGGCGAGTGACCCCAGCAGACCGGGATTCGAGAAGTGGAACTGACTCCAGAGCTCGTCGAGCCGGTTCTCGACCGGGGTCCCGGTGAGCGTGAGTCGGAATGCGCCGCGCAGCGCGAAGGCCGCCCGCGCGACCTGGCTGTCCGGGTTCTTGATCGCCTGCGCCTCGTCGAGCACGAGCGTGTCCCAGTCGACCGCGGTCAGGATCTCGGAGTCGAGGCGCAGCAGCGCGTAGCTCGTCAGCGTGAGATCCGCGGCGGGGTCGAGCGCGCGCTTCGCGCCGTGGTACACCGAAATGCGTAGGCTCGGGCGGAAGCGCGCGGCCTGCTCGGCCCAGCCGAACAGCACGCTGGTCGGCGCGACGACCAGCGTCCGGCCCGAGACCGCGCAGAGCGCCTGCAGGGTCTTGCCCAGGCCCATGTCGTCGGCGAGCAGCCCGCCCAGACCCGCCGCGCGCAGGAACGCGAGCCAGCGCACACCGTCGCGCTGGTAGCCGCGGAGAGCGGCGGTGAGATCGCCCGGCAGCGCCGCTTCCGGGAGCCCGTCGAAGCCCTCGACGAGCGCGCGCAGGCGCTCGAAGCCGGGCGGCGCCGGCGCGCCGAGATCGCCGCACAGGCGCGCCAGGTCCGGCAGCGCGCAGGCGGGCACGCTGCCGTCGGCCGCGCGCGCGGCGAGCAGGTCCGCGACCCGCTGGCCGTGCTTCGCGAGCCAGGAGAGCGGCAGCGGCGCGAAGCCTCCGGCGCCGAGCGAGACGAGTGACTCGCCTTCGGCCCAGGCGCGCAGCACCCGCGCCGCGTCGGCGCGAGCGCCGCCCTTGCCCGCGCTGAAGTCGAGCTCGAAGCGGTTCGAACCGCCGCGCAGCTCGGGCTCGAGCTCGGGCGCCAGATGGAAGGACTGGTGCGCCCGGCCGACGACGTCGCCGGAGAAGCGCTCGAGCGCGCCGCGGAACTCGATCGCGTCCGCGGGGCCGAGTTCGCGCGCCATGCCGGGCGCAAGGCCGAGCTCGCGCTCCAGGCGCGAGACGAGCGCGGCCTCGGCCGACTCGCTGCGCCGCGGCACCGCGTCGCCCAGCGCGACCAGACGCCCGTCCTCGACGCGCGCGACGGGCGGGTCGCCGTAGACGAGCTCCGCGGCGACGCGCAGGCGATCGCCGTGGCGAGTCACGAGCGCCTGCAGGCGCGGCTTGGCCAGCTCCTCGCGCGGCAGGCGGGTGGTGTGGATCTCGACGGGAATGCGCGCGCGCAGCTCCGGAATGACTTCCGAGACGAGGCGCCCCGCGGCCTCGGGCGGATATACACGGCCCTGTGTCAGCTCCGCCCGGTCGCGGGCGCCCAGGTGCGGATCCCCGAGCGGGCGCAGCGCGCCGCCGCAGAGCGCGACGCCGTTCGCGAACAGCTCGCCGAGTCGCGGATCGCGCGCGAGCTGCACGGCGAAGCCGTCGCCGCGGTCCTCGACGCGCGCGATCGGCAGCACCGGCTCGAGTGACACCGCGACCGGCGCGCCCTCGAGTCGCACGTCGTCGCAGCCGACGAGGGCCGCGAGCAAGCGCTGCATCGCCTCGGCGGACGGGGGGGTGCTGCGGCGCGAGTCGATCAGCCGCTCGACCGCGAGGTCCTCCGCGCTGACCAGCGGAGCGGGCCCGGCCGCGCGGCCCGCCGCGTACGCGGACAGGGAGCTCGCGAGCGGCTCGTCCCGCCCGTCGCGCACCAGCACGCGCGCCAGCGCCAGTCCGCCGGGCTGGCGCGCGAGGCGGTAGCCGAGCTTCGGCGCAGTGACTGCCGCGCTCTGCAGCGGCTCACCGGACTCGCGCGCGCGGCGCAGCGCGATCAGCGCGGCGCAGGTGTGCTCGCACGGATCGTCGGGTCCGTCGCAGTCGCACTCCCAGCTCGCGGCGCGCGGGTGCAGGCGGACGGCGGGCGCAGCGCGCCCGGTCTTCACGAGCACGCGCAGAACGACTTCGTCGTCCGACGTCGCCTCGACGCTCACTGCGCCGCGCCGGACGAGCTCGACGCCGCGCGACCAGACGGCGCTCTCCGCCTCGGCGCGCACCGCCTCGAAGAGGTCGTTCATGGCGCGCGAGGCTAGGCGAGGGGTCGCAGCACTGCCACGCAGTGGCGCGCGATTCGACCTCGGGCATTCTCCCCGCCTTGGCGGTGACACCGATCGGTGGAAGGCGCGTCCCGGCGCTCGTCGTCTCGGGCTTTCTCGGCTCGGGCAAGACTACGCTCGTGCGCCATCTGCTGGCCGACGCGCAGGCGCGCGGCCTGCGCCTCGCGATCGTGTCGAACGAGTTCGGCGAAGTCGGCATCGACCGCGCGCTGCTCGGCGGCGGCGGCGAGGCGTTCGTCGAGCTCGGCGGCGGCTGTGTCTGCTGCCGGCTTTCGAACGAGCTGGTGGCCACGCTCGAGAAGCTGCGCGAGACGGTGAATCCGGACCGCGTCGTGATCGAGACCTCGGGGGTCGCGCTGCCGTACGACGTGTCACTGCACCTCTGGCGCGAGCCCCTCGCGCGCTGGGTCGGCGAGGACTTGACCGTGATCGTGGTGAACGCGGAGCAAGTCGCCGGCGGGCGCGATCTGGACGACACCTTCGAGGATCAAGTCACTTCTGCCGACTTGATCCTGCTCAACAAGGTCGACCTGGTTGCGCCGGCCGAGCTGCCCGCGCTCGAAGCGCGGCTGCGCGCGCTCGAGCCGGACGCGCCGATCCTCCGGACGCGACACTCCGCGGTGTCGCCGGAGGTGCTCTTCCCGCCCGGCCCCGGCGAGCTGGCCGCGGGCGAGCGCGCGCGCCGGGCGGAGAAGGCGCGCGCCCCGCACGGCCACCAGCAGTTCGCGAGCGAGCTGCGGGATTTCGAGCGCGGCATCGCGAGCGCCGCGCTCGTGGGGCGCCTGCGCGCGGAGGGCGCGCTGCGCGCGAAGGGCTTCGTCGAGACCGCCGAGGGTCTGCGCCTGGTGCAGGGGGTCGGCCCGCGCATCGAGCTCGTCGCGCCCGACTTCGCCCCGCCGCGCGAGCTCGTCGGCCGCGTGGTGCTGATCCGCCGCGGCGCGCCCGGCGATGACTGAGTCGCCGCGGCTCGACGCGCTCGCCCAGCCGGTCGGCCAGGTCGCGCCCGCCGAGATTCTCGCGCGCTTCGTCGGCTGGGCAGAGGCGCGCGGTCTGACCCCGTACCCCGCGCAGGAAGAGGCGTTCCTCGAGTTGCTCGACGGAAAGCACGTCGTGCTGGACACGCCGACGGGCTCGGGCAAGTCACTCGTCGCGCAGCTCCTGCACTTCAAGGCGCTCTGCGAGGGCGCTCGCTCCTTCTACACCTCGCCCGTGAAGGCGCTCGTCTCCGAGAAGTTCTTCGCGCTGTGCGCGGACTTCGGCGCCGAGAGCGTCGGCATGCTCACCGGCGATGCGAGCATCAACGCGGGAGCGCCGATCGTGTGCTGCACGGCCGAAGTGCTGGCCCAGATGGCGCTGCGCCAGGGCGCCGAGCTGCCGGTTCCCTACGCGGTGCTCGACGAGTTTCACTTCTACTCCGACCCGGGCCGCGGCTGGGCCTGGCAGGTGCCGCTGCTGCTGCTGCCGAGGACGACGTTCCTGCTGATGTCGGCGACGCTGGGAGACACGGGCTCGATCCGCCGCGACCTCGCGGCGCGCAGCGGCCGCGCCGTCGCGCTGGTCGCGTCGAGCGAACGGCCGGTGCCGCTCGACTACGCGTACTGCGAGACTCCTCTACACGAGACGGTGTCGGATCTGCTCGAGGAGCGGAAGGCGCCGATCTACGTCGTCAGCTTCACGCAGCGCGAAGCGGCCGAGCTCGCGCAGAGTCTCACGAGCCTCGCGGTCGCAACGCGCGCCGAGCGCGACGAGATCGCGCGCGCGCTCGGCGACGCCAGCTTCGACAGTCCCTACGGCAAGGAGCTCGCGCGCCTGATCCGCGCCGGCATCGGGATCCACCACGCGGGGCTGCTGCCGAAGTACCGGCTGTTGGTCGAGCAGCTCTCGCAGCAGGGCCTGCTCAAGGTCATCTCCGGCACCGACACGCTCGGCGTCGGCGTGAACATCCCGATCCGCACGGTGCTGTTCACCAAGCTCGCGAAGTTCGACGGCCGCCGCGTCGGCGCGCTGTCGGTGCGCGAGTTCAAGCAGATCGCCGGACGCGCGGGCCGAAAAGGCTTCGACGACCGCGGCAGCGTCGCGTGTCAGGCGCCCGAGCACGTGATCGAGAACAAGCGCATGCGCGCGCGCGCCTCGCAGTCCGCGAAGAAGAAGAAGAAGGAAGTCACGCGCAAGCCGCCGCCGGGCTTCGTCGGCTGGAACGAGGAGAGCTTCAAGCGCCTGATCGAGCGGCCGCCCGAGCCGCTCGTGTCCAGATTCCGAGTGACTCACGGGATGCTCGTGCTGCTGCTGCGGCACGCGGAAGAGCAGGCGGACCCGCGCCGGAGCTGGCGCGCCGTCGCCGAGCTGATCGGGACGTGTCACGAGGACGAGCGCCAGAAGCGCCGGCTCCTGCGCGACGCCGCGCAGCTCGTCCGCGGTCTGCGCGCCGCGGACATCGTGCGGCTCGAGCGCGACTCGTCCACGGGGCTGCAGCGGCTGCGCGTCGCGAGCGACCTGCAGTGGGACTTCTCGCTGCACCACGCGCTCTCGCTGTATCTCGTGGAGGCGACCTCGTCGATCGAGGCGCGCGACGAGGCGTTCGCGCTCGAGCTGCTCTCGCTCGTCGAAGCCGTGCTCGAGGATCCGCGCGCGATCCTGTGGCGGCAGCTGGACCGCCTGAAGAGCGACTTGATGTCCCGCATGAAGGCTGAAGGCGTGCCGTTCGAGGAGCGCATCCGGCGACTCGAAGAGGTGCAGCCGCTCGCGCCGAGCCGTGACTTCATCGAGCGCACGTTCGCCGAATTCGCGCGCCGGCATCCCTGGGTGCGGCGGCAGGACGTGAAGCCGAAGTCGATCGCGCGCGAGCTCGTCGAGGGCTACTGGGACTTCGATCACTACGTGCGCTTCTACGGGCTGCAGCGCAGCGAGGGGCTGCTGCTGCGCTATCTGGGCGAAGTCTACGGGTCACTCGTGCAGACGGTGCCCGCGGCCGCGAAGACCGACGCCGTCTACGACGTGATCGCGTATCTGCGCGCGATGATCGAGCGCGTCGACTCGAGCCTGGTCGCGGAGTGGGAGAGCCTCTTGCACCCCGAGCTCGCCGCGCCGGAGCCCGCCGCGCCCGCGCTGCGCAGCTACGACCTGGCCGCGGATCCGCGCGAGCTCCGCGCGCGCGTGCGCGCCGAACTGCACCGACTCACTCGGGCGCTCGCGGCGCGCGACTGGGAAGAGGCCGCGCGCTGCGTGCGGCAGGATCCGCGCGATCCCTGGCCGGCGGCGCGCTTCGCGGAAGCGCTCGAGCCGTTTCGCGCGGAGTACGGCGAGATCGTGTTCGCGCCGCGTGCCCGCGCGAACGAGTGGACGCGGCTCGAGCCCGCGGGGCCGCGCCGCTGGCGAGCGACCCAGGTGCTGGTCGACCGAGCCGACGACAACCTGTGGTGCCTCGAGGGCGAGATCGACCTCGGCGCGGAGCGCGATCCCGTCGGCCCGCTGCTGCGACTCGCGCGAATCGGGACCTAGTGACTCGCGGCTGTGTGCCGCGGGTAGGCGATCCGCTTCAGCCACTCGGCGCTCGCGAAGTAGAGGGCGACCAGCGCGAGCATGAGTCCGAGCACGCTCGCGGGCAGCGGCACGAAGCCGAGCGGCTCCGCGAGCGGAGAGTAGGGGAGCGCGAGCGCGAGCGCGCCGACCGAAATGCTCGACGCGAGCAGGGCGCCGCTCGCGCGGCTGCGGCGCAGCGGAAGCGCGGTCCGCAGGGCGAACACGACGCTGACCTCCGAGAGCACGGATTCCACGAACCAGCCGGTGCGGAATAGCGCCGGCTCGGCGCGCAGGACGAGTAGGAGCAGGGCGAAGCAGCACACGTCGAAGAGCGAGCTCAGCGCGCCGAAGCTCAGCATGAAGCGCCGAATGAAGCCGACGTCCCAGCGGCGCGGCTCGGCGAGTAGCTCGGACTCGACTCGGTCGCCCGCGATCGTCAGCTGCGCGAGGTCGCCGAGAAAGTTCAAGAGCAGGATCTGCTTCGGCAGCATCGGCAGGAATGGAATGAAGAGCGACGCGACCGCGACGCTGAGCATGTTCCCGAAGTTCGAGCTGGTGGCCATGAACACGTACTTCTGCGTGTTCTGGAACGTGCGACGACCCTGGCGGATGCCGTTGCGCAGCGAGCGCAGCTCGCGGTCGAGCAGCACGATCTCGGACGCCTCCTTCGCGACGTCCGTCGCGGAGTCGACCGAGATCCCGACGTCCGCGACGTGTAGTGCCGCGGCGTCGTTGATCCCGTCGCCGAGAAATCCCACGACGTGACCCGCGCGCTGGAGCGCGAGGATCACGCGCTCCTTCTGATTCGGCTCGACCTCCGCGAACACGTCGGCTTCCGAAACGCGCTGGGCGAGCGCGTCGCTCGAGAGCGCGCGCAGCTCCTCGCCGGTGATCACGCGCGGCTCCGCCATGCCGACGCTGCGCGCCACGTAGCTCGCGACCCAGCGGTTGTCGCCGGTGAGGATCTTGAGCCCGACGCCGAGCTCGCGCAGCGCGGCGACGACCTCGGCGCTGTCGGACTTGAGTGAGTCGCCGAAGACCACCAGCCCCGCGAACACGAGCTCGCTCTCGTCCGCCCGCTCGGCGTGTTCCCGCGCCCCGAGATCCCGGAACGCGACGGCGAGCGCGCGCGCGCCACGCTGGCTGAGCTCCTCGAACTTGGCCTCGATCGCCGGGCGCCGCGCGGCGACTGACTCGCGCGCGCCGCCCGGCAGCTCGACCTCGGTGCACACGTCCAGCACCTTGGGCACCGGGCCTTTGGTCACGAGCGTGTTCCGCTCGTCCAGGCGGACCAGCACGCTCTCGCGCTTGCGCACGAAGTCCCAGGGCACCTCGTCGAGCTTCACGGCGCTCGCGAGCGCGAGGGGCCCGGCGGAGCGCAGAGCCTCGTCCAGCGGGTTCTGGAAGCTGGTCGCGAAGTGCGCGTTGAGCTGCGCGAGATCCCGCACGCGGGCGCTGTCCGCGCCCGCCGTGTCGTAGGCGCCTTCGAGCCGCACCACGCCCTCGGTGAGCGTGCCCGTCTTGTCGGAGCAGAGCACGTCCATGCTGCCCAGGTTCTCGATCGCAGAGAGGCGCTTCACGATCACGCGGTGGCGCGCCATGCGCCGCGCCCCGTGCGAGAGACACAGCGCCAGGATCGCGGGCAGGAGCTGCGGCGCGAGCCCGATCGAGAGCGCCAGCGAGAAGAGCAGTGACTCGAGCACGGGCCGCTGCAGCACCACGTTCGCCGCGAAGATGATCAGCGCCAGCGCGAGCGTGGCTTCGACGAGCAGGAGGCCGAAGCGGAACAGGCCGCGCTCGAACTCCGGCTCCGGCGCGGCGCGCTGCAGCCGCGCCGAGATCGCGCCGAACGCGGTGCGCCGGCCGATCGCGACCACCAGCGCGCGCCCGGCGCCGCTCGAGACGGAGGTGCCGAGAAAGACGCTGTTCGTCCGGCGCGCGAGTGGCGTGTCGCTGGGCAGCGTGTCGCAGAGCTTCTCGACCGGGAACGACTCACCGGTGAGCGAGCCCTCGACGCAGAACAGGTCGCGCGCCTCGAGCAGGCGGCAGTCCGCCGGCACCAAGCTGCCCGCCCCGAGCAGCACGACGTCGCCCGGCACCAGCTGATCCGGCGGGAGCTCGACCTCGCGGCCGTCGCGCAGTGCGCGGGACTTCGCGCGCACGGTGTCGAGCAGCGCCTCGACCGCGCGCTCCGCGCCGCTCTCCTGCCAGGCCCCGATCACGACGCTCGCGCCGAGAATCCCGACGATGATGACCGCGTCGGTGGGCTCCGCGAAGACGAACGACAGCGTGGCGGCGACGAGCAGCAGCAGCAGGATCGGGCTCTCGAGCTGTCTCAGCAGGACGCGCGCGAGGCCCCGGCGCTGCGCGCGCGGCAGTGAGTCCGCCGCGAAGCTCGCCATACGCCGCGCAGCCTCCTCGCTCGAGAGGCCGTCGCGACTCGCGCCGAGTCTCGAGCAGACGGCCGCGGAGTCCTCGCCCCAGAATGCGGCGCCGTCCGCGCTCAAATGCGACTCGGCCGCCGGCCGGCGGGCTTGCGCTCGCGCCGCGCGCGCGCCTGACTCGCGGCCCACGAGCAGATCGGACACGCCGCGAAGTCGTGCGCTCGCGCCGGGCAGTAAGTCCGGCCGAAGTAGATGATCTGCAGATGGCGCCGGGTCCACTCGCGCTCGGGAAAGAGCTCCTTCAAGTCCCGTTCGGTCTGCGCGACGTTGCGCCCGCTCGACAGCCCCCAGCGCGCCGCGAGTCGGTGGATGTGCGTGTCGACCGGAAACGCGGGGACCCCGAAGGCGTGGGACATCACGACGCTGGCGGTCTTGTGGCCGACCCCGGGCAGCGCCTCGAGCTCGGCGAAGCTCTCGGGCACTCGGCCGCCGTGTCTCTCGACCAAGAGCTTCGACAGGGCGTGGATGTTCTTCGACTTCGCGGGCGACAGGCCGCACGGCTTGATGATGCTGCGGATCTCCGCGACCGAGAGGCGGGTCATCGCGGCGGGATCGGAAGCGCGGGCGAACAGCCGCGGAGTCACTCGGTTCACGCGCTCGTCGGTGCACTGCGCCGAGAGCACGACTGCGATCAGCAGCGTGTAGGGATCGACGTGCGCGAGCGGGACGTCCGGCATCGCGAACTTCTCGTCGAGGATGCGCCCGATGCGCTCCGCCTTCTCCGCACGAGTCACTGCACGCGCTCGGCCAGGAAACGCACGAACGCCGGGTGCGCGTTGGCGCACGGAACCAGCTCGAGCGCTTCGCCACCCGCGGCGCGCCACTGCTCCGCCCCGCGGATGCCGATCTCCTCGAGCGTCTCGAGACAGTCCGCGGCGAACGAGGGACACAGCACGGCGATCCGCTTCGCGCCCGCGCGCGCGAGCTCCGGCAGACGCAGGTCGGTGTAGGGCCGGATCCACGGATCGCGCAGCAGCCGTGACTGGAACGCGAACGAGAACGCGCCCGGCGCGAGGCCCAGTGCGCGCGCCAGCGCGCGCGTCGTGGCGAGGCACTGCGCGCGGTAGCAGCGCGCATTCGCCGGGACGATCGCGTCGCAGCAGTCGTCCGACACGAGACAGTGTCGCCCGGTCGGATCGCCGCGGCGCATGTGGCGCTCCGGCAGCCCGTGATACGAGAACAGCACGTGGTCGGGGCGGAAGGCGGCCAGGCGCGGGCGCGCGATCTCGGCCAGCGCGGCGACGAAGCCGGCCTCCGCGTAGAACTCCGTCCGCGCCTCGAGCGCCGGCACGTTCGTGCGCCGGGCCGCGAGCTCGAACAGCCGCGCGAGCGCGGAGCCGAGCGACGACGAAGCGTACTGCGGAAACAGCGGCAGCGCGACGATGCGCGCGACGCCCTGCGCGCAGAGTCGCTCGAGCGCGCCCGCGATCGACGGCTCGCCGTAGCGCATGCCGAGCTCGACCGCGCATTCGCCGCCGAGCTCGGCCGCCAGCGCCGCGCGCAGCGCGACTCCGTTTGCCAAAAGCGGAGAGCCCGCCTCCGTCCAGATCTTCCGGTACGCGGCGGCGGAGCGCGGCGCGCGAAAGGGCGCGATCGCGAGATTCACGAGCGCCCAGCGCGCGGGCGCGGCGACGTCGAGCACGCGCGGATCGGAGAGGAACTCGCGCAGGTAGCGGCGCACGTCCGCGGTCTCGGGCGAGCGCGGTGTGCCCAAGTTGAGCAAGAGCACGCCGGTCCTTCCGCTCGCCCGATTCACGAGCCAAGTAGAGCGGGAAACGGGCTCGCCTGTCGACCCCGACGGCTTGACTCGCGGGCCGGTTCCTGGCCTGCTTAGACTCCTCGGGAGGAGCCATGGCGCCAGAGCTCGATCTCGCGATTCGCGGCGGAACGCTCGTCGACGGAACCGGCGCGCCGGCGCGCAGAGGCGACCTCGGAATTCGCGACGGCCGCATCGCCGAGCTCGGCGAGCTGCGCGGCACGGCGGCGCGCGAGCTCGATGCGAGCGGCTGCATCGTGGCGCCCGGCTTCGTCGACATCCACACGCACTACGACGCGCAGATCTTCTGGGACCGCATGCTCACGATCTCGCCCTGGCACGGAGTCACTTCGGTCGTGATGGGCAACTGCGGCTTCGGCGTCGCGCCCACGCGGCCCGCGCACCGCGACCTGATCATGCGCACGCTCGAGAACGTCGAGGGCATGTCGCTCGCGGCGCTGCGCGCGGGGATCGGTCCGGAGTGGCCGTTCGAGACCTTCCCGCAGTACCTCGACGCGCTCGACCGCCGCGGCAGCGCGATCAACGTGGGCGCGCTGGTCGGTCACACGCCGGTGCGCCTGTACGTGATGGGCGAGGAGGCGACCGAACGCGAAGCGACCGAAGACGAGATCGCGCAGATGGAGCGCATCGTCGCCGACGCCATTCGCGCGGGGGCGATCGGATTCGCGACGAGCAAGTCGGCGACCCACGTCGGCTACGCCGGCCGGCCGGTGCCGAGTCGCGCAGCGTCGCTCGCGGAGATCGAGAGACTCGCGGCGACCCTGGGCGTCGTCGGGCGCGGCATCGTGCAGGCGACGATCGGCCGCGGCTTCTTCACGCAGGAGCTCGCCGAGCTCGCGCGCAAGACCGGGCGCTCCGTGTCTTGGACGGCGCTCCTCGCGGGCGCGCTCGGCCCGGACGGCCACCGCAAGGTGCTCGAGGATCACCAGACACTGCAGCGCCAGGGCGTTCTCGTGTATCCGCAGGTCGCGTGCCGGCCACTGAACTTCGAGTTCCAGTGGAGCGCGCCATTCCCGTACGAGAGCATGGAGATCTTCAAGCCGGTGTCTCAGGCGGATCGCGCCGGGAAGAAGCGCATCTACGCCGACCCGCAGTTCCGCGCGGCCTTCCGCGCGCGCGGCGAGCGCGGCGGGATCGCGGGCCGCTGGGCCGACACGGTCGTGTCGTGGTATCCCGCGGACCCGAGCCTCGAGGAGCACAGCGTCGCCGAGCTCGCCGCGAAGGCGGGCGTGCACCCGGTCGACTTCGCGCTCGACCTCGGACTCGCCAGCGATCTCGAGGCGCGCTTCCGGATCGCCGTCATGAACCAGGACGAGGGCGCGGTGGCCGAGCTCCTGTCCCACCCGTCGGTCGTGCTGGGCCTGTCGGACGCGGGCGCACACGCGAGTCAGCTCTGTGACGGCTGCTTTTCGACTCACTTGCTCGCGCACTGGGTGCGCGAGAAGCAGGTGCTGTCGATCGAGCAGGCCGTGCGGCTGCTCACGTCGCGCTCGGCCGAGGTCTTCGGCATCACCGATCGCGGCCGTCTCGCCACCGGTCTCGCCGCCGACGTGGCGGTCTTCGAGCCCGACACCGTCGGGTGTAGCCCGCTGCGCCGGGTGCACGACCTGCCCGCGGGCCAGGACCGGCTGGTCGCCGACGCGACCGGCATCCGCGCCGTGGTCGTGAACGGGGTCGTGCTGCGCCAGGAAGGACGGGACTCGGTCGACCCCGAGGGGACTCTACCCGGCCGCGTGCTGCGGGGCGGAGCCGCGGCCTAGGGCTTTCGCAGGTCCCGGCAGAAGGATCGGATCGCGCCGTTCAGGACGTCCGCCGCTTCCCATTGCAGGAAGTGACCCGCATCGCGGATCAGGAATGGCCCGACGTGGTCGGGAAACACGGCGGCGGCCATGCGGTCGAACTCCGGATAGATCACGTGGTCCGAGGTCCCGAACAGGATCAGCGCGTGCGTCGGATTCTCGCGCAGCGCCGGAGGCTCGCTGCGCTTCGCCCCGTCGAAGACCGACTCGTAGCCGCCGAAGCCCGCGCGCAGCTTCGCGCCGTCGGCGAAGGGCTCGGTCATGAACTCGACCGCCTCGCGCGTGAACCCGCCCGGGTGCGCCCAGAAGCGCGGGCCGTAGAAGCTGGCGATGTATCTGCGGCGCTTCTCGGCCGAATCGAGCTCGCCGGCGAGCGCGTCGGCGTCGGTCCCCTGGCGCACGAAGTAGTCACTCGCCTCGGCAGCGGGGCGCGTGCGCATGCCCGCCATCTTGTCCTTCAGGAACGGCAGCGGCGAGTTGAAGATCACGAGCCGTTCGACGCGCTCGGGAAAGCGCAGCGAGAAGTCCTGAATCACCGCGCCGCCCAGGTCGCCGCCGACCAGCACGGCTCGATTGACGCCGAGTGAGTCGAGCAGCGCCGCGAGGTCTCGACTGTGCGCCGCGACGTCGTTCTTCCCGTCCGGCGCGACGTCGCTCTCGCCGAAGCCGCGCAAGTCGGGCGCGATCACGCGGAAGCCCGCGGCGGCCAGCGGCGCGACGTTCCGCCACCAGATGCGCTTCGTCTCGGGCCAGCCGTGCACGAGCAAGAGCGCCTGTCCGCTGCCCTCGTCGACGCTGACCTGCCGAAAGCCCCGGGGCGAGAGCTCGCGCACGCGGAAGCGCGCGGGGTCGAGCTCGCGCGGGTCGCTCACGGCTCGCGCGTCTCGAGCACGTCGATCGCGTGAACCGGGGCCCCGTCGCCCTTCATCAGGTGCGAGATCGCGCCCAGCACGAGTCTTTGCTTGGCCAGCGTGTTCTTGCCCTGGAAGGCGTTCGAGACCACGCGGATCTCGAAGTGACCGCCGCTCCCGCGCACGTCGAGCAACTCGCAGGGCAACGCGGCCTCGATCGCAGCGCGCAGCTGGCCGATCACTTCCGACGGCGGCGGATGGATCTGCAGCGCCAAGCCGACCCGTCTAGTAGCGCGGGACCGACGGGTCGATCTCGCGCGACCACGCGTCGATGCCGCCGGCCAGATTGTGCACGTTCGAGAAGCCGAGCGCGGCGAAGTGCTCCGCCGCGGCCTGACTGCGGCCGCCGTGGTGACAGTGGAAGACCAAGCGCGCATCGCGGGGCAGCTTCTCGATCTCCGCGGCCACGCGCGCGTCGACCAGCGTCGCGCCTGCGATGCGCGCCTTGCGGTGCTCCTCGGGCGTGCGCACGTCGAACAGCTGCAGCTCCGCGCCGGCGTCCATCAGCGCGCGCAGCTCCTGCACGCTGAGCTGATTCACCGGCTCGCTCTTCGGCGCATTCGGGTTGTCGACGGTCAGGGCTTTGCGGCCGCCCGAGTCGACCGCGTCGATCGTGAGTCCGCTCGCGCGCTGCGCGGAGTCGCGATCGAAGAGCAGGGCGACGCCGTTGCTCTCCGCCGCGATCTCGTGCCCCGCGCGCGGCGCGAGTGACAGCGAGTGCTTGAACTCCGCGTCGATCGCCACGTGCAGCTCGCCGCCCTGGCGGCCCTTCGCCTCGCGCAGCATCTCGGCGGCCGAGTCGGTCACGGTGACACGCGGTGGTGTCACCTTCTCGACTTCGAGCCCGAGCGCGCGGTGCAGCTCGCCGCTCGCGTACATCTCCTTCACGATGTCGCAGCCGCCCTGGAACTCGCCGTCGATGTAGAGCTGCGGGATCGTCGGCCAGTTCGAGAACTCCTTGATCCCGTCGCGCACCTCGCGGTCGGACAGCACGTCGAAGCTGCCGTAGCGCGGCAGCAGCCGGCCGAGGATCGAGACCACCTGCGAGGAGAACCCGCACTGCGGCGCCTCGGGGTTGCCCTTCATGAAGAGCACGACCCGATCGGAGCCGACGATGGACTGGATGCGATCGCGGAGCTCGGGAGACAGCGGCATGGTGCTTCCTTCCAGACGGTCGAATGCCGGTTTCGATGCCGGCCCGCGGAGTCTAGATTCGCTAAGGTGCGCCGGCCAGCCGACCCCATCGTCTAGCCTGGCCCAGGACGTCGGCCTTTCACGCCGATAACGCGGGTTCGAATCCCGCTGGGGTCGCCAACGGCGCCGTTCCGGTTGGACGCGCGACGTGGACCGGCGCGAGCCGCGTGGTCACGACTCGCCCAGCCACCAGCGCGGCTTCGCGCGGGGGCCGTAGCTGAGCCCGAACTGGCGCAGCGCGCGCTCGCGGATGGCGTCCACGGCTTCGGCCGGCGAGTCACAGACCACCCAGCGCTCGACGTCGGCGGGGTCGATCGTCCGGGCGGCGAGGGGAGTCCCGCGGAGATAGTCGAGGAGCGGTGTCCAGAAGCTCTTCCCCATGAGCACGAAGGGGAAGTCCTTGATCTTCCCCGTCTGGATCAGCACCGCGGTCTCGAAGACCTCGTCGAGCGTGCCGATGCCGCCCGGCATGGCGACGAACGCGTACGAGTACTTCTCGAGCAGCAGCTTGCGGACGAAGAAGTAGCGACACTCGACCCAGCGATCGAGATACGGGTTCGGCTTCTGCTCGACGGGGAGCGTGATGTTGCAGCCGACCGAGTAACCGCCGGCGTCCTTCGCGCCGCGGTTCGCGGCCTCCATGATGCCGGGGCCGCCGCCGGTCATCACCGTGAAGCCCGCGTCCGCGAGCTTCGCGCCGAGCTCGCGCGCAAGGGCGTAGTACGGGTGATCCTCGTCGAAGCGCGCCGACCCGAACACCGTCACGCAGGGGCCGACGAAGTGCAGGCGCCGGAATCCCTTCACGCACTCGGTGAAGATGCGCACCGCCTGCGCGAGCTCGGCGCCGCGGGCTTGAGGTCCCCGGAGCAGGTGGTGCTCTGCCGGGTCACTCGTCGCCTTGCCCCAGTCGTGGCTCGGCTCCGCGCTCTGACCCCGCTTCGTGTCGGTCATCTCAGGCCCGCGCGAAGTCGATGAAGCCGCGCACGAAGTCGGTGTGCACCAGCTCCACCCGCACGCGGTCGCCGACGTCCAGGCCCTGGAAGCCGCGCACCAGCATTCCCTCCGCCGCGGGCCGGGCGATGCGGACCCAGGTGCCCTTCGCGGAGGCGCCGGTGACGAACGCGTCGAAGCGCTCGCCGATGTGACTCGCGAGGAGCAGCGCCGCCGCGGACTTCCGCACCCGCCGCTCGACCTTCGTCGCGTTGTTCTCCTGCTCGGTGCAGTGCGAGGCGAGCGCGCCCAGCTCGCGGGTCGAGTAGGGCGCAGCGGCGCCGGAGAGCGCGGCCTTCAGCAGTCTCTGCGTGATCAGGTCGGGGAAGCGGCGGTTCGGCGCGGTCGAGTGCGTGTAGTCCTGGAGCGCGAGCCCGAAGTGTCCGGGCGCTTGTCGGCCCGGCAGGTCGAGCACGTACTCGCCGCGCCCGAGCAGCTTCACGACCGCGACCGAGAGGTCGGCGAAGCGGTCTGGATCCGCTTCGCGGCGCTTCATGAGAAGGCGCTGCAGCGCCTCGTTCGAGGCCTCGGCGGGCAGTCTCTCGCCGAGTGACTCGGCCAGCTGCACGATCTTCTCCCAGCGCTCCGGCGAGCGGAGCACGCGCCGCAGCGAGGGAAACCGCTTCGCGTCGAGATAGCGCGCCGTCACCCCGTTCGCCGCGATCATGAAGTCCTCGATCAGGTCCTTCGCGCGGTTCCTGCCCTCCGGCACGAGATCGGACAGCCCGCCTTCGTCGAACACCGCGCGCGCCTCGAGTGTCTCGAGCGTGAGAGCTCCGTGCTCGAAGCGCCGCTTGCGGAGCTCCTGCGCGACCCGATCCTGTATGCGCAGCTGCTCGTCGATCCCCGAGACGGCGGTCACTCGCTCCGGTGCGGGGGCGGTGCCGTCGAGCCAAGCGGCGACGCCGTTGTAGGCGAGCTTCGCGCGGTTCCGGACCGCCGCGGGATACACGTCGGAGCCGGCGATCGATCCGTCGGGGGCCACCGCGATCTCGACCACGATCGCCTGCCGGTCCACGCCCTCGCGCAGCGACGTGAGATCGGTCGAGAGCTTTTCCGGCAGCATCGGGAAGACCTGCGCGGCGGTGTACACCGACGTGGTGTTGGTCTGCGCGTGATCGTCGATCGCGGAGGCCTTCTTCACGAGCGCGTCCACGTCGGCGATCGCGACCAGGATCTTCACCGCGCCGCCGGCCAGCGGCTCCGCGACGGAGAGCTGGTCGAGGTCGAGTGAGTCGTCGTTGTCGATCGACACCCACAGCCGATCGCGCAGGTCCACGACGGAGCGCGCCGACCCGCCGACGGCGACGCGCGCCTCGGACAGGGCCGCCGTCTCGGCGAGCGCCGCGTCCGAGAAGTCCGGAAGGAGGGAGCCCTCCACCATCGCCCGGCGCGCGATCCGCCGCAGGTCGATCCTTCCGGAGCGCTGGCTCGGCTGCGACTCGGAGTTCTCGGTCATCCGCGGTGGAGCTAGCCGCGCATGCCTCCGGCCTTTGCGACCGGATGGAGGCTCGCCTCCGCGCTCGGACGCTTGGCGATGCGCTCGAACCAGCCTGCGATGT
The DNA here is from genome assembly GCA_044450765.1 of Myxococcota bacterium. Taxonomy (GTDB): domain Bacteria; phylum Myxococcota_A; class UBA9160; order SZUA-336; family SZUA-336; genus VGRW01. The sequence continues at coordinate 14,872 of JBIOJK010000006.1, read as the reverse complement.
TCTTCAGCGCGGGATCGCGGGGCTGGCCGACGCCGGCGAAGAAGTCGAGCCCGCAGTAGAGCGCGATATCCGCGAGCGTGAAGCGGTTGCCGCACACGAACTGTTTGCTGCCGAGCAAGCCGTCGAGCTTCTTGAGATAGACCTGAGACATCGCCTTCAGCCCGGAAGCCGCTTCGGGAATCGTGTGCAGGCGATCCTTGAACATCGCCAGACCCTCCGCGAAGCGGAAGCCGTTGGCCGCCGGCTCGGTGATTCCGAGCTCGATGCGGCGCAGCCACATGCGCGTCTCCGCGCGCTCCTCGGGGCTCGCGCCGACCAGCGCCGGCTTCGGGTGCTTCTCTTCCAGGTACTCGCAGATCGCGATCGTCTCTCCGAGCACGAAGCCGTTGTCGAGCTCGAGCGAGGGCATCTGGCCCGCCGGATTCTTGTCGGTGTAGGGTGCCTTGCGATTCGCTCCGCCCATGATGTCCACCTGCTCGGCGGGAATCTGGATGTTCTTCTCGAGCATGAACATGCGGACGAGGCGGGGGTTCGGTCCGAGCGAGTCGTACAACTTCAACGGCATTCTCCTTCGAGTGGCGCGCAGCAGCGCGCGGGTATCATACGCGGACGCGGGAGGTGAGATGGGTCTGGGCGCCGAGCTACCGGTCTGGGCGGTTCTGCCGTTCGTCGGGCTGCTGCTGTCGATCGCGCTGCTGCCGCTGGCCGCGCCTGGCTTCTGGGAGAAGAACGCGAACAAGGCGCTCGTCGCCGCGCTGTTCTCGCTGCCGGTCGTGCTCGAGCTGGTCGGCGGCTTCGGACGAGAGGGCCTACACCAATTGGTGGAGAAGGGGCGGGAATATCTCTCGTTCATTCTGCTGCTGCTCGCGCTCTTCGTGATCACCGGCGGCATCGTCGTGCGCGGCTCGCTCTCGGGCACGCCGCTGGTCAACACCGGAATTCTGGCGCTGGGCGCGCTGATCGCGAACGTGATCGGGACGACGGGCGCGTCGGTGCTGCTCATCCGGCCGCTGCTGCGCGCGAACGCGCCGCGCGAGCGCAAGGTTCACATCGTGGTGTTCTTCATCTTCATCGTCTCGAACTGCGGCGGGTTGCTGACTCCGCTCGGCGATCCGCCGCTGTTTCTCGGCTTCCTGAAAGGCGTGCCGTTCGAGTGGACTCTGTCACTCTGGAAGCCGTGGGCGCTCGTGAACGGCGCGCTGCTCGTGCTGTTCAACGTCTGGGACCAGCGCGTCCTCGACGCCGAGGAGCTCGCGCGCCCGGGGTCGCAGCTCGAAGCGGTCATGCACCACGAGCCGCTGCGGATCGAGGGCCGCCGGAACTTCCTGTTCCTGCTCGGCGTGGTCGCGATCGTCTTCGCGGCGGGTCGTGCGGCGTGGCCCTACGGTGTGCAGGAAGCGGGCATGGCCGGACTCGCGCTGGTCGCGTTCGCCGCCACGCCTGCGGCGCTGCGCGCGGCCAACCGCTTCACGTGGGCACCGATCGTCGAGGTCGCGCTGCTGTTCGCCGGCATCTTCATCACGATGGCCCCGGCGCTCCTGCTCCTGAACGCGCACGCGGCGAGCCTCGGCGTGCGCGAGCCGTGGCATTTCTACTGGGCGTCGGGCCTGCTCTCGAGCTTCCTCGACAACGCGCCGACGTATCTCACGTTCGCCGCGACCGCGGCGGGCCTGAAGGGGGTCGCGGTCGAGGGGCGGTATCTCGCCGAGCTGCTCGCGCAGGGCGAGGTCAGCGCGAAGCTGGTCGCCGCGGTCTCCTGCGGCTCGGTCATGATGGGCGCGAACTCGTACATCGGGAACGGCCCCAACTTCATGGTGAAGGCGATCGCGGAGGAGGCGGGCGTGCAGATGCCTTCCTTCTTCGGCTACATGGCATACTCGGTCGCGATCCTGATTCCGCTCTTCGTCGCGGTGACGTTCGCGTTCATGCGCTGAGAAGCCCGAGGAGGATTGGCGATGAAGCGTTTCCTGCCGCCCAACGAGCTCGCGCGCGACTCGCGCTTCAAGCGGGCGGGCTCGCGCAATCAGCTGGTGCCGTCGCTGCCCGACGACGTCGATCAGGTCGTCGCCGTGCTCGAGGCGGTCGCGCCCAAGATTCGCGCGCGCGTCGAGGGCACGGCGCTCGAGCAGATGTACGACGAGCTGGGTCCCGGCTTCGCGTTTCTGATGAACGCCGCGCAGCCGAAGCCCGGCTCGCCCGACGCGCAGCGCCAGCTGCGCCTGCGGCTGCACGGCATCTACGTCGGCGAGCTGCAGGCGCTCGAGGCCGCCGGGCGCACGCTCTGGGATTTCCCCGAAGCGGAGTGGGACTTCAAGCTGAACATGGCGCGCCAGTGCTGGGACGAGACGCGACACGTGCAGATCTACGAGAAGCTGCTCGAGCGCGCCGGCGGCGCGGTCGGTGAGTACCCGGAGAACACTTTCCTGTTCGAAGCGTCCTGCCACGACGATCCGGTCCTGCGAGTCACCGGCGTGAACCGCTGTCTCGAGGGCCTGGCCTGCGACGTGTTCCGCCAGCTGATCGACTTCGGCCGGGCGACGGGCGACGAGGTGCTCGCGCAGGCGGTCGACTTCGTGCTCGCCGACGAGCTGACTCACGTGCGCTTCGGCAGTGACTGGGTGAAGGAGTGGACGCGCGCCGACCCCGAGCGCGCGCGCCGCGCGCACGAGTTTCAGCGCGAGGTCGACCGGCGTTTCACGTTCGGCGGCGCGCGCTCGATCGCGCGCGAGGAGCGGCTCGAGGCCGGCTTCAGCGAGGCCGAGCTCGACGAGCTCTCTGCGACGACGAGCGGCGGGCCGAAGCGCGACACCCTGATCCGTGCCGCCGAGATCGCGCGCGAGCGGCACCTGGCAAGACGGGCGGCCGAGTCCTGAGGCCGGCGCCGCGCGCACGGATCAAGATACTCGAGGCGATCGCGACTCTCTCGAGAGCGCGACGAACACGTCTCGCGCCTCGGCCGCCTCGACGTCCCGGCCGAAGGGCACGTAGAGGAGCGAGTCGGGTGAGCTCGTGCGGACGAGGAAGCCCGCCGTCTCGACGGCCGTGATGCGGGCGCGCTCGGGGCGCGCGCCGACGCGCGCGGCGGCGATCTCGACGAGCGCCGCTTCGTGGTCGACGTTCATGTGCTCGATGACTCGCGCCGCGCCCGCGCGCCAGCCGCGGCCGAGGGGATCACACAGAATTGCGTCGGGCGCGAGCCAGCGGATCGCGCCGAAGCCGCCGATCGCGCGCAGCTTCACCGGCGCGAGCGCCCAGAACGCGAAATCGTGCGCGCTGCCGTAGCGCGGCGCGTCGGGCACCCGCGCGGCGTAGCGCGCGTGCAGCTCTTCGAGCGCGTCGCCCGCAGCCTCGAGCCGCTCCGCGCGCGCGAGCACGGTGACTCGCCAGGTCGCCTGCGCGTCGCCTCCCGCGTCGGGCCGCGGATCGCGGACGAAAAGCGAGCAGCGCGGGTCGCGGATCAGGTTCCGCGTGTGTTGCGCGATCGCCGAGATCAGCACGAACGGCGTGCCGTCGGCACGCAGCGCGTAGGGAGTGAGTGACCCGAACGGAAAGCCGGCCACATCGGGCTCCGCGGCGAGCGTGCACAGAGTCGCGTTGGTGGCCCCCAGCAGCCACGCGCGAACGTCGCTCATGCGAGTCCCAGGCGCGCGAGCTGGTCGCTCGGCGCGTCGACGGCCGCGAGCGCGGCGCGCAGCAGCTCCTCGGCGCGCTTCTCGTCGGCGCTGCCGGACAGGTTGCGCGACTCGTCCGGATCCTCGCGCAAGTCGTAGAGGTGACTGCCGGCGAACGGGCCGAGCGCCCAGAAGGGCAGGCGGTCGCCGGCGCCGTACGGCTGGCGAATCACCGGGATCGCCGAGCCGGGCATGCGATCCAGGCGCGCGCGCTCGTCCGGCGGCGGCAGCCGCAGCTCGGGAATCCGCCCGACCGGCATCGTCGACCAGCGATTCGAGAAGATCGAGAGGGGAGCGTTCGCGCCCGCCGGCGCGCGCGCGTACTTCGTGGCGCCGTCGATCACGTGGACCTCGCGGCCCCAGTAACCGGAGAGCGCCCATTCGCGCACCGTGTCGACCTCGCCGCGCACGAGCGTGACCAGCGACTTCCCGTGAGTCCGGTGACTCACGCGTGCGCCGAACAGCTCGAGCAGGGTTGCGTGGATGTCGACGTTCGTGGTGAGCGCCGAGCGCGTCCCGGGGGCGACGCCGGGCCAGGCGACCAGCAGGGGGATGTGCCCCATCGGCTCGAACACCGGCAGCGCGGGCTTCCCGAACGCGTCGCGCTCGCCAAGATAGTGACCGTGGTCCGTGCACACGAACACGGCCGTGCTGTCCCACATTCGGCCTCGGTCGAGCACGTCGAGCAGCTTTCCGAGCCAGCGGTCGATCATGGTCAGCTTTGCGCCGTAGCAGGCGCGCAGCTGGCGCGCCTGGCGCTCCGAGATCACGCCGCCAGCGACACCGGCGCGTGTATACGGGGGCCAGATCAGATGCGGCCCTTCCCAGTCGGGATCGTACATCGAGGCGTACGGCTCAGGCGTGTCGAACGGCTCGTGCGGGTCGAACTCGTCGACGAAGAGCATGAAGCGCTCGTGGTGCGGCGCGTCGCGCTCGAGCCAGCGCGCGGCGCTCGCCAGGGTGCGCGGCCCCGGGAAGTCCTCTTCGCCGCGAAACCAGCCGCGTGAGTCGTCGTAGGGCGTGTGACCGCGTCCGAAAGACGGCGCGCCGACCCAGCTCGGATCGGGCCGCGTGCGCCACGGATCTCCCTCGTGCCCGCGCTGGTAGTCCCAGGCGCTGAAATCGCAGTGGTAGTTCTCGCCGCCGACCTCGAACAGGTGCGGGTGGTCCGAGACCAGCATCGTCGTGACCCCGGCGCGGCGCAGCGCGACGGTGATCGGCTCCTCCCAGAGCTCGATCGAGCCCCACGGCTTCCACAGAAAATCGAGCGCGCCGCACAGCAAGTCGTGGCGCGCCGGCATGCATGGCAGCGAGCCGGCAAAGTGCGAGTCGAAGCGGACGGCCCGCCGCGCGAAACGATCGAGGTTCGGTGTCTCGAACTCGCGCGCTCCATACGCGCCCAGGAGATGCCGATTCAGACTGTCGAGCAGGACGACCACGGCGTTGCGGGGGGCGGGCTGCGTCGCCTCGTTCATCGCGGCATTCTCTCACGGCCCCACGGAGGAGTAGCGATGTCGATTCGAAGCTTCGGCACTGCAGCGCTCGCGCTCGCCCTCGCGGCGAGCGCCGCGCGCGCCGACGTCAGCGTCGGCGACGTGATCACGGCCGCGAACAAGGAGAAGGTGCGCGGGCTCGTGCCCGACGAGTTCTACACCTACGCGGTCGAGGGCTTCCCCGACCTCGAGATGAAGATCGTCGCGAGCGCGGACTACCCGGTTCACCCGAAGTACGTCGAGGCGACCGTGAAGTTCGCGTGCCAGGCGACGATCGACGCATCCGGCAGGCTCGCGAACTACCACGCGGGTCAGCCGTTCCCGTTCTCGGAGTGGGCGAAGGCGGCGACGAATCACAAGTGCGATCTGACTCCCGACGACCCGCAGTTCGCGCTGAAGCTGGCCTGGGACGTCAATTTCCGCTGGCAGGGCGGCTCCGGCTTCAACCTGCCCCACTGGGGCTTCGCGAACATGCGCAACAAGGGGCGCGAGACCTGGCGCATCTCGCAGGGCGAGTACCGCCGCACCTACTTCAGCGCGCGCGCCGACCTCTTGCCCGAGACGACCGAGCTCGAGCCGGGCACGAAGGTCGAGTGGGCCGAGTATTTCGACGTGAAGTCCCCGTTCGATCTGCGCGGCACGATGTTCCTCCTGTACCGCTACCGCGACGACAAGGAGGACGACACCTGGGCGTACATCCCGGCGCTCCGGCGCGTGCGGCGCATCGCGGCGACCCAGAAGAGTGACTCGCTGCTCGGCACCGAGTTCACGCTCGAGGACTTCTATCTGTTCTCGGGCTACGTGTGGGATCACTCTTGGGAGTTCAAGGGCGAGAGCACGCTGCTCTCGGTCCCGGACAGCGGGCGCACCTGCTTCCCTCGAGCTTCGGGGGCGATCGCGCCGGAGGGTATGGTCCGGCTCGGCAGCGACGAAGAGTGGCGCGCCTGCCGCTACGATCCCTACGGCGCGCTGCCGATGGTCGGCGAGTCGTGGCAGAAGCGCACGTCGTTCGAGCTCGACGACATTCCGAAGCAGGAAGGTCACCCGTACAGCCGCAAGAAGATCTGGTACGACAAGGAGACCATGTCGCCGGGCCTGGCCGTCGCCTACGACCGCGCCGGCAAGCCGTTCAAGCTGATCGGCGGGGTGGGCCGCTGGAGTGAGTCGTCCGGCCTGGCGGAGAACAAGGGCCGCGACGTGCTGCTCGGCAGCTCCGTCATGATCGTGAACCTGCAGAGCGGCAACTCGAACCTCGGCCAGTTCGACGGCATGAACGCGATGGAGTTCGGCGTCGCCGAGAGCCGGAAATACTACGACACGACGAAGCTCAAGACGGAGGGTCGCCGCTGAAGCGCCGCCAGCTCTCGGGCCGCGCCTCGAGCCCGCGCACGAGCAGTGACTGAGACGAGTGGCCGATCGGGCCGCGCTCGTCGAACAGCCGTGCCGACGCGGTGCCCGCGCCGCAGGAATCGTACGTCGCGCGCGCGTCGAGGCAGATCCACTCGCCCGACGCCGGGCGGTGCAGGTTCAGGGTCGTGTCGGGGTTGATCGCCACGAACCGGCGCGCGGCCATGCCGCGCATGTCGCGCGCGGCCATGTGCAGGAGTGGGACCGAGTAAGTCATGTCCGAGACGTAGGCGACGCGCAGCAGCGGCGAGTTCGCTTCGCCCGCGACCAGCGGCAGCCTCAGTCGCAGCCACGAGGTCGGTGACTCGAGGCCGAGCACCGGCCGCATCTCGACCACGTGCTCGAGCGAGCTCTCGCCGGCCCCGCGCCACTCACTCCAGGGAAAGCGCGCCGCGCGCTCGGGGAGCTCGGGCGGGCGCTCGGAGCCGGTCTCCGGCACGGCGACGTGGGTCACACGGAAGCGCAGCGCGCTCGCGCGCGCGCAGAGCTCGTCGCCCGCGATCAAGTCCGCCTCGATCACCTCCACGCTGCTGCCGCTGCGCGCGATGCGCGCCCGGGTGCGCACGCGCGACATCGGCGCCGCGCGCATCAGGTCCACCGTCAGGCGAGTCACCTGCGAGGGACGCTCCGCGGGCACGCGTTCGACCGCGCGCGCGAGCAGCGCCAGCATCGGGCTGCCGTGCTGCGTGTCGGGATACCACGGGCCGCGCGCGAGCTCGGTGGGTGCGAAGCCGTCGCCATCGGGTTCGAAGACGTACTCGGGGATCGGCACGGCGCGCAGACTACCATGCGGACTGCGCGGGTCGGGTATGCTGGAGCCATGGAAACGCGAAGCCAACGACACCAGGTGAAGACCCCCGACGGAACCATGCCCGTGTATGTCGCCGAGCCGACGGCGCCCGGGCGATATCCGGCGGTGATCGTCGTGATGGAGATCTTCGGCGTGAACAAGCACATCGAGGAGGTCACCCGCCGGATCGCGGCGGAAGGCTACGTCGCCCTCGCGCCCGATCTCTTCTACCGGGCCGGCGCGGGTCAAGTGATTCCCTATGCGGAGATCCAGAAGGGCGTCGAGCAGGCGATGCAGCTGCGCGACGACAAGGTCGTCGCGGACCTCTCCGCGGCGCTCGATTTCCTCGCGGCGAAGCCCAACGTGAACGCCGCGAAGACGGGCATCACGGGCTTCTGCATGGGCGGGCGCATCTCGTTTCTCGCGGCGTGCGACCTGCCCGACCGGATCGCCGCCGCTGCGCCATTCTACGGCGGTGGCACCATCGCGCTGCTGCCGAAGGCCGCTTCGATCAAGGCGCCGCTGCAGCTGTTCTTCGGCCAGCTCGACAACTACATTCCGCAGGACCAGGTGAAGGCGATCGAGGCGAAGCTCCGCGAGCTCGGGAAGAGATACAAGCTCGACAATTACGCGGGCGCCGACCACGGCTTCTTCTGCAGCGATCGCGCGTCCTACAGCGAAGCCGCCGCGTCGGACGCATGGACCAAGCTGAAGGCGTTCTTCCGCGAGCACCTGACTTAGGGGGCCCGCGGGTCCTCAGGGGGCCCGCGCGGGTCTCGCGCGGGCGGAGCAAAGGAGTATCGATGTCCCGACCGTTTCCGAGCGATCCCTATCTGCAGGGCAACTTCGCGCCGCTCGGCTTCGAGTGCGACGCGAACGACTTGGTGGTGACCGGCGAGATCCCGCGCTGCCTCGAGGGCGCGCTCTACCGCAACGTCGCGAACCCCCAGTTTGCGCCGCGCGGCCGCTATCACTGGTTCGACGGCGACGGAATGATTCACGGCTTCTTCTTCGAGAACGGCCGCGTCTCGTACAAGAACCGTTGGGTGCGGACCGAGCGCTGGAAGCGCGAGCGCGAGGCGGGCGAGGCGCTCTTCGGCGGCATCGCCAACATGAGCGGCGGCGACGAGCGCGTGGCCGGTGTCTCTGGAAACACCGCGAACACGAACATCGTCTGGCACGCGGGCAAGCTGCTCGCGCTCTGGGAGGGCGGTCTGCCGACCGAGCTCGATCCAGAGACGCTCGAGACGCGCGGCACGTGGGACTTCGGCGGGCAACTCACTCGGCGCAACCACGAGACCGGCATCATGACCGCGCACCCGAAGTTCGACCCGCGCACGGGCGAGATGCTGATGTTCGGGTACAGCGCGATCGAGCCGTATCTCGTCTACAACGTGGTCGACGCCGGCGGGAAGCTCGTGCGCAGCGAGGAGATCGACCTGCCGTGGCCGAGCATGATGCACGACTTCATCACGACGGCCGAGCACGTGATCTTCCCGCTGTTCCCCGTGGTCTTCGACCTCGCGGCGATCGCGAACGGCGGCTCGCCGATGTCGTGGCAGCCCGAGCGAGGCACTCGGCTCGGCGTGATGCCGCGCGACGGCAGCGGCAAGGACGTGCGCTGGTTCGCGGCGGACCCCTGCTACGTGTTCCACCCGATGAACGCGCACACCGAGGGCAGCCGCGTGATCTGCGAGGTCGCGCGCCATCCGGTGGTGCCGCTCTTCGATGTTCCGGGACAGGGCCCGGCGACGCTCCACCGCTGGACGATCGATCTGCATCGCGGCGAGGTGAAGCAGGAGCAGCTCGACGACCTGGGGAGTGAGTTCCCGCGCCTGGACGAGCGCTACACCGGACTGCGCTATTCGCACGGCTACGCGGGAGGGTCGCTGCGCGAGCCCGAGGGCGGGATCTCCTTCGACTCGATCCTGCACTACAACGTGCAGACGGGAAGCCGCAGCGCGCACGTGCTGCCCGCCGGCTGCTACACCGGGGAGCCGGTCTTCGTGCCGTCGCGCGCGAACGCGCCCGAGGGCGAGGGCGTTCTGCTGGCCACGATCTACCGCGAGGACGAGCACTCGAGTGACTTGCTCGTGCTGGATGCGGAGAACGTGGAGAAGGACCCGCTCGCCACGATCAAGCTGCCCACGCGGGTGCCGTTCGGCTTTCACGGCAACTGGCGCCCCGCGAGCTAGCCGCCGGCCGCGAGCGAGCTCCGCAGCGACTCCGCGGTTCCGACCGGGTCGATCCAGGCGCTGCCGAGCAGCTCCTGCGACACGTCGAGCACGCGATCGGGCTTGCGAGCGACGAGCTGCTCGGGGAGAACCACGAGCGTCAGCTGCTTCTCCTCGCCGAAGACGTTCTGCACGCCGGCGAGCTCGAGCAGGTGCGACAGGAACGCGCCGCCGGCGACCACCTGGAGCGGCTTGCGGGAGAGCACGAGGGCGACCTTCGGCCGGGCCCCGTCCGGCCCGGCTGGCGCGAGCTCGCGAGTCACCTGCGCGATCAGCGCCGCGGCGGCCTTCGGCTGACCGAGCACGGTCGCGATCTCGGTGTAGGCGCTCACCACTTCCTCGGTGGTCTTGGGCGCGAAGGCGCGCACGGGGATGTTCCGAGATGCAAAGGCCGCGCGCACGCCGGTCGACGCCGTGTCCGAAGCCGCGAGCGCGAGATTGGCGCCGCTCTTGAACGCCCGGTCGATCGCGTCGGGCGCGCCGGGGTCGAGTGACTCGAGCCGATCGCCCAGCCCGAGCGCCTGCGCGACCCGAGTCGTCGCCGGCGAGAGCGAGATCACCCGGCGCTGCGGAGCCCCGCCGCACGCGACCAGGAACACGGCGAGCGCGCACGCGCCCGCGACCCTCCGCCGACCGCCGAGATCCCCCACGGCTGCCGAGGATACCGTTCCGGGCGCCGGCACGCGCCTGTCGAGTAGACTCGCCGCGGAATGCGAGTGCCGAAGCGATTCTCGGCGCCGCCGGCCGGCGCGGCGCTCGGGCAGGTGGCCGAAGCAGAAGTGACTCGGCGGGCCGCGGCGTAGCGGCGGCGAGGTCCCAGAATGCCCGAGACCCAGGGAGCCGCGCGCGCGAACCAGTCACCAGCGGCGAGCGGCGCCTCTTCCCGACACGCCGCGGCGGTATTGCCCTACCGCCCGGACATCGATGGCTTGCGCGCGGTCGCCGTGCTCGCCGTCGCCTTCTGCCACGCGGGTTTGCCCGGGTTCGCCGGCGGATTCGTCGGCGTCGACGTCTTCTTCGTCATCTCGGGGTTTCTGATCACGCAGATCCTGGTTCGCGAGATCGACGGCGGCTCGTTCTCGCTGCTGCGGTTCTACGAGCGGCGGATCCGGCGAATCTTCCCGGCGCTCTTCGCCGTCCAGCTCGCGGCGCTGGGGGTCGGCTGCTGGCTCCTGCTCCCGGACGACCTGGTCGCGATGGCCAAGAGCGTGGTCGCGACGACCTTCTTCTCGGCGAACTTCCTGTTCTACGGCGAGGCCGGCTACTTCGACGCACCGTCGCTGATGAAGCCGCTGCTGCACACCTGGTCGCTCGCCGTCGAGGAGCAGTTCTACATCGTGTTTCCGGCGCTGCTCCTGCTGGCGCGCGGCAAGCTCGGGGGCCGCTACGTCGCGCCGGCGATCGCGACCGTCGCGGTCTCCTTCGCGCTGTGTCTGGTCGGCACCAACAACTTCCGCGAGGCCGACTTCTATCTCGCGCCGACCCGCGCCTGGGAGCTCGGGCTCGGCTGTCTGCTCGCGCTGGGCGCGGCGCCGCGCCTCGTGACTCGCGCCGCTCGCGAGGTCGCCGCCTTCGCCGGTGTCGCGCTGATCGCCTACGCCGTGCTGCGCTACAGCGACAACACGAAGTTCCCCGGCGTGACTGCGCTGCCGCCGTGCCTCGGAGCGGCGCTCGTGCTGTGGGCCGGAATCGACGGGTCGAGCGCGGTCGGCCGCCTGCTCTCGACGCCGCCGGCGGTCTTCGTGGGGCTGATCTCTTACTCGCTGTACCTGTGGCACTGGCCGCTGTTGGTCTTCGCGAGCTATGTGCTCGCCCGACCTCTGGGCGTCGGCGAGGCGGGCGCGATCGTCGCGCTGTCGGTGCTGATCGCGGTCGGATCCTGGCGGTACATCGAGCGGCCGTTCCGCGGCGGCGCGAGTCGGATCGGCCGGACCGCCCTGTTCCGTGGCGCCGCCGCGGTCTCGCTCGCGACGGCCGCGGCGGGCCTGGCGCTCGCGCTCACGGGCGGACTGCCGGGGCGTGTCGACGAGACCGTGACTCGCCTGTTGGCGACGCGAGCGGAGAAAGACGGGATCTTCGCGTGGTGCAACTTCAAGCGGAAGGGCAGGCGCGGAGACACGTGGTCGAGAGAGCTCGGTGACCCGAACGCCGCGGCGCCGAGCTTCATCGTCTGGGGAGACTCTCACGCGTGCATGCTCGCGGAGCCGCTCGACGAGCTCGCGCGGCGCAGCGGGCGCCGCGGGTATCTCGCCTGCGGCGGGGGCTGTCCGCCCTTCCTCCTCGACCCCAGCGTGATCGAGCGCGGAGCCTGTACGACGGCGAACGAGCGCGTCTTCGAGGCGCTGCGCGCCGATCCCGGGCTCCGCGACGTCGTCATGATCGGGCGCTGGGCGCTCTACTTCGAGGGGCAGGGGTACAAGCAGGAACGGATCCGGCCGCCGTTCCAGCTCACCGGTCGGGACGGCACACAAGAGAAACAGATCGGAGCCATGGTCGAGCGCACCGCCGCGCAGATCGCGGACCTGGGCCGCAGCGCCTGGATCGTCGGCCCGGTTCCCGAAGTCGGGGTCGAGGTCGCCTCCGTGCTCGCGCGCGCGCGGATGCGGGGGCGAGACGTCGAGATCTCGGTGACTCGAGCAGAGTATCTCGAGCGCCAGCGGGCGGTGCTCGCGAGGTTCGAACGGATGCGCTCCCTGCCGCGGGTCCACGTCCTGCTCCCGCACGAACGCCTGTGCGGCGACACGAGCTGCGACGTGGTTCGCGGCGGCTCGGCCTTGTACTGGGACGACGACCACCTGTCGCGCGAGGGAGCGAGCGTCGTGGCCCCGATTCTGGAGCCGATCTTCACCGCGCCGGGCTCTAGTAGACTCGGCGGCGGATGATCGGCAAGACGCTGCGCACCGACCTCGACGAAGGGGTCTTCGCGATCACGCTCACGCGAGCGCGCGAGTACAACACGATCACCCCCGAGCTTCGCGACGAGCTGGCTGCGGCCATCGACTCGGGGGATTCCGCTGCAGAGGCGCACGTGATCCTGCTGCGCGCCGACGGCCCCGCCTTCTGCGCGGGCTACGGCTTGGACTGGTCCACCGCAGCACAAGCGACCGAGGGCAGCGCCGGTCCGGAGCGCCCCGAGCGAGCGCGTTCGCGTGTCTGGGATTCGGTCGCGGACCTGCGCATGATGGGCCGCTTCGTCGACACGTACATGAAGCTCTGGTACGCGAAGAAGCCGACGATCGCCGCGGTGCAGGGCTGGTGCGTCGGCGGCGGCACGGACATGGTGCTGTGCGCGGACATCGTGGTCGCGGGCGAGGGCGCCGTGTTCGGCTATCCGCCATCGCGCGTCTGGGGCACGCCGACGACCGCGATGTGGGTCTACCGGATGGGCCTCGAGAACGCGAAGCGCTACCTGCTGACCGGCGACGAGATCCCGGCGCGCGAAGCCGCGCGGATCGGGCTGATCCTGGAAGCGGTGCCCGACGGCGACCTGGCGAGTCACTCGCTGGCGCTCGCCCGGCGCATGGCGCGCGTGCCGACCACGCAGCTCGTCATGCTCAAGCTGCTCTGCAATCAGACCGCCGAGAACATGGGGCTGGCGTCGAGCCGCACGCTGGGCACGCTCTTCGACGGCATCGCGCGCCACACCCAGGAAGGCCTCGATTTCGTGACGCGCGCGCGCGGCGTGGGATTCCGCCAAGCCGTGCGCGAGCGCGACGACCCGTTCGGCGACTACGGCAGCCGCAAACGCGAGGAGGACGACAAGTGAAGAACGCCCGCTACGAGACCGACGGCCCGATCGCGATCGTCTCGATCAATCGCCCCGCCGTGCGCAACTGTGTCGACGGTCCGACGGCCGCCGAGCTCGCGAAGTGCTTCCGGCGCTTCGACGCCGACGAGTCACTCGCCGTCGCGATCCTGACGGGCGTCGGTGGCACGTTCTGCGCGGGCGCCGACTTGAAGGGCGTCTCGGAAGGACGCGGCAATCAGGTGCGACTCGAGGGCGACGGGCCGATGGGTCCGACGCGCATGCTGCTCTCGAAGCCGGTGATCGCGGCGGTCGAAGGCTTCGCCGTCGCGGGCGGGCTCGAGCTCGCGCTCTGGTGCGATCTGCGGGTCGCCGCGAAGGACGCCGTCTTCGGCGTCTACTGCCGGCGCTGGGGCGTGCCGCTGATCGACGGCGGCACGATTCGGCTCACTCGCCTGGTAGGTCACTCGCACGCGCTCGACATGATCCTGACCGGTCGCGGCGTATCGGGCGACGAGGCTCGCATGATGGGCCTCGCGAACCGCTTGGTCGAGAAGGGCCGCGCGCTCGACGAGGCGCGCGAGCTGGCCAAGCAGCTCGCCGCTTTCCCGCAGCGCTGCATGCGCAGCGACCGGCTCTCTTCGTACCGCCAGTGGGAGCTGCCGCTCGACGGGGCGCTGCGGCTCGAGACAGAGCTCGGGCTCGAGGTGATCCGCTCCGGAGAGACCCTGGAGGGCGCCACCCGCTTCGCCAAGGGCGCCGGGCGACACGGGTCGTTTGCCGACTGACGGGAGGCGCGCCGAGACACGCGCGCTGCCGGCTCTTCGTCTCGGACAATTTGTTGATACTGGTTGAGTTTCTCGCGCATAGTTCGAGCGGTGTATCAGCTGGCTTCTGTCTTTCTTTCGCGTTGGCTGCGGCCCTCCCTGTGGTCGCTCGCGACGCTCGCCGTGGTCGCTGCGTCTTCGCTCGACGGCCAGGCGCAGACCTGCACTCTGGGACCCTACTGCGGAGATACTCCGACCGGCTGCGGATCTTCCTCGTCCCTGTCGCAGATCTCCGACGCGATCAACGCCGCGCCCGACGGCGCGGTCGTGTGCTTGCGCCGCGGTCAAGTCTGGAACGTCGCCGGCGGACTGAGCCTCCAGTCGTCTCATCCGGACGCGAATCGAGTGACCATCTGCTCGAGCGACGCCGCGCAGTGCACGAGCTCGGGCGACGCGAGAGCGCAGATCAACATCACCATCGACAGCAAGAACGTCGACGCCAACTGGGGCTGCGGCGTTCGCACCTCCGGCGGCGCCGGCGGCTTCATGCTCAGGAACCTCACCTGGACGGGTCCGTTCACGGTCACTCCCGGCTCGCAGAACGTCGGCGCCTGCATCGACCGGGGCTCGCGCGACATCACGTTCGACGGCGGCAAGATCGACACGTTCGAGACCTTGGTCTGGCTGAACGACGGCTCGGGCGCGAATCCCGCGAACATCCGCCTCGGCACCTGCGCGAACCCGATGGAGTGGACGGGTGACCAG
>JBIOJK010000005.1:0-72176 GCA_044450765.1 Myxococcota bacterium | reverse complement strand
TGGTGGAGAGGGGAGGATTCGAACCTCCGAAGGCGTGAGCCAACGGGTTTACAGCCCGTCCCAGTTGACCGCTTTGGTACCTCTCCGAAGATTCCCGCGCACAAAGATATCCCGCCCCGCCGTGCACCCCCCCGTATCTCCGCGGCGGAGGAACGAACCGACTCTTTTCTGTGTAGCCCGTGCTGCTCGACCGGATGTCGAAACCCGCAGCTGGCGCATTCTCGGGGTTCGAGCTTCGAGCCGCCGCTCCGCCGCATCTCGCGCGGAGCTGGCGAGGGGACTCGAACCTCCAACCTGCTGATTACAAATCAGCTGCTCTACCGATTGAGCTACGCCAGCGCAAGCGGCGATTGTATCAGGAGGTTTCCGCTCTGCCAGCAATCTCCGCGCCGGCCCGCGCGCGGCGCAGCTCGGCGCTTCTGAACAGAAGGTAGGCAGCCGCCGCCGCCACGCCGAGTGAGCTCGTCCGACCCGCCATCGGGATACCGACCGTCGCGGTCGCACGCTTTCGTATCAGCTCGCGGGCGCCGAGATCCTCGCTGCCAAAAACCCAGATCAGATCGGACTCGACGACTCCCCGCGGCAGCGTCTCGAACGGCGCCCCCGCCGCGTCTGCGACTACCACGTTCAGCCCCTCGGCGCGCGCGAGATCCAGGGCGCGGGCGAGGTTCGGCGCGCGCCCGACCCGCAGGTGCTCGAGCGCGCCGGCGCTCGCGCGCAGCGCGCCGGCCGCGATCGGCGGAGCGCGGCGTCTCTCCAGCACGAGCCCATGCACGCCGGCCCCTTCGGCCGAGCGCGCGATGCTGCCCAGGTTCCCGACGTCGGTCACGCGGTCGAGCGCGACCAAGAAGCGCGGCGACGGCGCGGACAGCAGCGCTTCGAACTCCTCTTCCAGATAGGGATCCGCGAACGCGTGCACGCCCTCGCCTCGTTCGGCCCGGCGGCGTTCGATGCCCCGCTCGGCGAGGATCGCCTCCAGCTCCCGCCGCGCGCTGCTGCCGTCGCCGTCGGGCAGGTGGACCGTATGGACACGGCGCCGGCCGGCGCGAATCGCCTCGATGACTGGTCGCGTTCCTTCGATCAGGGCTAAGTTCGCCGAGTCGCGCGACATCGCCCGCACTCTACTCCGCGCTGCCTTGATCGCGAGCGCCAGAAGGTCGCCCCGTGCAGTCCTCCGCCATCCGCATCGCTCTCGGGTCCGACGCCCGCGCCCCCGGAGAGCTGCTCGGTCGGCTTCCGCGGGAGGGCTCACCTCACCTGTTGGACGCACGGGCACCCGCCGGCTGGGGCGCGGGATGCTCGGCACCCGGCTCGACGCGCTCACTGCTGGGGCTGCGCCCCGAGGTCGCGTTTCGCGGCGGGCTCGCCGCGCTGGACGAAGCGCGGCGCTGGCTCGCCGAGTTCCGCGGTCGCCCCCCGCTCGATGCCGTGCTGATCGGAAGCTTCGCCTACGAGCTCGGCCACGAGTTCGCCGCGGGCCGCGTCTCGCGGCGCAGTGACTCGCGCTCCGACCTCGTCTCGCTCTGCGGCTTTCGCGCGCTCTACCTCTACGACGCGCTCTCGCGCAGCGGGTCGGTCGTCGGCGGCGGCGCGCGCGCGACCGCGGATCTCGCGGACGAGCTGTGCTCGCTGCCCGCCGAGACCGCCGCGCAGCCTCCGCCGCGCGTCGCGCGCGCGAGCGCGCGCACGAACGACTGTGAGTTCCTCGAGGCGGTCCGCCGCGCGCAGGCCTACATCCGGCGCGGCGACGTGTACCAGGTGAATCTCGCGCGCCGGCTCGACGCGGTTGCGCCTGGCGCGAGCGATCTGCGCAGCCTGTATCGCCGACTCGCCGACCTGACTGAGGCCCCGTTCTGCGCCTATCTCGAGACCCCCGAGCTGACACTGCTCTCGAGCTCGCCCGAGCGCTTCCTGCACAGCGACGGCGCCGATGTCGAGACCTGCCCGATCAAGGGCACGCGGCCGCGCGGCCGCACGCCCGGAGAGGACGCCGCCCTGCTGCGCGAGCTGGTTGGCTCCGCGAAGGACCGCGCCGAGCACGTGATGATCGTCGATCTCGAGCGCAACGACCTGGGGCGCGTGTGCGAGATCGGCAGCGTCCACGTGCCGGAGCTGTGCGCGCCGCGCAGCTTCAGCGACGTACACCATTTGGTGTCGACGGTGCGGGGCAGGCTGCGCGAGCCCGGCGACTGGACCGCGCTGCTCGCCGCGACGTTTCCCGGCGGCTCGATCACGGGAGCTCCGAAGCTGCGCGCCATGCAGATCGTGGCGGAGCTCGAGCCGGTGGCGCGCGGCGTGTACACCGGCGCGATCGGCTGCATCGACGCGGCCGGCGACGTCGATCTTTCGATCGCGATCCGCACGGCGATCGCCGCGCGCGGAGAGCTCCACGTGCACCTCGGCGGCGGGATCGTGGCCGACTCCGACCCCGCGAGCGAGCTCGTCGAGACCCGCGACAAGGGCCGCGGCTTCGCGCGCAGCTGGGGCTTCGAGGCCTGATCGGCGGCTCCCCGACACCGAGAAGCGTCACCCCTCGCGCCTCAAGCGCCCCGACGCCTGCGCCGAAGCGACCGGTGGACCGCGAGGGGAACGCAATGAACGCCACCGACCGCACGCGCGAACGAATGGAATCGGGGAAGGCCCCGGCCGAAGCGCCCGCCGCCAACACCGGCTGGCGCGTGATTCCGCCGCCGGGCGGTCCTGACCGCGAAGGCGACTCGCTCGCCGCGCAGCGCCGCGCCGACGAGCGCACCCCGCTGTCTCTCCGCGTGCAGCGCAGCTCGATCGACGCGGTGCGCGACTCAGTCACGGGCGAGCTCTTCTACGACGTTGCCGACGACGACGTGACCACGAACCTCTCGCGCCGCGGCCTGTGCATTCGCTGCGAGCGCCCGCCCGAGATCGGCACGCGCGTGCTCGTTCAGCTGCGCTTCGAGGACGAAGCGCCCGTCGACGTCGTCGGCCTGGCGCGCTGGTCGAAGGTCGCCTTCGTTCCCGGCCAGCACGGCGCACGCGCCGTCGCGCTGGTCGGACTCGAGCTGCTCGGCGGCGCGCCGCGCGCGCTCGAGCGCTACGGGCGCGCGCTCGGAAAGCTGTCGCGCAGCGCCGCGTCTGCCGACGCTGCGACCCAGGATTCTGCGGTTGCCTCCTCCTGGGACCGCCGATAGCATGAGTCGCGATGCGCGCCCTGAAGCCGCCGGGAACGTTCCGCTGGATCCGAGGGGTCCGGACCTTCGAACTCGATCCTGAGCGGCTCCGCCTCCAGCGCATCCGGGCGATCATTCGCTCGATCCAGCGAGACCTCGACGAAGGCGGCCGCGCGTACGTGCGCCAGATCATGAAGGGGCCCGAGCTGTTCCGCATCGAGCTCGAGCGGCCCGACTGGTCGTATCTGCGCACGACCATCCTCGACCGCGAGACACTCAGCTCGCTGCTCGAGCAGACCCCCGAAGCGACCGTCCGCTCGTCGATGTTCTTTCGCTGAGTGCCCGGAGCGGGGCTCGAACCCGCACGAGGCTCTCGCCTCCGAGAATTTTACGCGGTTCCGGAGGTTTCCCTCCGGGGCGGACTATCTCATCACCCCGTCCCATGTGCGGCGCGTGCCGCGCACGGCGGGGTGCCGGGCGCTCGTCGGCGGGGATTATCGTTGGGGCTCACCCCGCTAGTCTCTGCACCTTCCGCAGTACCCGTGTTCACATCCGGAACACTGCCCGCTGCGGCTTGGCTCAGGATTGCCATGGCTGCGGTCGCTTTAGGTTTCCCTGAGTTCACCCGGTTTGTTACCCGTGCGTTGCCGCGCGGGAGACCCAAACCCTCGAGTCCTCTGTGTCTACCAATTCCACCATCCGGGCAGCCGCAGCGTACTCCCTCGTCGCGCGGCCTGCGAGACCGGCTAAACTGCGCTCCCCGATGGAGGGCGGGACCGGCCTGCGCAACCGTCGGATTTCGGCGCCGTCGCCAAGTGGTAAGGCAGAGGCCTGCAAAGCCTTTATCCCCGGTTCGAGTCCGGGCGGCGCCTCCAAGCTAGCTGCGAAGTCCCGGGGCCGAGCGGCGCTCGGCGCCGGCGCGCACGCGGACCGCGTCGCCCTCGAGCTCGACCGCCGCGAGCAGCTCGGCCTGAGCCGCGCGCGTGAAGCGCGCGGCGAAGCGGCCCTTCACCGTGCAGCGAAGCGCGTCGTCGTCGTCGGCGCTGAGAGTCGCTGCGTCGAGCGGCTCGCGCGTGCGGTCCGACAGCTCGAGCTCGCCGGTCTCGGCGTCGTACGCGTCGACGAAGAAGGCCGTGTCCTCGACGTCGAGCCAACCGCGGAACGGACCGAGCTGCACGACGAACGTGCGCTCCGCCTCGGCGTAGCGCACCCCCGCCCGCAGCGCGCGCAACAGCCGCGGATGAGTGACTCGCACGCCCTCGTGCCAGAAGCTGCCGTCGCGGCGCAGCCAGAGTCCGAACGGCGCCAGCGGCGGTGCGCTCAGAGCGACTCGCTGCGCACGCTGCCGTCCGGCTCCTCGCGCACAGCGCCGCGGAAGTCGTAGCGGTGCCAGTAGACGATCCGGCGCCCGCCGCCCGGCAGCGCGTAGATCCACTTCTCGTTCCAGCGCAGGCCGTGCTCCTCGTGCGTGCGCGGGTCGTTCACGCTGCCGATCTGCTCGACCGGCAAGCCGAAGCGCTCGCGCACTTCGGCGTGAGTGACTTCGCTAGCGGTCACACTCTCCGCCGATCATGTTGATCATGTCGAACGTGGGAACGATGTCCGCGAGCATCCCGCCGACCAGCATCTCGCGCATGGGCGCGACGTTGGCGAAGCTGGGCGGGCGACAGCGGACTTTGTAGGGCTTGCCGGTTCCGTCGGAGACGACGTAGAAGCCGAGCTCGCCGTTCGGTGACTCGACCGCGGCGTACGCTTCGCCGGCCGGAACCCTGATGCCCTCGGTCACGCCCTTGAACAGCTGGATCAGCTCTTCCATGCGGCCGAAGACGCGGTCCTTGCCCGGCCAGCGGATGCGCGGATCGGCGACGTTCACCGGCTCGCCGACCGTCTTCTCGAGCACCGGCGCGCACGCGCGCATGATCCGGATGCTCTGCACGAGCTCCTCCTGGCAGACCAGGAAGCGGTCGTAGTTGTCGCCGGTCGAGCCGATCGGCACGTCGAAGTCGATCTCGTCGTAGACCAGGTACGGCTCGGCCTTGCGCAGGTCGAGCGGCACGCCGGCGGCGCGCAGCATCGGGCCGGTCACTCCGTACGAGAGCAGCTTCTCGAGCGGGAGCATCCCGGTGTTGCGAAACCGGTCGACGAAGATGCGGTTCGCAGTGACCACCTTGTCGAAGTCGGCGAGCAGCGCCTCGATGCGCGCGAGCGAACTCGCGAGGCGCTCGAGGAATCCCGGAGTCACGTCGCGCTGGATGCCGCCGATGCGCACGTAGTTCGAAGTGACCCGCGCGCCGCACAGCATCTCCTGCAGGTCCCAGCACAGCTCGCGCGCCTCGATCCCGTACAGGAAGGGCGTCATCGCGCCGAGCTCGAGACAGGCGGCGCCGAGCCGGGTCAGGTGGTCCCCCATGCGCGAGAGCTCGCTCGCGAGCGTGCGCACCCACTGACCGCGCCGCGGAATCTCGCAGCCGAGCAGCTTCTCGACGGACATGCAGAACGCGAGGTTCGCGAGGATCGCGGAGTTGTAGTTCAGCCGATCGGTGTAGGGGATCGCCTGATACCAGGTGCCGCTCTCGCACTCCTTCTCGAAGCCGCGGTGCAGATAGCCGATCTGCACGTCCATCTCGACGATCTCTTCGCCGTCGATCTCGAGCATGATCTTCACGGTGCCGTGAGTCGCCGGATGCGACGGGCCCATCGACAGCACCTGCGTCTCGGTGTGCAGGTCGCCCTTCGGCCGCGGCGCCCGCTGGATCCCCGCGCGAGTCACTCTCGCCCCCTCAGTTCCGCGGCCCGACGAGCGGTTGACGCCGCTCCTTCGGGTAGTCCTTGCGCAGCGGATGGCCCTGGAACTCGTCGTACAGGAGAATCCGGCGCAGGTCCGGGTGGCCGCGAAGCGCGATGCCGTACAGGTCGTAGACCTCGCGCTCGTACCAGTTCGCCGCGTCCCACAGCGAGACCACCGAATCCGCTTCGGCGGGCCGCTCGGACACTCCGGCCTTCACGCGCAACCGCCTCAGGATCCGGCACGGCTCCCCTGCGGGCGGCGCGAGCTCGAGCGACGCCAGGTGATAGACGAGCTCGAAGCGCGGCTCGCGGCCGAGATAGTCGACCGCAGTCAGGTCGACCAGCAGGTTGAACGCGAGGCCCGGATCGTCGCGCAGCCGCTGCAGGCACTCGCGCACGCGGTCCACGGCGACGAGCACCGTGGCGTCGCCGACGTGAACATGCGTGTCGAGCACGTCGGGGCCGAGCAGTGCGCGCACGCGCCCGAGCAAGTCGTCGGCGGCGGCCATCAGCGCGCGTAGTCCCGGCGGATCAGGTCGAGGCGCCGGCCCAGCTGCTCTTCCGTGCGCAGCAGATCCTTCATGTGCCACAGCATCGCGCCCCGCTCGTAGGTCGCGAGCTCGACGTCGCGGCCCATCACGATCGCCTCTTCCGGGCAAGCCTCTTCGCAGAGGCCGCAGAACATGCAGCGCGACATGTCGATGTCGAACACCGCCGGAATGCGCTCGATCGCGTCGGTCGTCTCGGCGGGCAGGATCGCAATGCAGTCGGTCGGGCAGGCGAACTCACAGAGGCCGCAGGCAACGCACTTCGGCTGGCCGTTCTCGAGCTGGACCAGCACCGGGTGCCCGCGGAACGCGTCGGAGTAGTCGAGCCGCTGCTCCGGGTACAGCACGACGAAGGTCGACGGCCGCCCGATCATGTAGCCCCAGAGGTTCCGGAAGAAGACGCGCGCCGTGACCGCGAGCCCCACGAAGATCGTCGGCAGATACAGGCGCTCGGCCCAGCCGAGGTTCTCTTCCCGCCGCACCTTGACGACCTTGCCCGGCACGCTTCCCCCGCCCCCTCGAATCGCGCGCGATTATAAGGGACGAAGACTCGGATTCAACGCGGCGTCGCCGGCGCCACCGCCTGCGCGAGCTTCTCGGCGCGGTACGAGCTGCGCACCAGCGGGCCCGAGAACACCTCGTCGAAGCCGAGCTCGCGTGCGAAGTCCGCCCAGCCGTCGAACTCCTTCGGCGTGACCCAGCGCGCGACGGGCAGGTGCGCGCTGCTCGGCGCGAGGTACTGCCCGATCGTCAGCAGGCGACAGCCGTGGGCGCGGATGTCGCGCAGGGTGGTGCGCAGCTCGCCGTCGGTCTCGCCGAGACCCAGCATGAGGCCGGTCTTCGTCGGAATCTCGGGGCGCAGGCGCGCCGAGTTCGCGAGCAGCGCGAGCGAGCGGTCGTAGCGCCCGGCCTTGCGCACGGGTCGCTGCAGGCGCTCGACGGTCTCCAGGTTGTGGTTCAGCACGTCCGGCGAGGCCGCGAGCACGACGCCGAGTGCGTCGACGGAGCCCTTCAGATCCGGGATCAGAACTTCGACCTTGCAGCCCGGCGCGCGCGCGCGAATCGCGGCAATCGTGCGCGCGAAGTGCTCGGCTCCGCCGTCGTCGAGATCGTCGCGCGCGACGGCAGTCACGACCGCGAACTTCAGGCCGAGCTGTGCGATCGCGTGTGCGACGCGTGCGGGCTCGCCCGGGTCGAGCGGTCCGGGCCGGCCGGTCGCCACGGCGCAGAAGCCGCAGGCGCGCGTGCACTGGTTGCCCGCGATCATGAACGTCGCCGTGCCGTGCGCCCAGCACTCGCCCAGGTTCGGGCAGGCAGCCGACTGACAGACCGTGTGGAGTTTCTCGCTGCGCACGAGCTCCAGCAGATGCTCGAGCTGCGGCGTCTGCTGGTAGCGCGCGCGGATCCAGGCGGGGCGCGGCGAGCTCATTGGAACCGCTTGCGCAGCTCGAGCTCGACCGAGGCAGTGACTCGCTCCAGCGAGACCGCGCGGCCGAGCACGCTCGACATGCTGACCATCTCGACCCCCGACAAGCCGCACGGCACGATCGCCGCGAAGCGCTCGAGCGCACAGTCCACGTTCAGCGCGAAGCCGTGCACGGTTCTCCAGCCGCGCACACCGACGCCGATCGAGGCGATCTTGCGGCGCTCGTCGAGCCAGACACCCGCGAAGCCGTCGCGGCGGCGTGACTCGATGCCGAAGTCCGCGAGCGCCGTGATCAGCACCGCCTCGAGGTCGCGCAGGTAGCGGTGGACGTCCGCGCCGTGGCGGCGCAGGTCGAGGATCGGATAGCCGACGAGCTGCCCGGGGCCGTGAAAGGTCGCGTCGCCGCCGCGGCCGACGCGGAACACGTCGTAGCCGAGCCGACGCAGCTCCGTGTCGCTCGCGAGTGCGCTCGAGTTCTTCGCGCCGCGACCGAAGGTGACGACGTCGGGATGCTCGAGCAGCAGCACCGTCTCGCCGATCTCGCCGCGCGCGAGTCGCTCGCGCAGATCCTCCTGCAGCGCGAGCGCTTCGGCGTACGGCACGCGGCCGAGGCGGCGAACTTCGAGCGAGTTAGTGGGCAGGCGCGTTTCCATCTTGGGCGAGCTCGTGGGGCTGCTCGAGCAGCCGCTTGATCTCGGCGAGGAACTGCGCCGCGCGCACGCCGTCGACCACGCGGTGGTCGACCGACAGCCCGAGCGTCGTGATCGAGCCGATCTCGATGCGGCCATCGCGCACGATCGGGCGCTCCGCGATCGACGAAACCGACAGGATCGAGCTCTGCGGCGGCGTGATGATCGCGTAGAAGCGGTCGACGCCGAACATGCCCAGATTCGAGATCGTGAACGTGCCGTCGGCGTAGTCGGCCGGCTGGAGCTTGCGCATGCGCGCTCGCTGGATGAGTGAGTTGGCCTGCTCGGCCAGCTGCCAGACCGTGCGACCCTGGCAGTCCTTCACGGTCGGCGCGACTAGCTCGTCCTGCACGTCGACTGCCAGCCCGATGTTGATCGCGTCGTAGAGCGCGATGTCGTTCTCCTCGGGCCGGTAAGTCGCGTTCACCTGGGGATGCCGCTCGAGCGCGATCGCAGCCGCCTTCAACATCAGGTGGGTGTAGGTGAGTCGCGGCCGCTTCTCGCCGGCGTCGCGATTCACCTGATCGCGCAGCGCGCGCAGCGCTTCGGTCGAGACGTCCATCTGGATGTAGAAGTGCGGCGCCTCGGCCTTGCTGCGCACCATGTTGCGGATCAGCGCCTTGCGCTTCTGCGAGAGCTGCAGCGCGCCGCGGTAGATCACCGCCTCGCGCTCCTTCCCGTGCAGATGCTCGCGTTTCCAGTGCGAGAGCAGGTCGGACTTCGTGATCCGGCCGCCGGGACCGCTGCCCTTCACCGCTTCCAGGTCCGTGCCGCGATCGCTCGCCATGCGCAGCGCGAGCGGCGTCGCGCGGATGCCGTCTGAGTCGGGCGCCTGCGCCTCGAGCTGCGCGAGATAGGCCTCGAGGTCGCCAACCAGGATCGCGCCGGCCGGACCCGTTCCCGTGAGCTCGGGGAGGTCGATCGACTTCTCCTCCGCGAGCCGGCGCGCGCGCGGCGTGGCCCGGATGCGGCCGTCGTGGGCGAGCGGCGCGCTGATTCGCGGGGGCGACGGCGCGGGCAGCTCTACACGCGGCGGTGTAGGCGCGGCGGCGCGCGCCGGCGCAGCCGCCGCCTTCGCGGCGGGCGCGCTCGGCGCCGCGGGCCGCGCGGCCGCGGCGACCGGAGCAGCGCTCGGCGCTCGCACTTCGGACGCGGGCGCGGCCGCGGCCGCGTCCTCGCTCTCGCCCGGCAGGCGCAGCACAGCGATCAGCGTTCCGACGGGGACCGTGGCGCCCGCCTCGACGACGATCTGCGCGACCGTGCCCTCGGTGTAGGCCTCGAACTCCATGTCCGCCTTGTCGGTCTCGATCTCCGCGAGCACCTCGCCCCGCTTGACCGAGTCACCGACCTTCTTTCGCCAGGCGATCAGCCGGCCCTCTTCCATCGTGTCCGACAGCTTCGGCATGCGAATTTGCTTGGGCACAGGCGTGTCTCCCCGTCGGGCCTAGAGCGTGATCTTCAGCACCGCTTCGACGATGCGCTGCGCGTCGGGCAGCGCCAGCTTCTCGAGGTTCGCGGCATAGGGCGTGGGTACGTCGGCCGCGCCCACGCGCTGCACCGGCGCTTCCAGCTCGTAGAACAGGGCCTCGTGGATCATCGAAGAGAGCTCCGCGCCGACGCCGACCTTGCGCCAGCCCTCTTCGGCGATCACCGCGCGCCGCGTGCGCAGGACGGAGTCGAGAATCGTGTCGCGGTCGAGCGGGTCGAGCGTGCGCGGATCGATCACCTCGGCCTCGATGCCCTCGTGCGCGAGAAACTCGGCCGCCCGCAGCGCCTCGTGCACCATTCGCGACCAGGCGACGATCGTCACGTCGCGGCCGGGCCGCTTGACGTCCGCCACGCCGAACGGAAGCAGATACTCCTCGTCGGGGACCTCGCCCTTGGTGTTGTAGAGCATCTCGTGCTCGATGAAGAGCACGGGGTCCTCGCAGCGGATCGCAGTCTTCAACAATCCCTTGAGGTCGTAGGGAGTCGACGGCAGCACGACGCGAATGCCCGGCGCGTTCACGAACCACGACTCGATCGAGTGCGAGTGCTGCGCGCCCTTCTGCGTGCCACCGCCGGCGGGCGCGCGAATCACCATGGGCAGGTTCACCTGGCCGCCGAACATGTAGCGCGCCTTCGAGGCGTGATTGATGATCTGGTCCATCGCGACGATGCCGAAGTTCAGCGTCATCAGCTCCGCGACCGGGCGCAGGCCGGTCATCGCCGCGCCGATCGCGACGCCGATGATCGCCGCCTCCGCGATCGGAGTGTCTCGCACGCGGCGCGCGCCGAACTCGGCCATCAGCCCTTCGGTCGCGCGGAACGTGCCGCCGACCAGGCCCACGTCCTCGCCCAGGATGAACACGCGCTCGTCGCGCGCCATCTCCTCGGAGAGCGCGCGCTGCACGGCTTCGTAGTACCGGATCTCAGGCAAGGGGCCCCTCCACGAACAAGTCCTCGTACAGCGCCTCGGGCGCCGGGCGCGGGCTCGAGTCCGCGAAGCGCATCGCGTCCTCGACGACCGCGTTCGCCTCCTGCTGGATCGCCTCGAGCCGCGCCGAGTCGACGATGCCGTCCTCGAGCATCGACTTCGCGAGCCGCGGGATCGGATCGCGCTTCTTCCACAGCTCCGCTTCCGCGACGCTGCGGTACTTCCCGGCGTCGGTCATCGAGTGACCCTGATACCGGTAGCAGCGCGCCTCGAGCAGGACCGGGCCGCCGCCCTGCCGCGAGAACCGCACCAGCTCCTCGCACTTCTCGCGCACCGCGAGCACGTCCATGCCGTTCACGACGTGACCCGGGATTCCATAGCCCTGCGCCTTCTTGTGGATCTCGTTGAACGCCGACGACGTGCGCACGTCGGTGCCGATGCCGTAGAAGTTGTTCTCGCACACGAAGATCACGCCCAGGTTCCAGAGCTTCGCCATGTTCAGCGCCTCGTGGAAGACGCCCTGGTTCGAGGCGCCGTCGCCGAAGAAGTTCATGACGATCCGGTCCTGCTGCTGCATGTGCATCGAGAGCGCGGCGCCGACGCCGATCGGCAGGTTCCCGCCGACGATGCCGTAGCCGCCGAGCATGTATCTCGACGCGTCGAAGAAGTGCATCGAGCCGCCCTTGCCCTTGCACACGCCGGTGGAGCGCCCGTAGAGCTCGGCCATCAGCGCGCGCGCCGGCGTGTTGCGACACAGCGCGTGCGCGTGCACGCGGTAGGTGCCGATCACGTAGTCGTCGTGATTCAGCGCCGAGATGGCGCCGGTCGCGACCGCCTCCTGGCCGATGTACAAGTGAGTGAAGCCGCCGATCAGCCCGTCGGCGTAGGCCTCCGCGACGCCTTCCTCGAAGCGCCGGATCAGGACCATGTTGCGGTACATCGTGACCTGGTCGGCCGCTGCGATCGCCATCAGAGCTCGAACTCCGCGGCTTCGAGCACGCGCGCCACGCGGTACAGGAAGCCGTTTCCCGTGACTCCGTCGATGATGCGATGGTCGTAGGAGAGCGCCAGGTACATCATCGGGTGTATGGCGATCGCCTCCTCGCCGGCGGTCTCGACCACCACCGGGCGCTTCTTCACCTCGCCCATGCGGAGAATTCCCACCTGGGGCTGGTTGATCACCGCGAATCCGTAGAGATTCCCCTCGCGTCCGGGGTTCGTGACGGTGAACGTCCCGCCCGAGAGCTCGTCCGCCGTGATCGTGCGCTCTCGCGCGCGCGTCGCCAGCTCGTTGACGGCTTCCGCGACGCCGACTAGCGACAGCCGGTCCGTGTCGCGAATCACCGGCACGAGCAGCCCGCGCTCGGTTTCGACCGCGACGCCGATGTGGATGCCCGCGCGCTCGACGATCGCGTCGCCGACGACCGCGGAGTTGATGCGCGGGAAGTCGCGCAGCGCGCGAACCGTCGCGGCCACCACGAACGGCAGGTAGGAGAGCCCGAAGCCGTGCGCGCGCTCGAAGTCCCTCTTGGCGCGGTCGCGCAGCTTCGCGAGCTTCGCCAGATCGACCTCAGCGACCGTCCCGACGTGCGGCGAGACGACCTTCGAGACGACCATGTGCTCCGCGATGCGCCGGCGAATCGCCGTGAACGGAATCACTTTGTCCTCGGGAGTCACGCGATGAGTCGGCACGCGCATGTTCGCGAGAAACTCGCCCAGCGTCCCGCTCGCGGCGGCGGCGGCCGCTCTCGGAGGCGCCGCCGCGGGCGCCCCGCCCGACTCGGCCCGAGCGGCGACGTCGGCCTTCATCACGCGGCCCGCCACCCCCGAACCCGAGACGGAGCCGAGGTCGATGCCGCGGTCTTCCGCGACGCGGCGGGCGACCGGCGAGACGCGAGACAGCGGCGCGGTCGGCGCCACGGGCGCCGCAGCGGCGCTCGGACGCGCCGGCTCGGCAGCCGCTGCGGGCGGCGCCGCCGCGGGGTGAGTCACTGCCGCGCCTGCGCCTGCGGGCTCCAAGGTCGCCAGCTCGGCGCCCACGTTCACCGTCTGTCCCTGCGCGACGACGAGCTTGGTCACGACCCCCGACTCCGGCGCGACCACCTCGGCGTCGACCTTGTCGGTCGTGATCTCGCAGAGCACCTGGTCCTTCTGGACGCGCTCGCCCTCGCGCACGAGCCAGCGCTCGAGGGTTCCCTCGACCACGCTCTCGCCCATCTGGGGCATCGTCACGGAGATCGCCATCGGTTCGGCCTCGTGTGCGCCGCGCTCAGAAGTCGAGCGCGCGCCCTTCCGCGGCGAGCGCCGCCTGCATCAGCATTTCGCCCAGGGTCGGATGCGCGTGCGAGGTCTCTCCGACCTCGCGCACGGTCGACTCGAGCGTCATCGAGAGGGCGATCTCGTTGATCAGCTCGGTGGCGCCGTGGCCGATGATCTGGGCGCCGAGAATCTCGCCGTACTTCGCGTCGGAGACGATCTTCACGAAGCCCTCGGTGTGACCCGTGCCGACCGCCTTGCCGGACGCCGCGAACGGCGCCTTGCCGACCCGGACCTCGTAGCCGGCCGCGCGCGCTTCCGCTTCGGAGAGCCCGATGCTCGCGACCTGCGGCTGGCAGTAGATGCACGCGGGGATCTTCTTGTGATCGATGCCGTGCGTGCGCACGCCGGCGATGAATTCCGCGGCGGCGACGCCTTCGTGCGACGCCTTGTGCGCGAGCAGCGGCGGACCGCTGCAGTCGCCGATCGCGTACACGCCGTCGGCGCTCGTTCGCTGGTCGGGGCCCACCTTGATGAAGCCGCGCTCCACGGTGACTCCGCGGGCCTCGAGACCGAGGTCCGCGACCAGCGCGCGCCGTCCGACCGCCAGCAGCAGCTGGTCGGCGCGGATCTCGACCGGGCCCTTCTCGTTCTCGGCGGTCACGGCCACGCCGGGCCCGCTCGCGTCGAGTGACTTGAACGCGGTCTTGGTCATCACCTTCATGCCGCTGCGCTGGAACGAGCGGGCCAGCGCATCGGCGGTCTCGCGATCGAAGCCGGGCAGGATCTGCTCCTGCATCTCGACGATCGTCACCTGAGAGCCGTACGCGTTGTAGGCGTATGCGAACTCGAGACCGACCGCGCCGCCGCCGATGATCGCGATCGCGCCCGGAAGCTCGCGCGACTCGAGCGCCTCGCGGCTCGTCAGCACCTTCTTGCCGTCGACCGGAACGCCCGGGAAGACGAACTCCGTCGAGCCGGTCGCGAGGATCACGCTGCGCGCCTCGAGTGACTCGGACGCGCCGTCGCGAGTCACGACCACTTCGCGCCCGGGTCCGAGACGGCCGCGGCCGGCGAGCACCTCGATCTTGTTCTTCTTCATCAGTCCGTTCACGCCGCGCACCAGCCGGTCCGCGGCCGCGCGGCTGGCGTCGATGACCTGCCCGTAGCTCGCGCTCTGGCCCTCGACGACGAGGCCCGGCACGCCGTGCTTCACCGCGGCGAAGATCTCGGCGGCGGACAGGATCGCCTTGGTGGGGATGCAGCCCCAATTGAGACAGACACCGCCGAGTGTCGGCGCTTCCTCGACGACCGCGGCCGATAGCCCGAGCTGCGCGGCGCGAATGGCGGCAATGTACCCGCCCGGTCCCGAACCGATCACCACGACATCGAACGACTTCATGCGGTCGCTTCGTCCTTCCCCATCCCGTTTCGTCGGATCTTGCCGGCTCCTTGAGCGGCAGGAACGGACGGGAACGCGCGTCAGGCGACCGGTTTCTCGATGATCGGCAACGAGAGGTCGCTGGTCTCCTGGTGGTGCGGAACGTTCCACCCGGGAGTGCGCTGGACCCGCTCCTGGAGCTTCAGCAGGCCGTCGATGACGGCTTCCGGCCGCGGAGGACAGCCGGGAATGTAGATGTCGACGGGCACGATCGTGTCGATGCCCTGGACCGTCGAGTAGTTGTTGTACGGACCGCCCGAGCACGTGCAGGCGCCGAACGCGACCACCCACTTCGGCTCGGCCATCTGGTCGTAGACCTTCTTCAGGATCGGCGCCTGTCGGTGACTGATCGTGCCGACCACCATCAGCAGGTCCGCCTGGCGCGGCGAGAAGCGCGGCAGCGCGGCTCCGAAGCGGTCGAGGTCGTAGCGCGGACCTGCGGCGGACATGAACTCCATTCCGCAGCAGGCAGTCACGAACGGGTAGAGGAAGAAAGAATACTTCCGGCCCCAGTTCACCACCGCGTCGACGGTGGTGGTGAGGAACGAGTCCTGTCCCTGCCGGAGGATCTCTCGCTTCTCGACCATCGAGGCCAATATACCCGCTCCGCTATGCTGTGCCCGTGCGGCGTGCACTCGCGTGGCTCGTCCATCTCTACACCGGCTCCTCGGCGGTCTTCGGGCTGTTTGGCACCGTCGCGTGCTTCCACGGTCAGTTCCGGCTCGCGATGTACTGGATGATGCTGACCATGGTGATCGATTCGACCGACGGCGCGCTCGCGCGCGCCGTCGACGTGCGCAGGCAGATCCCGTGGTTCGACGGTCGCCGGCTCGACGACATCTGCGACTACTTCACCTACGTCGTGCTGCCCGCCTGCTTCCTCGTCGCGGCGGGAATGCTTCCGCATCCGCTGTGGGCGGCGGTGCCGGTGCTCGCGTCGGGCTACGGGTTCAGTCAGGACAAAGCCAAGACCGACGACTACTTCTTTCTCGGCTGGCCGTCGTATTGGAACGTCGCCGCCATGTACTTGTACCTGCTGGGCTCGCCGCCTTCGGTGGTGCTCGCCTGGGTGCTCGGTCTGGCCGCCGCGATCTTCGTCCCGATCAAGTACATCTACCCGAGCCGCACGCGGATTCTGCGGCCGCTCTCGCTCGCGGTGCTCGCGCTCTGGGTGCTGATCTTCTCGTGGCTCGCCGTCCGCCCCGACCCGTCGGTCACTTGGCTGTACGTCACGCTCGCGCTCGGACCGGGCTACTACGTCGGTCTGTCGCTGCTCTTGAACGTTCCGAGCGTCCGCTCGGCGCTCGGGAGCGCCGAGGCGGGCGGCGCGCAGGCGGGTTAGAGTCAGCGGCATGTCGTTCGAACTACTGCTGGCCAGCCCGCGCGGCTTCTGCGCCGGCGTCGACCGCGCGATCGAGATCGTCGAGCTCGCGCTCGAGATCTACGGCAAGCCGGTGTACGTGCGCCACGAAATCGTGCACAACCGACACGTCGTCGAGGAGCTGCGCGCGAAGGGCGCGATCTTCACCGACGACCTCGGCGAGGTGCCCGAGGGAAGTCTGCTGATCTTCAGCGCGCACGGCATCTCGCCCGCGGTGCGCCAAGAGGCGGAGCGCCGGAAGCTGCGCACCCTGGATGCCACGTGCCCGCTGGTCACCAAGGTCCACGTCGAGGCGATGCGCTACGCGCGCGACGGCTACGAGATCGCGCTCGTCGGTCACCGCGGCCACGTCGAGGTCGACGGCACCCTGGGCCACGCCCCGGAGCGCATGCATCTGGTCGAGACGGTCGACGACGTCGCGCGGCTCGCGGTTCGCGATCCCGGTCGGCTCGCCGTGCTGACGCAGACCACGCTCTCCGTCGACGACACGCGCGAGATCATCGCCGCCCTGAAGGCGCGCTTCCCCGCGATCCGCGTGCCCGGCAAGGACGACATCTGCTATGCAACTCAGAACCGCCAGAACGCGGTGAAGTCACTGGCCGCGCGCGCGGACTTCGTGCTGGTCGTCGGCGCGCCGGCGTCGTCGAACTCGAATCGGCTGGTCGAAGTCGCGCGCTCGCACGGCGCGCGCGCGGAGCTCGTGCAGGACGCGACCGAGATCGATCCCGCGTGGCTCGCCGGCGCAACACGCATCGGTGTCACCGCAGGCGCGTCGACGCCGGAGGCGCTCGTCGCCGCGGTCTGCGACCGGCTCCGCGCGCTGGGCGCCGTGAGCGTCGAAGCGCTCACCACCGTCGAGGAAGGTGTGCGCTTCGCATTGCCAGCGGAGCTGCGGCGCGAGCAGCGGAGCGCGCCGCCCGCGTAGTGGACCCGCTGCTCCGCAGCGCGCTCGACGGCTTCGCGCGCGGCGAGGTCCCGCTGCGCGCACTCGAGGCGCTGGGCTGCGCTGAGCCCGCGCGCGCGGGCGAGCTGCTCGCCGCGGCCCGGACCCACGCCGATCTCGCGCCCGCCGCGGAGCGCTGGTTGCCCGAGCTTCTGGTCTCTGCTCGGCCGGCGGCCGGCGCCGAGTGTCTCGTCGAGCTGGCGGCGCGCCACCGCTCGGCCGCGCGCCGCGCGCTCGATCTCGCCGAGCTCCCGGCGCTGCCGCGCGTGCTCGGGTCGAGTGACTTCCTCGCGCGCCTGCTGCTGCGCCACCCGAACTGGTGCGCGGAGCTCGCCGGGGCGCTGCCGGGCCCACCGCTGGATGCGGCCGTCGAGCCCGACTGGACCGCGATCCGGATCGCGAAATACAAGGGCCTCCTGCGGGTCGCCGCGCGCGACCTGTGCGGGCGGCCGTTCGAGGAGAGCCTCGGCGAGCTGTCGCGGCTCGCGGATCGCTGCCTCGCGGCCTCGCTCGAGCGCGCCTCGCGCGAAGCCGGTGTGGCGCCGCCGGCGCTGTTCGCGCTCGGGAAGCTCGGCGGCAGCGAGCTCAACTTCTCGTCCGACGTCGACCTGCTCTTCATCCACGCGAGCCCGCCCGACGGCGCCGAGGCGCCCGAGCTCGCGCAGCTCATCGAGCTCGTTCGCTGCTTAAATAAACCTTTGTAAGGGCCGAGCTATGTTGGCTTCGGCTAGCGGGTCGATCTCCACCGGCGGCCGGCGGGCCCCA
Organism: Myxococcota bacterium; assembly: GCA_044450765.1. GTDB lineage: Bacteria > Myxococcota_A > UBA9160 > SZUA-336 > SZUA-336 > VGRW01. Next base: position 54,378 of record JBIOJK010000005.1, on the reverse strand, counting down.
CGGGTGTGATCGTCAACTCGGTCGACGCCGCGCTCTCCTACTACGAGAGCTTCGGCGCGGACTGGGAGCGGCAGATGCTGATCCGGCTGCGCTTCGTCGCCGGCGCGCGCGCCGCAGGCCAGGCGTTCGAGCGCGGCCTACACCCCTTCGTGTGGCGCCGGAGCGTCGGCATCGACGCGATCGGCGCGGTGCGCACGATGAAGCGGCGGATCGAGGACGAGAGACTCGAGGCGGGCCGCGACCTCGAGGCGGATCTGAAGGAAGGGCCCGGCGGCATTCGGGACGTCGAGTTTCTCGTGCAGGCGTTCCAGCTCTTGTTCGGCGGCCGCGAAGCCAGCTTGCGCACCGGCAACGTGCTGCAGGCGCTCGCCGCGCTCGAGCGACTCGGCTTGCTGGACGGCTCGATCACGGAAGAGCTCCGCGAGTCGTACCTCTGGCTGCGCCGCGCCGAGCACTCGCTGCAGCTCGTCGAAGAGCGTCAGACGCAGATGTTTCCGCGCGAGGCGCGGGCGCAGCTCGGCCTGGCTCGGCGCCTGGGCTACCCGCAGACCGAGGCCGCGCGCGCGCGCGACGCACTGCTCGACGACTGGACGCGCGTGCGCGCGCGCGTGCGCACTCACTTCGAGAACCTGGTGCTCGAGAACGCCGATGCCGAGCTCGCTTGAGGCCCGCCTCGAGGCGGCGCTCGCGCACTCGCCGCTGCGCGAGCGGCTCGCGACCGCAGCCGCGCCGCTCGTCGAGCGCCGCGCCCGCGACCGCGCGGCCGACGAGCTCGACGGCGCGTCACTGCGCGGTGTCGCCCGCGCGATCGCCGCGAGCCCCGAGTCGGCGCGCTATCTCTCGCTCCGCCCCGCCCTCTTCGCCCGCGTCGCGCGGCTCGAGCCCGGAGCGCTCGAGCGGCGCGCCGCGGAGCTCGCTGCGCTCGAGCTTCCGGATCCGGTCGGCGCGCGCGAGGATTTCCTCGACGCGCTCCGGCTGTTGCGCCGCGACGAGATGCTGTTCGCCGCCTGCGTGCACCTGGGCGGCCTGGCTGCATTCGAGCAAGTCACGACGTTCCTCTCGCTGCTCGCGGAGACCTGCGCGCAGCGCGCGCTGCTCGCGGCGGAGGGCCGCGCGTCCGGCGAGGCGGGCGTGCTCGCGGTGCTCGGCATGGGCAAGCTCGCGGGCCGGGAGTTCACCTATCACTCGGATCTCGACGTGATCTTCCTGTTCCGCGACGACGTGCCCGACGCGCACCCCCCGTCGCGGATCGCGCAGCGCTGGATCAGCGCGCTCGCGACGATGACGGGCGCCGGCTACGCGTATCACGTCGACTCGCGGCTGCGACCCTCGGGCCAGCAGGGTGCGCTGGTGACGACTCACGAGGCGTTCGCACGCTATCAGATCCAGCAGGGCGCGACTTGGGAGCACATCGCGCTGATGCGCGCACGCGCGGTGGCGGGCGACGTCGAGCGCGCGCAGCTCTCGCTCGAGCGCGCGCGCGAGGAGATCGCGCGCCAGGCGCCAAATCCCTGGCGCTATCTCGCCGAGATGCGCGGCCGCGTCGTCGCCGAACGCGGGGCCGAGGACGAGAAGAACGCGGCGCTGAAGACCGGGCGCGGCGGCATCATGGACGTCGAGTTCCTGGGCGCCGGGGCGCTGCTCGAGCGCGGGCTGCAGCTCGGCGGCAAGTCGCTGCCCGCGGTGCCCGAGATGCTGCGCGCAGCGCTCCCGGGCGCCGCGAGCGAGTCACTGCTCCTCGACTACGCGCTCCTGCGCAGGGTCGAGGGCTGCGCGCGCTGGCTCGCGGGCCGCGCGGTCGAATCGATCGCAAAGACCGGCGAGCCCGCGGCCTGGCTCGCCGACCTGGTCGCGCCCGGGCAGCCGAGCACGCGCGTGTCCGCGCAGATCGCGGGCGCGCGCGATCGGATCGCGGAGCGCTTCGAGCGCGTCTGCGCAAAGGGGACGATCGACGCGCTCGCGCCCTAGTCTCGGAGCGCGGCCAGCGCCGCGGCGATCAGGCCGCCGACGAGCAACACCATGCTGGGCGCGAACGAGAGCAAGAATCCGACGCTGCGCTTCTCGGGCGCGGCCACGTAGCCGCGCAGATACACTGCGCGGCCGGCGATGAAGACGAGCCCGAGCAGCGCGCCGATCGGCGCGCTCGCGTAGCGCCCGAAGATCCACAGGGACGGCAGGAAGAGCACGAGTTGCTCGACCGTGTTCTGCTGGACCCTGAAGTAACGCTCGAAGATCTCGTTGCCGCTGGTCGCGGGCGCCTTGATGCCGTACTGTCCCCGCGCTCGCGCGACCAGCAGTGCAATCCCCACGTACTCGAGCACCGCGAGCAGAGTCACAAACGCGAGAAGGGCCATTGTCTCTCTCCTTAGCCACACGACCACTCGGATGCGATTCTAGCGCGCCGCGGCGGGCAGCTTGCGCCTGCTGGTGACCGGCGGCGCCGGCTACGTGGGCGGCTTCACCGCGCGCCGGCTCGCCGCCGCGGGCCACGACGTGGTGGTGATCGACGACCTGTCCAAGGGCCATGCGCCGGCCGCGCCGGCGGGCTCGCTCGTGGTCTGCGACATCGCCGACCGCGCGCGCGTCGCCGAGCTCCTGCGCGCGCGGCGCATCGAGGCGGTCCTGCACTTCGCGGCGTCGGCCTCGGTGCCCGAGTCAGTGCGCGAGCCCGAGCGCTACCGGCGCAACAACGTGCTCGGGACCGCCGCGCTGCTCGACGCGATGCGCGACGCCCGGGTCGAGCGGCTGGTGTTCTCGAGCACTTGCGCGGTGTACGGCTCCAGTAGCGCGCCTGCGCTCACCGAGGACCTGCCACTCGCGCCCGAGAGTCCCTACGCAGAAACCAAGCTCGCCGCCGAAGGACACATCGCGGATCACGCGCGGCGTTTCGGCTTGCGCCGCGTGATCCTGCGCTACTTCAACGCGGCGGGCGCCAGCCCCGATGGCGCGCACGGCGAGCACCACGACCCCGAGAGTCATCTGATTCCGCTCGTCCTGCAGACGCTGCTCGGGCGGCGCGACGCGCTGGTGGTCTACGGAAGTGACTTTCCGACGCCCGACGGAACCTGCGTGCGCGACTACGTGCACGTCGACGATCTCGCGGACGCGCACGTGCGCGCGCTCGCCTGGTCGGCGGACGCCGCGCCCGGTGCGGGCCTGGTGCTCAACCTGGGCAGCGGCGTGGGCTCGTCGGTGATGGAGGTGATTCGCGCCGCGGAGCGAGTGACTGGTCGGCCGGTTCCGCAGACGCTCGGCCCACGGCGAGCGGGTGATCCGCCGCGGCTGGTCGCGCGCGCCGACGCCGCGCGGCGCGCGCTCGGCTGGGAGGCGCGCAGCAGCTCGATCGACGCGATCGTCGGGTCCGCGTGGGAGTGGCACCGGCGCCATCCCGATGGCTACGCGGGTGAGTGACGGCTTTCCGCTCCGGCGCGAGCACCTGCTGCCGGAGAACCTGGAGCGCGCCGCCGAGCTGTTCCGCTCCGTGGGTCTCGAGATCTCGAGCCCGGAAGAGCGCGCCGCCTCGCTCGCAGCGACACTAGAGCGTGTAGCACCCGGCCAGGACGCCTGGGTCTTCGGGTACGGATCCCTGATGTGGAATCCCGCCTTCCACCACGTCGAGCTCGCGGCGGCGCGCCTGGCCGGCTGGCACCGGCGCTTCTGCCTGTGGAACACCTTCGGCCGCGGCTCGCCCGAGAGGCCCGGGCTCACTCTGGCGCTCGAGGCGGGCGGCTCGTGCACGGGCGTCGCCCTGCGCATCGCGGCGGCCGAGGTGCGCAGCGAGCTCACGGTGCTCTGGAACCGCGAGATGCTCACCGGCTCGTATCTCCCGCGCTGGGTCCGGCTCGCGAGCCCCGCCGGGCCGATCGACGCGGTGACGTTCGTCGCGAACCGCGCCCACGCGCGATATGCCGGCCGGCTGCCCGTCGAGCGCGTCGCGCACCTCCTGGCGCACGCGCACGGCCCGCTGGGAGACGGCCGCGAGTATCTCGAGCGCACGGTCGCCGAGCTCGAACGGCACGGCGCCCGCGACGGCTCGCTGCACGCGCTGCTGCGCGCCGTCCGTTCCATCACATAGGGTAGAATTTCCGCATGCCCGCCCCCCTGCTCGCGTGGGCTGCCGCGTGCGCGTTCGCGTCCGCTGCGGAGCCCAACCTCCCGCCCGTCGGCGCGGCGCCGTGCATCGCCTGTCGCGCGCCCGCGGCCGATCCGAGAAGCGCCTTCTCGGCGCAGGACTGGGCCGCGCTCGAGGATGGCAACGTCTGGCGCGCGCCGTCCCCGCGCAGCAAGCCGGAGGACGACGGGTCGGCGAGCTCGACCGCGGCCTCGCTGGTGCGCCGCCCGCCGAGCGAGGTCTGGGCGGTGCTCACCGACTTCGAGCGCTGGCCCGAGTTCATGCCGCTCCTGCACGAGACGCACGTCGAGCGGCGCGAGGGCAGCAAGCTCTGGGTCGCGCAGCGGTTCAGCTTGTTCTTCTACCCGATGCGACACACGACGGTGTACCAGTTGGAGCCCGGTGCCGGCCGCCTGGCGTGGCGCCTGGACGCGGAGTCTCCGCACGACATCGAAGGGAGCGAGGGACACTGGGCGCTGATCGCGGTGGACGGCGGTCGGGCGACTCTGGTGCGCTACGAAGCGACGCTCCGCCCCGGGCGCACCGTGCCGGCCTTCCTGGAGCGAATGCTGCGCGATCGCACGCTCGACCAGATGCTCGCCGGCCTGCGCAGCGAAGTCCTGCGCCGCTTCCCGGACGGTTGAGGCACGAGGGCGCTCCGGGTCAGTGCTCGGGGACGAGACAGGAGTGAATCGACTCCTGGCCCGGGATCTCGCGCGCCAGGGTGCGGATGGCGAGCTCGGCGTCGGCCAGCGCGAAGTCGTGCGTGTGCATCGCGGCGATCGGAGTGGTCCGGGACTCGAGCAGCCGGATCGCGTTGCGATACGCCGACGAGGTGACTCCGATCGCGCCCGAGATGCGGATCTCCTTCATCACGATCTTGTCGGAGACGAACTCGGGCACGGGCTTCCAGCCCTTCACGCCGGCCAGCACGATGCGCCCGCCCGCAGCGACGTAGTCGAGCGCGGCGGCGACCGGCTCGAGCGCGTAGGACGAGACGTCGACCACGACGTCGGCGCCGCGGCCGCCCGTGAGCTCGCGGATCCGGCGGCGCGCGTCCTCGTTCTCGACGTCGACCGTGTGACTCGCGCCGAAGTCGCGCGCCAGCGCGAGCTTGTGCGCGTCGGCGGCCAGTCCGGTCACGATGATCGTGCCGGCGCCCGCCGCGCGCGCCGCGAGCACGCTCGCCAGGCCGCGCTGCCCCGGCCCGAGGACGACGAGTGACTCTCCGGGGCGCAGCTCGGGAATCTCGACCGCCCAGCGGAATCCGGCGCCGAGCGGATTGAACATGGCGGCCACGGCCGCGGGCAGCTCCGGCGCCATGCGGTGCACGACGCTGTTCGGGTGCAGCCACATGTACTGCGCGTACGCGCCGAACAGGCCTGGTGACTCGCTGAGCGGAACGTAGGAGTAGATCTTGCGCTTCTCGCACAGGTGCGAGCGGCCGGCGAGACACGCGTTGCAGAAGCGGCACGAGATCATGTTCTCGACCGCCACGCGGTCGCCCACGTCGACCCCCCAACGCGCCGCCGCGCGGTCGCCGATCGCCGCGATGCGTCCGAGCGGCTCGTGCCCGGGAATCGCGGGCATCGGGGTTCGCAGCACGCCGGCGAACTGCTCGTAGTCGCTGCCGCAGATGCCGCAGACCTCGACCCGCAGCAGCGCGCTGTCGGCGTCGATGGCCGGGATTGCGAGCTCGCGCGGCTCGAGCACGCGCGGGGCGGTCTGCACCATCGCGAACGTGCGCTTGGGCAGAGCGCCGCCGGCCACGGCTAGCCGCGGAACTTCGAGAAGTCGGGCGCCCGCTTCTCGTTGAACGCGGCAACTCCCTCGCGCGCCTCCGGCGTGCGCACGAAGAGATCGAGTGAGTCGAACGCCAGCTGACCGATCCCCGCGATCCCCTCGCTGTCCGCGTTGAAGGAGTGCTTCAGCACCTTCAGCGCGGTCGGGCTCTTCGCGAGCATCTCGTCGGCCCAGCGGCGCACCTCGGCGCGCAGCTCCGCCTTCGGCACGACGCGGTTCACGAGCCCCCAGCGCTCCATCGTCGCGGCGTCGTACAGGCGGCACAGATACCAGACTTCGCGGGCGCGCTTCTCGCCGAGGATGCGGGCGAGATACGCGCTGCCGAAGCCCGCGTCGAACGAGCCGACGCGCGGCCCCGCTTGGCCGAAGCGCGCGTGGTCCGCGGCGATCGTGAGATCGCAGAGCACGTGGAGCACGTGGCCGCCGCCGACCGCGACTCCGTTCACCATCGCGATCACGGGCTTCGGAATGTCGCGGATCAGCCGGTGCAGGGTCTCGACCTCGAAGAGCCCAGTCTCGGTCGGGCCGTAGTCGCCGGTCTCACTGCGCTGCTTCTGATCGCCGCCCGCGCAGAACGCCTCGTCGCCCGCTCCGCTGAGCACGACCACCCCGACTGCGCCGTCGGCCCAGGCGGCCTTGAAGCAGCGCACCAGCTCGTCGACGGTGCGACCGCGAAAGGCGTTGTAGCGCTCGGGCCGCGCGATCGTGATCCAGGCCACGCCGCGCTCGACCTCGAAGCGCACGTCCGATAGCTCGCGAAGCTCCATGGGCTCTCCTTCGCGCGGATTATCGCCCGTCGAGCTGGGCGAGTGTCTGCCGCGCGGCCTGCGCATAGGCGGAGTCGGCCGGCTCTTGCGCCAGCAGCGCGCGCAGATCGGCCCGTGCCTCGTCGCGCCGCCCCAGCGCCGCGAGCGCAGCCGCGCGGCTGAAGCGCGCCGGCGCGTGCCGGGGCGCCGCGGCGAGCACGCGGTCGAGGACCTCGAGCGCGCGCGCGTCTTCGCCCAGCTGAACCAGCGCGGCGCCGTAGTTCGCCGCGATGTCGAGGTCTTCCGGTCTCGCGGCGAGCGCGCGCCGGTAGAGCGCGAGCGCCTCGGTCGGGCGGCCCTCCGCGAGCGCGCGGTTGGCGGAGTTGTTGTTCGCGTCGGGGTGGTTCGGGTCGAGCTCGAGCGCGCGCCGGTACTCCGCGTCGGCCTCGCTCGCGCGGCCGAGCGCGTCGAGCGCGATTGCGCGGCCGGCATGGGCGTCGGCCAGGCGCGGGTCGAGCGCGAGCGCGCGCTCGTAGCCGGCGAGCGCTTCCGCGGGCTCGCCGCGCTTGCGCAGCACGTCGGCGAGGCGCGAGCGCGCGGGCGCGAACCCGGGCGCGCCGGCGACGGCTCGCTCCAGCTCCGCCTGCGCTTCCGGCAGCCGGTCCGCCTCGAGCAGTGCCGCGCCGGTCGCGTAGTGAGTCAGCGCGCCGCCGTCGCCGTCCGCGAGCGGCCAGTTCACGGCGACCGCCGCCGCGAGCCCGACCAGCGCCAGGCGCACGCCGCTGTTTCGCGCGAGCGAGTCACCCGAGAACGCGCGCCACAGCGCGCTCGCGCCGGCCGCCGCGAGCGGCATCAGCGGCGGCACCAGCGAGTAGCGATAGCGGGCGAACACGTAGAACAGCGCGATGCTCAGCGCGAGCGCGAGCGCGGTCGCCGGCAGCAGCCAGATTCTGCGCCAGTCACTTCGGAATGCGAGCAGGCCGACCAGCGCGAGCGGCGCCAGCGCGCCGAACGAGAACGGCCCGCGCAGCCAGCGCAGCAGCGGCGAGGCTTCGCTGTAGGCCTCGATGCCCTCGGTGTCGGGCAGCTCGCGGGCGTGCCACACGAGCCCGTTCTTGCGCAGGAAGAGAGTCAGCCACTCCCCGGGCCGCTCGCCCGCGAAGGCGAGCGCGCGCTCCTTCCAGTAGTCGGACACTTCGGCGGGCGAGAGGTCGCGGCCCTCCGCCTCGGCCGCGAGCGCGCGCGCGTCCTCGCGCTCGAAGCGAGCGCTGCCCCGGCCCGGTCGCAGCGGCTCGTAGCGACCGGTCGCCCCGGGGTGATTCCCGATCCACAGGTTCGGCCCGAGCTGCGAGGTGGTCGTCAGGAAGCGGCCGCCGAGCGCCTCGTTGCGCAGCCCGACGGGCACGAGCACGAGCGCGAGGCCGAGCGCGAGCGCCCCCACCGCGGCCGCGCGGCGCGGCGCCCGACTCTCTCCGCGCGGCACCGCCAGCCAGAGCGCCGCGACCGGCACGAGCGCGAGCGCGTTCTCGCGCGAGAGCGCGAGCAGGCCCAGCAGCGCTCCCGCAGCCAGCGCGCGACCGACACCGATCGGTGTCGACTCGCCGGAGAGCGCGAGCAGGAGCGCCGAGAGCAGCAGCCCGTCGAGCACCGGCTTCTGGATCAGGCCGTCGAAGTAGATCGCCGGCGCGTAGAGCGCGAGCCCGATCCCGGTCGCGACGCCGATCGTCGGGGTGAAGAAGCGCTCGGCGGCGCGCCCGAGCGACACGCACGCGAGCGCCCCGAGAACCGCCTGCACGAGCCTGGGCCCCCAGGTCTCGGAGCCCGTCGCGCGCAGCACGAGCGCGAGAAAGTACGGGTAGAGAGGGGCCTGGTAGAAGACCTCGCGCCCGAGCCAATCGCCGCCCGCGATCGCGCGCGCCCACTCGAGATAGCTGCGGGCGTCACCGATCGGTGTCGAGAAGAGGCCCGTGTCGCGCCACTCGAGCAGGTAGGCGATGCGCAGCGCGAGGGCGAGCGCGAACACGCCGAGCCAGGCAGCCTGTCTGCGTCTTGCGCTCAACTCCACTCCCGGTCACTGCGCGGCGAGCCGCGGCCCTCGAGCCGCGAACGCTACGCGAGCGTGAGCGGCGCGTCGATGGGCGGCGGGCGCGGGGGCGCGTCCGCGCTGTGCTACGCTGCGCCGGGAGAGATGGCCTCCCCGCTCGACCCAGCGCTCGCGCTGCTCCCCGTCGTCGATCGCCGCGCGCGCCCGCTGCGCGACTTGCGCATCTCGGTCACCGATCGCTGTAACTTCCGCTGCCCGTACTGCATGCCGGCGGAGATCTACGGCGAGCGCTACGCCTTCCTGCCCAGGCGCGAGATCCTGTCGTTCGAGGAGATCGAGCGACTCGCGCGCGTCTTCGTCCGGCTCGGCGCGCGCAAGCTGCGCATCACGGGCGGCGAGCCGCTGCTGCGCGCTCAGCTGCCCCGCCTGATCGCGCGGCTGGCCGCCCTGCCCGATTCGCCGGACCTGGCACTCACGACCAACGGCTATCTGCTCGCGGAGCAAGCGCAGAGCCTCGCCGCGGCGGGGCTGCGCAGGGTCACGGTGAGTCTCGATTCGCTCGACTCCGAGGTCTTCGGGCGCATGAACGGCCTGAAGTTCCCCGTCGAGCGCGTGCTCGAGGGCATCGAGCGCGCGGCGCGCGCGGGCCTCGCGCCGATCAAGCTGAACTGCGTCGTGCAGCGCGGGGTGAACGACCATACGATCGTGGAGCTGGCCGAGCGCTTTCGCGGCAGCGGCATGATCGTGCGCTTCATCGAGTTCATGGACGTCGGGACACTGAATCACTGGAACGCGGGAGACGTGCTCGGCGCCCGCGAGATTCGAGACCGCATTCACGGCGCGTTTCCACTGGAGCCGCTGGCGCCGAGCTACCGCGGTGAGGTGGCGAGCCGCTACCGCTACGCGGACGGCGCGGGCGAGATCGGCATCATCGCTTCGGTCAGCCAGCCGTTCTGCGGTGACTGCACGCGAGCGCGCCTCTCGGCCGACGGACATCTCTTCACCTGTCTGTTCGCGACCTCCGGACTCGACCTGAAGTCGCCGCTGCGCTCGGGGGTCGGGGACGACGTGCTCGAGGCGCGGATCGCCGCGCTCTGGCGCGCGCGCACCGACAACTACTCCGAGGTGCGCGCACGGCTCGCCTCCGCCGGCGACAAGATCGAGATGTTCCGGATCGGAGGCTAACCTCGCGCGCCGCGGGGTGAGCATATGGATCCGAAGCTCGTCGAGATCGCGCGCGCGGTCCGTGCGGCCGGCGGGCGCGCGCTCGCCGTCGGCGGCTACGTGCGCGACCAGCTGCGCGGCGAGGAGTCGAAGGACTGCGACGTCGAAGTCTTCGGCCTCGACCTCGCGGCGCTCGAGCGCGTGCTCGGCGGCTTCGGCGACGTGATCGCGGTCGGCCGCGCGTTCGGCGTGCTGCAGATCAAGGGACTCACGATCGACTTCTCGCTGCCGCGGCGAGACAGCAAGGTGGCGACCGGTCACAAGGGCTTCGACGTCGCCTTCGACCCGGGGCTCGACTTCGCGAGCGCCGCCCGCCGCCGCGACCTGACGATCAACAGCATCGGGCTGGACCCGCTGACGGGCGAGATCCTCGACCCGCACGGCGGGCGCGCGGACCTCGAGCGCCGCGTGCTGCGCGCGACCGACGCGGCTCACTTCCCCGAGGACCCGCTGCGCGGTCTGCGCGTCGCGCAGTTCGCCGCGCGCTTCGAGATGACCCCCGATCCCGAGCTCGTCCGCCTGTGCCGTGCGCTCGACCTGTCCGAGCTCTCCGCCGAGCGAGTGCTCGAGGAGTGGCGGAAGCTGCTGCTGAAGGGCGCGCGGCCGTCGCTCGGCCTGGAGTTCCTGCGCACGACCGCTCTGATCCGCTTCACGCCGGAGCTCGCGTCACTGATCGGTGTAGCGCAGGACCCCGAGTGGCACCCGGAAGGGGACTGCTGGGTGCACAACCAGCTGGTGATCGACGAGGCCGCGCGCCTGCGCGACGGCGGCTCCGACGACGCAGCGCTGATGTTCGGGGCGCTGTTGCACGACGTGGGGAAGCCGCCGACGACGGTGATCGAAGCCGGGCGCGTGCGCTCGCCGAGTCACGACGTCAGCGGTGTCGCGCTCGCCCAGGCGTTTCTCGCGCGCATGCGCGCGCCGCTCGACCTGATCGCGAGCGTCTCGGCGCTGGTCGAGCACCACCTGGCGCCGGCGCTGTTCGTGAAGCAGGGCTCGACGGCGAAGGCGTACCGCCGGCTGGCCCGCAAGCTCGGCGCCGCCGGCGCGTCCGCGGAACTGCTGGTGCGCGTCGCGCGCGCGGACCATCTCGGGCGCACGACCGACGAAGCCGTCGCGCGCGTGTTCCCGGCGGGCGACGAGTTTCTCGCGCGCGCCCGCGAGCTCACGATCGAGCGGCGTCCGCCGCAGGACGCCGTCCTCGGCCGGCACCTGATCGCGCGCGGCCTGAAGCCGGGCGTCGAGTTCGGCGAGATCCTCGAGCGCTGCCGCGAGGTACAGGACGAGACCGGCTGGACCGATGCCGAGCGGATCCTGACTCGCGTGCTGGGAGACGCCCGCTGACGGCGGCCGCGCCGCCGCAGACGAAACCGGTCAGATCCGACCGCGCTGCTCGAGCAGGCGAATCACCCGGTCGACGCACTCGTCGACGTCGAGCTCGTGAGTCGGCAGCACCAGGTCGGGAGACGCCGGCACGTCGTACGGGGCAGACACTCCGGGGAAGCGCGGGATCTCGCCCGCCTCCGCGCGGGCGTACATCCCAGCGGTGTCGCGCGCGCGCGCCACGGAGAGCGGCGCCGACAGGTAGATCTCGAGATAGCGCTCCGCGCCGACGCGCTCGCGCACGCGGCTGCGCACGTCGGCGCTGGGCGCGACGAAGGCACAGATCGAGATCAGACCCGCGTCGTTGGCGAGCCGCGAGATCTCCGCCGCGCGGCGCAGGTTCTCGGAGCGCTCGACCTCGCTGAAGCCGAGGTCTCGGCTGATGCCGAGCCGCAGGTTCTCGCCGTCGAGCGAGATCGCCTGCCGGCCGGAGTCGAACAGCCGCCGCTCGAGGGCCGCGGCCAGGGTCGACTTGCCGGCGCCGGTGAGTCCGGTGAGGAGCAAGGTGGTCGGCTGCTGGCCGAGCTGCTCCGCGCGCTCCTCGGGCGAGACACGGCTCGTCTTGCGCCGCAGCAAGTCACTCGCCGGCTCCGACTCCCAGAACGAGCGGCCGCGCTCGGGGCCGGACTGCCGCTGCAGGATCATGCCCGCGCCGACGGTGCCGTTCGTGACCCGGTCGATCACCACGAACGCGCCGGTTCCGCGGTTTCGGGCGTACGCGTCGAATGGAATCGCGCGCGCGAGCGAGACCTGCACGCGCCCGACTTCGTTCAGCGCGAGCCCCGCCGCCGGCTTCTCCTCGAGCGTGTTCACGTCGACGGCGTAGCGCACCTGCGCGATCGAGCCCGCCACCAGGTTGTGTGTGTGCTTGACGAAATACTGGCGGCCGACGGCGAGCGGCTCCTCGGACATCCAGACCAGCATCGCCTCGAAGTCGCGCTCGATGCGCGGCAGGCTGCCGGGAGTCACGAGCATGTCGCCGCGCGAGACGTCGATCTCGTCGGCCAGCGTGACCGTGACCGGCATCGCCGCGGACGCTTCGGCGAGATCGCCGTCGAAGGTCGCGATGCGAGTCACGCGGCTGGTCTTGCCGGCCGGAACCACCTGAACCTCGTCGCCGGGCCGGATCCGGCCGGCGGCGAGCGTGCCGGTGTAGCCGCGGAAGTCGAGGTTCGGCCGGCTGACCCACTGCACGGGAAAGCGCAGATCGCTGAGTCCGCGGTCCCAGGAGACGTGCACGTTCTCCAGGTGATCGAGCAGCGGCGCGCCGTGGTACCAGGGCAGCTTCTCGCTTCGCTCCACCACGTTGTCGCCGGTGAGTGCCGAGAGCGGCAGGAAGTGGATGTCGGGCAAGTCGAGCCGGCTCGCGAACGCCTCGTAGTCGGCGCGGATGCGCTCGAAGACCTCCTGCGACCAGCCGACCAGGTCCATCTTGTTGACCGCGACGACGACGTGGCGCAGGCCGAGCAGCGCGACGATGAAGCTGTGGCGGCGCGTCTGCGGCAGCACGCCCTTGCGCGCGTCGATCAGGATCACCGCGAGATCGCAGGTCGATGCGCCCGTCGCCATGTTGCGCGTGTACTGCTCGTGACCCGGGCAGTCCGCGATGATGAACTTCCGCTTCTCGGTCGAGAAGTAGCGATAGGCGACGTCGATCGTGATCCCCTGCTCTCGCTCGGCCTTCAGTCCGTCGAGCAGGAGCGCCAGGTCGATCTCGCCGCCGGTCGTGCCCTCCTTCTTCGAGTCACGCGCCACCGCCGCGAGCTGATCTTCGTAGATCAGCTTCGAGTCGTGCAGCAGGCGCCCGATCAGGGTGCTCTTGCCGTCGTCGACGGAGCCGCAGGTCAGAAAGCGCAGCAGCTCCTTCTTCTCGTGGCGATCGAGATAGGCCTCGACGTCGCGCAGCTCGAGCGTCTCCAGCATGGCTAGAAGTACCCCTCGCGCTTCTTCTTCTCCATCGAGGCTTCTTCGTCGTAGTCGATGACTCGCCCCTGGCGCTCGGAGACGCGCGCGAGCAGCATCTCGCGAATCACTCCGGGAAGGTCGGTCGCGTCGGACTCGATCGCGCCCGACAGCGGATAGCAGCCCAGCGTGCGGAAGCGGACGCGGCGCTGCTGCGGCTTCTCGCCCGGGCGCAGGCGCATGCGCTCGTCGTCGACCATGATCAGATTGCCGTCGCGCTCGACGATGGGCCGCTCCGCCGCGAAATACAGCGGCACGACCGGAATCCCCTCGCGGTGGATGTAGAGCCAGGTGTCGAGCTCGGTCCAGTTCGAGAGCGGGAAGACGCGGATCGACTCACCTTTGTGTACCCGCGCGTTGTACAGGTTCCACAGCTCGGGCCGCTGGTTCTTGGGATCCCACTGGTGATTGCGATCGCGGAACGAGTACACGCGCTCCTTCGCGCGCGACTTCTCCTCGTCGCGCCGCGCGCCGCCGAAGGCCGCGTCGAAACCCCACTTCTCGAGCGCTTGCAGCAGCGCCTGGGTCTTCATGATGTTCGTGTACACGCTCGAGCCGTAGTCGAACGGGTTCACGCCCTTCGCCTTGCCCTCGGGATTGGTCCAGACCAGGAGCTCGAATCCGTTCTCGCGCGCGAAGCGCTCGCGGAACTCGTACATGGCCTTGAACTTCCAGGTCGTGTCGACGTGCAGCAGCGGGAACGGCGGCTTGCCCGGATGGAACGCCTTGCGAGCGAGGTGCGCGAGCACGCCCGAGTCCTTGCCGATCGAGTACAACATGACCGGATTGCGGAACTCTGCGACGACCTCCCGCAGGATGAAGATCGCCTCCGCTTCGAGCGCCTCGAGGTTGTTCACGGCGCGGGCATTCTAGACAAATTGACTCCCCTCGCCTGCGGATCGGCAGACTCACGGAGGGCTAGAGGCATGGGGCTGACTCCATTCGCCGAGGGCGTCTGGCTGGACGCGGCGCCGGTGCAGAATCTCGGCATGCGGCTCACGACCGCGATGGGCGTGCTGCGACTGCGCGACCAGAGCCTCCTGCTCTACTCGCCTGTGGCCATGACACGCGAGCGCCGCGCCGCCGTCGAGGCGCTCGGACCCGTCGGCCACCTCTACGCGCCGAACCTGTTCCATCACCTGTGGATTGGCGAGTGGGCGGCCGCGTTTCCGTCGGCGCGAGTGCACGCGCCGGCGGGCCTGGCGCGGAAGCGCCCCGAGCTCCGCATCGGTCGGGTTCACGGAGCGGCGCCGGAGCCGGCCTTCGAAGGCGCCGTCGAAGAGCTGCCGATCGACGGCTTCCGACTGCGGGAATCCGCGCTCCTTCACCGGCCGTCGCGCACCTTGTTGGTCGCCGATCTCGTGCACAACATCGGGCGGCCCGAACACCGCTGGACGGCGCTCTACGCGCGGGCGATGGGGTTTTGCGACCGCGTCGCCTTGAGCCGCATGATCCGCTGGACCGCGTTCTCGGATCGCGCGGCCGCCCGCCGCAGCCTCGACAACGTGCTCGCGCGCCCGTTCGACCGCCTCGTCGTCGGGCACGGCGCGCCGCTCTCCGCAGGCGCGCGAGACGCGCTCGCGGCCGCCTACCGCTGGCTGCCGGCAGTCACCTCGCGCGTGTGACTCTCGCCCGGACGGGGGCGGAGCTGGAGCACGAGACCGGACTCGAACCGGCGACTTCCACGTTGGCAACGTGGAGCTCTACCAACTGAGCTACTCGTGCGTCAGACGGCCGACTTTATGCGGCCCGAGCGGGAGGCCGTCAAGGGCGGCCGGCGCTAGGGCGCGCGCGGCCTTCCGTTCGCGCCGAAGTACGCGCGCACGTAGCTCCAGCCCGTGATCACGGTCAGCGCGGTCGCGATCGCCAGCAGCGCGAGGCCGATCTCGTGCGCGGGCAGCCCGAGGAACGGCCAGTGAATCAGGAGCGCCGTCAACGCCGCGAGCTGAAACCCGGTCTTCCACTTGGCCAGCGGCGAGACCGCGATCACCACGCCCTCGCTGCCCGCCACGCCGCGCAAGCTGCTGACCGCGAACTCGCGGCCGAGAATCGCGACCACGAGCGGCAGCGCCCACGGTGGGACTCGCCCGACCGCGATCAGCATCACGAACGCGGTCATCACGAGGACTTTGTCCGCGAGCGGATCGAGCAGCTTTCCGATGCGGCTCTCGAGCCCGTGTCTGCGCGCGAGATAGCCATCGAGTATGTCGGTGAGTGACACGGCGAGAAACGCGAGGCCGATGATCGCGCTCCAGGTGCGCCCGTGGTACCACGGCAACGCGAAGAGCAGCGGCGAGAGCCCGATGCGTACGAGCGTGATTCCGTTCGGCAGATTCCACAAAGTCTCGGCCACGTCGCGCGGTAGGTTGGCCGTTTTCTCAGCGGAAATCTGCATGGAACTTCTTGTAGTAGGCGAGCACGCGCTTGACGTAGCCGCGCGTCTCTTTGTACGGCGGAATTCCCTGGTACTGGCGAACCGTCTCGGGCCCCGCGTTGTACGCGGCGAGTGCGAGCTCGAGCTCGCCCGGAAAACGATCGATCAGCTCACACAAGTAGCGCGTTCCACCGTCGATGTTCTGCCACGGGTCGTACGCGTCGTCCACCCCGAGCTGGTCCGCCGTCGCAGGCATCAGCTGCATGAGTCCGCGCGCGCCCTTGCTCGACTCGGCGAGCCGGTCGAAGCCGGACTCCGCCGCGATCACGGCCTTCACGAGCGCGGCCGACACTCCGTGCTGGCGCGACGCGCGCCGGATCGCGACGTCATAGCTCCTGGCCATCTCTGGCGTCGGCTTGCGCGGCGAGTGCTTGAGCGTGCCCTTGGGCCGGTACGCCTCGAAGCCGTCGTGCGCGGGCGAGTCGGTGAAGTAGCTGCGGCCGTAGACGTCCTTGTAGACGTAGATCTGCGCATCTGCTGCGCGCGCGAGAGCAAAGAGCGCCAACGCGGCCGCAAGCCACGCCGCTCTGCGCATGCTCTTGCCCGAGACGCTCATGCCTACTCCTGCCGCTCCGTGGCGGCGCGAGTTTCGCCACACGTCCATCGGCGAGATGCAGGACGTAATTGAGGCCCCGCACTAGACTTCACCGATGGCGCGCTCCTGCGACTTCCTGGTGATCGGCAGCGGCATCGCCGGCTTGTCCTTCGCGCTTCGCGCGGCCGAGCACGGCTCGGTGATCGTGGTGACGAAAAAGGGCACCGCGGAGTCGGCGACGAACTACGCGCAGGGCGGCATCGCGGCGGTGCTCGGCCCCGAGGACTCGTTCGAAGCGCACGTGCGCGACACGCTGATCGCAGGTGCGGGTCTGTGCGACGAGTCCGCGGTCCGCTTCGTGGTCGAGCACGGGCCCGACGCCGTGCGCAGCTTGATCGACCTCGGGGTGCGCTTCGACCAGAGCGAGCGCGCGCCCGGCTACGATCTCGGCCGCGAAGGCGGTCACTCGCAGCGGCGCGTCCTGCACGCCGCCGACTTCACCGGTCAGGAGATCGAGCGCGTGCTGGTCGAGCGCTGCGAGGCGCATCCGCGCATCGAGCTGCTCTCGAACCGAATCAGCGTCGATCTGGTGACGACGCAGAAGCTTGGGCTGTCCGGGCGCGCGCGCATCTGCGGTGCCTACGTGCTCGATCCGGAGACCGGGGTGGTCGAGAGCTTCCGCGCGCGCATCGTGCTGCTCGCGACCGGCGGCTGCGGGAAGACGTACCTGTACACGAGCAATCCCGACATCGCGTCCGGCGACGGGATCGCGATGGCGTTCCGAGCGGGCGCCACGATCGCGAACATGGAGTTCATCCAGTTCCATCCGACCTGCCTGTATCACCCCGACGCGCGCTCGTTCCTGATCAGCGAGGCGGTGCGCGGCGAGGGCGCGCTGCTGCGCAATCGCGCGGGAGAGGCGTTCATGCCGCGCTACGACCCGCGCGCGGATCTCGCGCCGCGCGATGTGGTCGCGCGCTCGATCGACTTCGAGCTCAAGCGCTCCGGCGACGACTGCGTGTATCTCGACTGCACTGCCATGGATCCCGGCTTCGCGCGCTCGCGCTTCCCCAACATCTACGAGCGCTGCCTGCGCTACGGCTTCGATCTGACCAAGCAGCCGCTGCCGGTCGTGCCCGCGGCGCACTACTGCTGCGGCGGCGTGCGCACGGATCTGCGCGCGGAGAGCGACATCGAGAACCTCTTCGCCGCCGGCGAGGTCGCCTGCACGGGCGTCCACGGCGCGAATCGGCTCGCGTCCAACTCGCTGCTGGAAGGCGTCGTGTTCGCGCGCGCCGCGGCGAGCGAGAGCACCGCGCGGCTACACCGCGGTGTGGCGGAGCCGCCGCCCTTCCCCGAGTGGGATCCCGGCAAGGCCGTGGACCCGACCGAGACCGTGCTCGTGAATGCCAACTGGGACGAGATCCGGCGGCTGATGTGGAACTACGTCGGCATCGTGCGCAGCGACAAACGGCTCGACCGCGCGCGCCGGCGCATCGTGAATCTCGCGCGCGAGATCCGCGAGTACTACTGGAACTTCGTGCTGACGCCGGACCTGGTCGAGCTGCGCAATCTCGCGACCGTCGCCGAGCTGATCGTGCGCTCGGCCTCGCTGCGCCACGAGAGCCGCGGCCTGCACTACACGGTCGACCACCCGGAGACGGACGCGACGCCGCAGCCCACGCTGCTGCGCGCGCCGCTGGCGCCGCTGTGACTCGCGCGCGTTAGAGCGCGCCGCCGGTCATGACCGTGATCGCTTGCTGCCCGCCCAGACCCATCAGCGCCTGGAACGGGAAGAAGATCGTCTGGATCGCGTAGCCGATCGCCCCCGAGATGGTCGGCGGGACGTAGATCACGTCGCCCGGCTGCAACATGTAGTTGGTCTGGCCCTCGCCCTCGCGAGTCATCGACTTGAAGTGCACCGGGTAGACGAGCCGGCCCTCGGGCGACGGGCGCACCAGGCGCGCGCTGTCCTCGTCGGCGAACTTGGTGCTCCCGCCCGCGATCCCGTAGGCGTAGAGCGCGGTCACGTCGCCGATCAGCGGATACGCGCCGGGCCGGGTCACCTCGCCAAAGATGTAGAAGTTGCGGCTCTCCGACTTCGCCAGCGTCACCGTCACGTCGGGCTGAACGATGAACTCCTTGAGCCGGCGAGTCACTTCGCTGCGCACGTCCGCCAGCGTGCGGCCGCGCACGTCGACGTCGCCGATCAGGTCGAACGAGATGCGGCCGTCCGGCCGCACGATCAAGGTGCGCTTGATCTCGGGCTCGGGCCGGACCGTGATCACCAGCTGGTCCGGCGGCGCCAGGTGGTACTCGGCCTCCATCGACGGCAGTCCCGGGTGACCCGCGTTCGAGACACAGCCGGCGCAGGCGGCGGCCAGTGTCCAGAGTGCCGCCCGGAGCAGAACTTCGCGCATCGCGCCCCCCCTCCTGGATCGTGTCGCAGCGCAGTGTAGCTCGCGCGCGGGCGGTGTCAGCTCGCGCCGCGGCCCGAGATGACCGCGGGGAAAGTCGCGAGCAGGATCTGCAGGTCGAGCCAGAGCGACCAGCGCTCGACGTACTCGATGTCGAGCTTCACCCAGTCCTCGAACTCGATCTCGTTGCGGCCCGAGACCTGCCACAGACACGTGATGCCCGGCCGCATGCTGAGCCGGCCGCGGTGGTCGAGCTCGTACTTCTCGACTTCGGCGGGAACCGGGGGCCGGGGGCCGACCAAGCTCATGTGACCCGCGAGCACGTTCAACACCTGCGGCAGCTCGTCGAGCGAGTATTTCCGCAGGATCCGTCCGACGCGGGTCACGCGCGGGTCGCGCTGCATCTTGAACACCGGGCCGGACTTCTCGTTCAGCGCGCGCAGCTCCGCCTTGCGCGCTTCGGCGTCGGTCACCATCGTGCGGAACTTCAGGAACGGGAACGCGCGGCCGTAGCGGCCGCAGCGCGGCTGGACGAAGAAGATCGGACCGGGTGAGTCCAGCTTGATCGCGATCGCGACCGCGATCCACACCGGCGCCGAGAGGGCGAGCACGATCAGCGCGCCCGCGATGTCGAGCGTGCGCTTCAGGGCGACCTGCCACGCCGAGTGCTTGCCGTGCACCGAGAACGAGATCGCGGGCAGGCCCGCGACGTCGCGCCGCACGACGTGCGCTGCGCGCGTGTCGAAGAGATCGACGGGGATCGTGAGGTCGATGCCCAGCGTCTCGCACAGGCCGATGGCGTTCGCCGTCGAGTCGTGGGCCAGGAAGCGCCGCGGCAATCCGTAGATCACCCAGTCGACGCTCGACCTCGCCGCGATCTCGGGCAGGCGGTCGAGCCGGCCGAGATAGAGCTCGCCGAGCGCGCGCCGATCGCCATCCGAGGGGTCGTCGTCGAGGAAGCCGCAGACGCGCGTGCGCGGGCGGTTGTCGCTCTCGAGATTGCGCGCGATGCGGCGGGCGCGCTCGCCGCTGCCGAGCACCAGTGCGTTCAGCGTGCGCCGTTCGGAGCTCGATCTTACGACTGCCATCCGCCCGCTCCGCTCACGAGCCCCGCGACGTACGGCCCGACCGCTTCGAGGGATTCTCGAGATACGGCGACGCCATGTACGTCGGGTAGATCATGCGGTCGCTCGGATCGACGCGGTTGAAGACGACCCCGAGGATGCGCGCGCCCGCGCGCTGCAGGTCCTCGCGCATGCGCCGCAGCGCGCGCAGCTCGACGGAGCCCGGCTTGTGCACGAGCAGCGTGCCGTCGGCGTCCGCGGCGAGCAGCAGCGCATCGGGCACGGCGAGCAGGACCGGTGAGTCGAGCACGACCAGATCGTACTCACTCTTGAGGTCCGCCATCACCTGAACGAAGGCGTTCGAAGCGAGTAGCTCGGACGGATTCTCGGGCGCCTCGCCGGCGGTCAGCACTTCGAAGCTGGCGCTCTCGGGCCGCTGCACGCAGGCGTCGGTGCGCGCGCGCCCCTGCAGGACCTCCGAGAGTCCCGGCGAGCGCGCGATGCCGAGTACCCGGTCGACGCGCGCGCGGCGCAGATCGGCGTCGACCAGGACGACGCGGCGGCCCATGCGCGCGAACGCGCTGGCGAGATTGATCGAGGTCGTGGTCTTGCCCTCGCCCGCGATCGCGCTGGTCACGAGGATCGAATGCAGCTTGAGATCGCGCATCGCGAACAGGATCGAGGTGCGCAGATTCCGGTAGCCCTCCGAGGCGGGCGACGCCGCCGCGCGGCCGGCCTGGTGCTCGGGCACGACCTTGCGGTCTTCGACCTGGGGAATCATCCCGAGCGTCGGCACGCCGAGCGCGCGGGCGATCGCGTCGGTGTCGCGCACGCGCCGGTCGAGCAGCTCGCGCAGCAGCGCCGCGCCCATGCCGGCCGCGAGCGCCGCCGCCCAGCCGAGCGCGAGAAACTTCTTGCGGTTGGGCCCCGCGGGCCAGAGCGGGGCGATCGCATAGTCGAGCACCGAGGCGCCGGTCTGCTTGTCGGCCGCGGTGACGAGTGACTCGTTGCGCCGCGTCAGCAGCACCTCGAGCATCTGCTGGTCGACCTCGAGCTCGCTCTGCAGTCGCTTGTAGCGCGAGACGGCTTCGGACTTCGCGCTGCCGTCCCCGACCAGGTCGTCGCGCGCCTTCTCGAGTGCGTGCACCTTGCCGTCGAGGCGAGAGACCTCGGCGCGCAGCGTCTGGTACTCGGTCTCCTCGGCGGCGCTGAGCGGCCGCGCGTCGCTCGCCCCGGCGTCCGAGAGCTGCTTCTGAAGGCTCGCGACGACGCTCTCGAGGCGCTTCACCTCGGGGTGCGTCGGCGTGAAGCGCAGGCGAGCGGACTCGAGAGACTGCAGCGCCGTCTGATACTGCTCGCGCAGCCGGCGCACGTCGCGATCCTGATTCGGATCGCCGGTCGCGCTCGCGCGCGGCGAGATCTCGGCCAGGCGCTGGCGCGCGGACATGAGCTCGATGCGCGAGGTCTGCAGCGCGCCGTCGATCGACGCGAGCGAGTTGGGTGAGTTGCCGCCCTCCTCCTTGGTCGGGGCCAGCGCGCTCGGCGAGACCAGATTGCGCGCGACCAGATCCGCGAGCGCGCCTTCCTTGTTCGCGATCTGCTCGCGGAGCTCGTAGACCTGCTGGTTGAGGAAGGTCATCGCGCGCTTCGAGGCCGAGTCACGCTCGCTCTCCAGATAGCGCACGTAGGAGTCAGCCACCGAGTTCGCGAGGAACGTCGCGCCGGGCGGAGTGGGCGCCGTTGCCTTGATCTGCAGGAACGACCCGCCGCCCGCCAGGCTGACCACGAGATTGTTGCGCAGGACGTCGATGCGCCGCGCGCGCTCCTGCTCGGGCGTGACGTGCCAGTCCGCGTCCTGCTGACCGCTCAGGAGCCCCTTCACGTAGTCGACCAGGTTTTGCTTGAGCGGCTGGCTGCCGGCGGGCATCAGGTCGACCACCTGGCCGAGCACCGCGTCCGACAGCACCAGCGTGAGCAGCGACGACTCGACCGCCGCCTGCGTGCGCTGATTCCCGAGTGCGCCGGGGAGCGGGTCGCCGCCGAAGTCCAGCACCTTCGGCGTGGCCTGGATCGCCACGATCGAGGTCGCCTCGTAGTAGTGCTTCAGCGTGAACGGGAAGATCGATGCGGGGATCAGCAGCGGCAGCGCGACCAGCAGCACCGTCAGCTTGCGGCGGCGCACGAACTCGAGGATCGGGCGGAGATCGAGCTCCTGCGAGCCGGCCCCGTCGAGGCCGTTCTCCGGTCCTACTTCGTCTCGCATTCCCGCCGCCTCTTGGCCCCTCGGTAGGCGATATTAGCAACCCGCATACCAGATCCGGCCAGCAATCGCTGACTGACGACCGGCAACTCCGGGAAGCCCTCTTCCGCTTTTCGCACGCGGGCGTTTCCCGGGCCGCGCAAGGGCTCGACAACCGCCGCCGATGCCCCAGGTGTGGCGGAGCTCTCCACACCCCGGGACGCGTCCGTGGCCGCTCTGCGCGCGGCCTGTGTCGCGGCCTTGGCGGCGGCGGTCCTTCCGGGGCTCCGCATGCTCTCGTTCATCTGGGACACTTCTGAGTACCTGGGATACGGCTACCTGGTCCCGGCTTCGAGCGTCGCCCTCTGCTTCGCGACGCGAGCGCAGATTCGCGCAGCGCTCCGCCAGGCGGAGGTGCCCGCCTGGGGAGCGGCGTGGGTTCTGGCTGCGGCGGCCATCGAGTCCCTGGGTGTCCTGGGCGACGTGGCGACACTCGCCGGTGTCGGGGTGCCCCTGATGTTCGCGGCGACCGCATACGCGCTGGGTGGCGAGCCCCTCCTGCGCGCGCTGAGACTGCCGATCGCGTTCCTGGTGTTCATGGTGCCGCCACCTGATTTTCTTCTCGATGGCGCGCTGTTGGCGCTGAAATCTCTAGTGATTCAAGCGGCCGTCGCGCTGCTCCAGCTGGGCGGCGCCGCAGTGGCGGCGCAGGGCAACCGCCTGTTCGTGCCCAAACACGAGCTGTTCGTCGCGAACGCCTGCTCGGGTCTGCGCTCGATCGTCACCCTGCTGCCGCTGGCCGTGGTGGTCGCCACGTTCGCGGCCCGCGGCGCGTGGCGGCGCGCGCTGATTCTGATCAGCGTCGTGCCGTTCGCCGTCCTCGGGAACATCGCGCGCGTGATCACCACCGTGCTGCTGGTGAGTCACTGGGGCGACGCTTACGCGCAGGGCACGCTTCACGACGGCTTCGGCTTCGCGACGTTCGGCCTAGGTGCGGTCGCGCTGGTCGCGCTCGCGCGGACCGTGCGATGAGGGGAGCGCGCCCGCTCGCGGCGGTCTTCGTCTGTCTGCTGCTTCCGCTCGCCAGCTTCGGCTTGGTGCGCAGCCGCGGACGAGTGTCTCCCGCATTCGACCCCTCGCTCGTCCCCGCGCGGCTCGGCGCGTTCGAGGTCGCGCGCAGCGAGGAGCTGTCCGAAGACGTGCGCGCGATGGTCGCGCCGGATGCGTACCTGCTGCGGCTCTACTCGGGCAGAGCCGGCGCGCCCGTCTGGGCGTATGTCGCGTTCTACGACCGCGCCGGCGCGAAGGGCGCCCACGACCCGGCGGTCTGCTATCCGGCGCAGGGCTGGGATCTCGTCGGCCTGCGCGAGCGCGCGCTCGAGCTGCCCGGCGGCGAGACGCTGCACGCGCGCTTCCTGGCCGCGACGCAAGGCCCCAGCGAGGAGCTCGTGCTGTACTGGTTCCAGCCCGCCGGTCGCTGGCCCAGCGCGAGTCACTTCGAGCCGCTGCTGCGCGCCGTCGACGGACTGCTCGGGAGGTCCCGCTACGCGTTCGTGCGCCTGTCGACGCGCGTCGCCGCGCCGGGAGCGGCGGAGGCCGCGGCCGCCGAGACCCAGCTCGTCGCGCTCGCGCGCGAGCTGGCCGCGCCGGTGCGGAGCGCGGTTCGCGGCGAGCCGTGAGTCACTCGCCCCAGCGCGCCCCGACCAGCTCCAGATCGGCCTTCATCATGATCTCGACGAGCTCCGCGAAGCGCACGCGCGGCTCCCAGCCGAGCCGCTGTTTGGCCTTCGCGGGATTGCCGAGCAACAGGTCGACCTCGGCGGGGCGGAAGAACTTGGGATCGACCTCGATCACGACCTTGCCGGTGCGCGCGTCGCGCGCCTTCTCGGCCGCGCCCTTCCCTTCCCAGACCAGCTCGAAGCCCGCGACCGGCGCCGCGCGATCGATGAACTCGCGCACCGTGTGTGTCTCGCCGGTCGCCACGACGAAGTCGTCCGGCTCCGGCTGTTGCAGCATGACCCACATCATCTCGACGAAGTCGGGCGCGTAGCCCCAGTCGCGGCGCGAGTCGAGATTGCCGAGGCGGAGCGTCGGGAGCCGCCCGGCGCGAACTTGCGCGAGACCCAGAGTGACTTTGCGCGAAACGAAGTTCTCGCCGCGCCGGGGCGACTCGTGATTGAACAGGATGCCGTTGCTGGCGTGCATGCCGTAGGCCTCGCGATAGCTCCGCACGATCCAGAAGGCGTACGCCTTCGCGACCGCATACGGCGAGCGCGGGTGGAACGGCGTCGTCTCGGTCTGCGGAATCTCCTCGGCCTTCCCGTACAGCTCGGACGTCGAGGCCTGGTAGAAGCGGGCCTCGATCCGGTTGGAGCGCAGCGCCTCGAGCAGCCGCAGCACGCCGGTGCCGTCGACGTCCGCGGTGTACTCGGGCTGTTCGAACGACACGGCGACGTGTGACTGCGCGGCGAGGTTGTAGACCTCGGTCGGCCGGACCTGCGCGACGATCCGGTTCAAGCTCGACGAGTCACCCATGTCGCCGTAGTGCAGCTCGTAGACCTTGCCGGCGGCGAGCGCGCGCTCCCGCGCCGGATCAATGCGCCCGCGGTTGAACATCGAGGTCCGGCGGGCGATGCCGTGCACCTCGTAGCCCTTCTCGAGCAAGAACTCCGCGAGATAGGAGCCGTCCTGCCCGGTCACCCCGCTGATCAGCGCCACTTTGCCGCTCATGTCCGCCGTCCCCTCTCCGCCTGACCCGGCCGTTTACAGCACCCCGGTCGCGCCGTCGAGCGCCACTCTGCGGAGGTCCGAGTCCCCTATCATGCGCCGCGATGGAGAGTGGGGCATCTGCCGGCGCACGCGGCGACCGCGCGTGGGCGCGCGCGCTGACGGCGCTCTGCGCGGGCTTCGTCGCGCTTGGCCTGGCCGCGCGCCTCGCGCCGCTCTTCGACCAGGGCGGGCGCCTGCTGCAGCAGTTCCCGACCGACGACGGGTATCTGATGCTGACCGTGGCGCGGAACCTCGCGCTCGGCCACGGCATGAGTATCTCCGACGGAGCGATCCCGTCGAACGGCGGCGCGCCGCTCGCGACGCTCGCCTGGGCCGGCTGCTTCTGGCTGGTCGAAGGGGTGAAGCGCTCCGGCGTTGCGCTGGTGCTCGCGGTCGAGACGCTGCTCGGCGCCGCGGGGGCGCTGGGCGTCGAGCGCCTCGCGCGGCTCGCCTTCGCGGGCCGGCGCCGGAGCGCGCTCGCTGCCGCGCTGGCGGCCAGCGCCTGGTGGGCGAGCCCGGTCGCGCTCCCGCACTCGATGAACGGGCTCGAGTCACAGATCTACTCGGCCAGCGTGATCTTCGCCGCGCTGCTCTTCACGGCGCCCGGCAGCGAGCGCGCGTGGCCGCTCGGGCGCCAGCTCGGCTTCGGCGGCGCGCTCGGCATCTGCTTCCTGGCGCGCTGCGACGCGCTGTTCCTGATCCTGGCCGCCTGTCTCGTGCACCCGTTTCGCGCTGTCGAAGGGCGCCCGCGCGGAGTGACTCGCCGGCTCGCCGAGACGCTCGTATTCGCGGCGGTCGCGCTCGCCGTCGCGGCGCAGTGGCTCGCGTTCAACCACCTCGTCTTCGGAAGCGCCGTCCCGATCGACGTCCAGGCCGCCCGGCTCGACGCGCACTTCGCGCCGAACGCGCGCGTCCCTCTGGCGCTGGCGGACCTCGCGCTGCTCGTCGCGCCGATCCCGCGCGCGTTCCAGAGCTCGCCGCGCGCGGCGATCGCCGCGGCCGTCGCCTGCGCCGCCGCCCTGGTCGCCGCCGCGCTCGCATTCCGCGCGCCCGGCAGCCGCCGCCGGGCGCTGCTGGCACTGTCCCTCCTCTACACGGCGTCGCTCGCCGCGTTCTACGGGCTCGCCGGCGGCGCGGGAGACTCCGCGCAGCGCGAGCTCTATCCGGCATCGCCGTTCCTGGCGCTGGGCTGGGCGTGGGCCGCGGTCGAGCTCGGCGCGCGACTCACCTCGGCGCGACTCACTGCGCTCGCCTGCGCGCTGGCAGCCGGCGTGTTCGGCTTGGCGGCGGCGGGCACCCTGCAAGCCTATCGCTCCGGCAACGAGCGGCCGCAGTTCCGGGTCTTGCGCTGGCTCGAGGCGAACGCTCCGCCGGACGCCTGGATCGGCGCGCGCCGCGCGGGAACGCTCGGCTTCTTCCACGACCGGACGCTCTCGTTCGACGCGGCCGCGAACCCCGAGGCGCTCGCTGCGCTCGAGCGCGGCGCGCTCGCCGACTACATCGCGGAGAAGCACGCGCCGTACATCGCCGGGGACACGGGCGCACTCGATCTGCTGCGCGAGCCGCCGATCCGCGCGCTGTACAAGGTTCTGGTCGACGACGCGGACCAGAACCTCGGCGTGCTCCAGCTGCGGCACCGGCGGGCAGCTGCCCCCGAGCAGCCCGAGTCAGCGGAACCCGAGTCGACGGAGCCAGAATCCGCAGAGCCCGAGTCAGCGGAGCCCGACACTCCAGAGTGACGCCAAGGTCCAGCCGACTCCGCAGACCAGGAGCGCCGGCGACGCGAGCAGCAGGTCGATCGGCGAGCCGCCGGCCCCGCGCACCTGAGCCAGGCGCAGATACTCGAGCACGCCGAACACGACGAACGGCAGCGATGCGAACTCTCGGCCCGCCAACAGCACTTTGGCGTCCATGCAGTACAGCGCGTATCCGATCAGGATCATGCCGGCGCTGACGGCCATCGCCTGGTCGAGATACTGCACGCTGTAGCCGGAGAGCGCCGGCCGGTGCGCGCCGTCCATCCCGCGCACGAGCTCGCTGCGCCGCTTCGCGAGCGAGATGAAGAGCGCCAGGGTCGACGAGCACAACAAGAGCCAGTTCGACGGATTCGTGCCGACGAGCTCGGCGCCCAGCACGACGCGCAGCACGAATCCCGACGAGAGCAGGAACACGTCGACGAGCGCGACGTGCTTCAGGCCGAATTGGTAGAGGAGCTCCTTCGCCACGTACGCGGCCAGCACGACCAGCGCGGTCGGCCTGCCCGAGAGCCACGCGAGCGCGACGCCGGCGACCAGCAGTGCGAGGGCGAACCAGAGCGCGGCGGGCTTGGAGACCCGCCCCGACGCGACCGGGCGCTCGCGCTTTTCCGCGTGCAGTCGATCGCGCTCGGCGTCGAGTGTGTCGTTCAGCGCGTAGACCGCCGAGTTCGCCAGCGAGAATCCTGCGACGCCGAGCGCGAACGAGCCGATTTCGAGTCGGCCTCCGGCGGCCAGCGCGAACGGGACCGGCATCAGCACGAAGACGTTCTTCGCCCAGTCACGGGGTCGCGCCAGCGTCGCGAAGTCGCGTGCGCGCATCGCCGGCCTAGAAGCCGATCCGGCGCATGACGAGCCTCGGCAGCGCGCGGATCACCAGCATGACCCAGCGCCAGCTCGCCGGCGCGTAGACGACCGGTCGGCCGCGATCGAGCGCCCGCAGCACGCGGGCGGCAACGACCTCGGGCTCGCCTGCGAACGGCGGCGGAGTGAGTCCCTCGGTCATTCCCGTCTTCACGAAGCCGGGCTTCACGGTGACGGTCACCAGGCCCTGAGCGCGGAACTTGTGGTCGAGCCCTTCGAGGTACCGGCTGAGTCCCGCCTTCGCGGCCCCGTAGAGCACCACCGGCTTCCGGCCGCGCTCTCCCGCCACCGACGAGAAGACGCAGAGCCGGCCGCCACCCCGCGCCAGGAGCCGCTTCCGCGCCGCCTCGCAGAAGAGCACGGTGTTGGCGAAGTCGGCGGCGAGCACGTGACCACACAGCTCGGGATCGGACTCGAGCGCGTCCTGCGGCGCGAAGAGTCCCGCCGTCACGACGACCGTGTCGAAGCCGCCGAGCGCCTCGTCGGCTCCGGCCAGCGCCGCCTCGAAGCCGCTCGGGTCCAGCAGATCGCACTCCGCGCTGCCGACGGGTCCCGCAGCACCGCGCAGCTCGAGGTCCTTCGCGCTGCGCGCGAGCTCCAGCGCGTCTCGCCCGAGCAGGAACAGCGAGTCACTCCGCGCGGCCAGCAGGCGCGCCAGCGCGCGCCCCATGCCGCGCGTCGCACCGAAGAAGACCACCTTCACGCGTTGTCCCCGAGCAGGCGCACCGAGAGAGCGCTGCGCAGCCGGCGCTCGGGATCCCACTTGCGGCGCACCTCGTTCCAGCCGCCGAGTCGCGGCTCCATCGCCCGGAAATGCTCGGCGCGCGTGAGCACGTCCTTGGAGAGATAGATCCGGCCGCCCGCATCCAACACGATCTCGTTCAGCGCGTCGATGAGCGCCTGTGTCTTCGCGCCGCGCAGCGGCACGTCGATCGCGATCGAGATCCCGGGCCGCGGGAACGAGAGCATCCCGCGCCCCTCCGGTCCGCAGTCCTTGATCACCGACACCGGCGAGGGACAGCCGCGGCGAGTCATCGCGCCGAAGAAGCGCCGCACCACGCGCGTGTCGTTGTCGATCGGCAGGACACACTGGTACTGAGCGAAGCCGCGCGAGCCGTAGAGCCGGTTCCAGTGGCGGATCTCGTCGAGCGGCCAGAAGAACACCCTCGGGTGCACGACGCCGGTGCGCGGGCGCGCGCCGTGCGCGTGAAACACGAGAGAGTTGAACGGCGGCACGGTCAGGCGGTTCACGAGCCCGAACGGCGGGTCGACCGGCACCGAGAACCGCTCGCGCAGCTCGGGGGCCGCGGGCGGCGCCTCGCCGGGCTCGGCCCAGCGCCCCACGATCGAGATGCCGCGGCCCATCGCCGGCCCCTGCTTGGTGCTGTCGAACCAGCTCTTCGTGAACGGCCACTTGCGGCTGCCCTCGAGCAGTGTCTCGACCAGCTCGTCCAAGTCGCGCACGCGGCGACTCTCTTGGTAGATCCAGGCGCTCGGGATGCGTTCGAGCTGCACCTCGACCTCGAGCACGTGACCGGTCAGGCCCATGCCGCCGAGCGTCGCGCGAAACAGCTCCGGCTCGGACTGCTCCGAGACCTCGAGCACGCGGCCGTCCGCGACCCGCATGCGCAAGCTGTGGACATGCTCGCCGAAGGTGCCGGCGACGTGGTGGTTTCCGCCGTGCACGTCCGAGGCGACCATCCCGCCGAGCGTCACGTACTGAGTTCCCGGCGAGACCGGAGACGAGAAGCAGCGCGGCAGGAAGATCCGATTGAGATCGCGCAGCGAGAGGCCGGCCTCGGCGCGCAGCAGGCCGCTTGCGGAGTCGAACGAGAGCAAGCGGTCCGCGCGGCGCGAGCTCGCGACGACATCGCCGGGAGTGGCCGGCAGCGACGCGTCGCCGTAAGAGCGGCCGAGCCCGCGCGAGAGCGCAGCGGCGGCGCTCGAAGCCTCGAAGTCCTCCGAGACTCGTTCGACCCCGTTCACGACCGGATATCGCCCCCAGCCGGATAGCTCAGTCATCGTCCCGGCGGTCTCCCATCGCTTGCGCGGCGGCTGCGCGGCGCGTGTTTCCTCGGCCCCGCCTTCGACCGATATCGGCAGCTGCGGCACCGCCCCCGTAGCCCGGAAGCGCCGGATCGGACGTCGCGCCGGCTATGGTATTCGCCCAATCCGCGGGAGGCGGCAAGGATTGCATCCGACGTGAACGCGCAGGCTTGGCTCGTCGATCTCGACGGCACCCTCTATCACGCCCTGCCCGTGAAGCTCGCGATGGCGCTCGAGCTCGCGAGCTCGGGTCTGCGCGTCGCTCCGCTGCTGCGCCGCTTTCGCGCGGAGCACGAGCGGGTGCGCGCGCTCGTGCACGAGACGACCGGCGACCCTTTCGCCCGCCAGCTCGCGCGGACCGCGCTCGCGCTCGGGGTCGCTCCCGCGACACTGCACGGTGTCGTCGAGGAGTGGATGGTGCGGCGGCCCGGGAAGTGGCTGCGGCTGGCGCGCCGGCGCGGCCTGCTCGCGGAGCTGGCGCACTTCCGTGCGACCGGGGGCCGCACCGCGCTCGTCTCGGACTATCCCGCGCGCGCGAAGCTCGCCGCGCTCGGGATCGCGGGGCTCTTCGAGGTCGTGGTCGCCGCCGGCGAGCCGGGCGGGCCGCGCTCGCTGAAGCCGGCGCCCGAGGGCCTGCTCGCGGCGGCGGCGCGCCTGCAAGTCACTCCGGCCGAGTGTCTCGTGATCGGCGACCGCGACGACGCGGACGGCGAGGCGGCGAGGCGCGCCGGCATGGCGTTCCGCCGCGCCGGAGGCCTCTAGTCGTCGGCCTCGAGCTCGCGCGTCGACTCCGCCGCGTCGAACAGCGGCAGCTGCGGCTCCGCGTGCGCGACCTCGTCGACGGGGATGATGTACTCGCCCGAGAAACAAGCGTCGCAGAAGCCGTGTTTCATCTGCGCCTCGATCCTGCGCAGCGCGTCGAGCCGGAGGAACGCGAGGCTGTCGGCGCCGATCATGGACCGGATCTCCTCGACGCTGTGATTCGCCGCGATCAGCTCGGCGCGCGTCGGCGTGTCGATTCCGTAGTAGCACGGCCCGGTCGTCGGCGGAGACGACACGCGGATGTGTACCTCGCGCGCGCCCGCGCCGCGAAACAGGGTGACCAGCTTGTTCAGCGTGGTGCCCCGCACGATCGAGTCTTCGACCACGACCAGCCGCTTGCCGGTGACGAGCTCGCGGATCGGATTGTGCTTCACGCGCACGCCGAACATCCGGATCGACTGCTCCGGCTCGATGAACGTGCGCCGCACGTAGTGATTGCGGATCAGCGCGCTCTCGTACGGGATGCCCGACGCCTCGGCGTAGCCGAGCGCCGCGACCGAGCCCGAGTCCAGCACCGGCACGACCATGTCGGCCTCGACCGGCGACTCGCGCGCGAGCTCGCGACCGAGCTGCTTGCGCGTCTGGTACACGCTCGAGCCGAAGACGAGTGAGTCCGGCCGCGCGAAGTAGATGTGCTCGAAGACGCAGAGCCGCTCGGGCGCGCGCGGCAGCGGCTGCACCGAGCGCAGCCGCCCGCGGCGGATGATGATGATCTCTCCGGGCTCGACGTCGCGCTCGTAGACCGCGCCGATCAAGTCGAACGCGCAGGTCTCGCTCGCGATCACCCAGGCCTGCCCGAGCCGCCCGAGCGACAGCGGCCGGAAGCCGTGCGGATCGCGCGCCGCCACCAGCACGTCGTCGATCAGGAAGACCGCCGACCAGGCGCCGCGCACGCGCGAGCACATGTCGCCGAGGCGCTCCTCGAGCGTGCCGCGCGCGCGGGCGAAGAGGTGCACGAACACCTCCGTGTCCATCGTGCTCTGGAAGATCGAGCCGTGTCCCTCGAGCTCGGAGCGGATCGCGAGGGCGTTGGTCAGGTTGCCGTTGTGCGCGACGGCGATCTGGGTGCGCCCGGTGTTTGCGATGAACGGCTGCGCGTCGCGCAGGTTGCTCGCACCCGCGGTCGAGTAGCGCACGTGTCCGATCGCGCTCCGCCCCGGCAGCTTCGCGAGCACGGGCTGCGAGAAGATCTCCGCGACCAAGCCCATGCCGCGGTGGATGTGACTGTCTCCGCCGTCGCGCGTCGCGATGCCCGCGGACTCCTGGCCGCGGTGCTGCAGCGCGTAGAGCCCGAGGTAGGCCAGGTTGGCGGCCTCGGGATGCCCCGCGATCCCCATGACGCCGCATTCCTCGCGAAAGCGATCGGGAGCGAGCGGGGCCCGGCCGCGCGCAGCGCGGGCACCCGCGCTTCGCTCAGCTCGCCGCCCGCTGCGCTTCGCGTTGTTCATCCGAGCGCCTCCAGCAGGGTTCGCGCCCAGTGATCGTGCGCTTCGGCGAGCGAGACGTCGACCCCGGGCGCGATGCGAATGCGCGCGCCGCCGGTGACGCCGATGCGGGCGGCGGAAACTCCGTGCTGGCGCGCGAGCGCGAGCAGCGCGTCGGCGTTCGCAGGCGCGCACGAGACGACCGCGCGCGCGCACGACTCGGCGAACAGCGCGACCTCGGGACGCAGGCCCCGCGCGGGAAGCGAGGCGTCGATGCCGATGCCGGAGCGGATCGCGCACTCGGCGAGCGCGATCGCGACGCCGCCCTCGGAGCAGTCGTGCGCCGAGCGCAGGAGGCGGCGCTCCGACGCCTCTGCGAGCAGGCCGTGCAGCCTCCGCTCGGCGGCGAGATCGAGCGCGGGCGGCGCGCCGCGCTCGAGTCCGTGCCGCACGGCGAGATACTCGCTGGCGCCGAGCTCCGAGTGAGTCTCGCCGAGCAGGATCGCCACGTCGCCCGCCTCGCGGAAGGCGGCGGGAAGCGCGCGAGTCACGTCCTCGAGCAGGCCGACCATGCCGATCGTCGGCGTGGGCGGAATGGCGCCCTCCCCCGCCGTCTCGTTGTAGAAGCTCACGTTGCCCGAGACGATCGGCAGGCCGAGCGCGCGACAGGCGTCGCCCATGCCGCGCGTCGCCTCCGCGAACTCCCACATGCTCTCGGGGCGCTCGGGGCTGCCGAAGTTCAGGCAGTTCGTGACCGCCAGCGGGCGCGCGCCGGTCACTGCGACGTTGCGCGCGGCCTCCGCGACCGCGTGCTGCGCGCCGGCGTACGGATCGAGCGCGCAGTAGCGCGGGTTGCAGTCGGTCTTCAGCGCCAGGCCGCGCTCCGTCTCGGGAATGCGCACGACCGCCGCGTCGCCGCCCGGGCGAATCACCGTCGACGACTGCACGAGCTGGTCGTACTGGCGGTACACCCACTCGCGCGAGCACAGGTTGGGCGAGGCGAGCAGCTGGAGCAGCGCAGCCGACGGGTCCGATTCGGGCGCGAGCTGTGCGAGGTCGAGCTTGCGGCGCTCGTCGAAGTCCGCGGGCTGCGCGCGCGGGCGCTCGTAGACGGGCGCGTTCGCCGCGATCGGATCGACGGGGATGTCGACCACCAGCGCGCCGTGCCGGCGGACGCGCATGCGACCATCGTCGGTCACGCGGCCGACGATCGCGGCGTCGAGGTCCCACTTCTCGAAGACGCTGAAGATCTCGTCCTCGCGCCCCGCCTCGGCCACGAGCAACATGCGCTCCTGGGATTCCGAGAGCAGCAGCTCGTAGGCGGTCATGTGCGACTCGCGCTGCGGCACGCGGTCGAGATCCATTTCGATGCCCGTGCCGGAGCGCGACGCCATCTCGAAGCTGGAACAAGTGAGTCCCGCCGCGCCCATGTCCTGGATGCCGACGACGGCGCCGGTCGCCATCGCCTCGAGACAGGCCTCGAGCAGCAGCTTCTCGGTGAACGGATCGCCGAGCTGGACCGTCGGCCGCTTCGCGTCGGTGTCCGCATCGAACTCCGATGAAGCGAGCAAGCTCGCGCCGTGGATGCCGTCGCGGCCGGTCTTCGAGCCGACGTAGATCACGGGATTTCCGACGCCGCTCGCCTTCGCCAGGAAGATCTGGTCGGCGCGCGCGATCCCGAGATTCATCGCGTTCACGAGAATGTTCTTGCGGTAGCGCGGGTGGAAGGTGACTTCGCCGCCGACGGTGGCGCAGCCGAAGGCGTTGCCGTAGTCGCCGATCCCCTGGACGACGCCGCGCACCAGATAGCGCTGGTGCGGATCGTCGAGCGACCCGAAGCGCAGCGAGTCGAGCGAAGCGAGCGGTCGCGCGCCCATCGTGAAGATGTCGCGCAGGATCCCGCCCACGCCGGTCGCCGCGCCGCCGTGCGGCTCGACGTACGAGGGGTGGTTGTGACTCTCGATTTTGAACACGGCGACCCAGCCGTCGCCGACGTCGACCACGCCCGCGTTCTCGCCCGGCCCCTGGATCACGCAGGCGCCGGTCGTGGGCAGGGTCTGCAGGTAGCGCTTGCTGGACTTGTACGAGCAGTGCTCGGACCACATCACCGAGAAGATGCCGAGCTCGGGGAACGTCGGGCGCCGGCCGAGGATCTCGCCGATCAGCGCGATCTCGTGGTCCGACAGCCCGTGCTCGCGCGCGAGCTGGTCGGTGACTTCCGGGTCGCTCACCTGCGCGCCCGCACGGCTTCGCAGGCGGCCAGGAAGGAGCGCAGCAGCGCCGCGCCGTCGCTCGAGCCGAGCAGCGGATCTGTCGCGTACTCGGGATGCGGCATCAGGCCCACGACGTTGCCGGCCGCGTTCGCGACTCCCGCGATGTCGTCGGTGGAGCCGTTGGGGCTCCCGCCGACGTAGCGGAACGCGACGCGCGGCTTGTGATCGGGATCGGGCACGTACGCGCCCTCGCCGTGCTTCACCGGCATCACCAGCGTGCGGCCCGGCGGGAGTCCCTCGCGAAACACGCCGGGATCCTCGACCGCGACCCGCACGTCCTGACAGACGAACTTCAGGTCTCGGTTGCGCACCAACGCGCCCGGCAAGAGACCGGCCTCGCACAGAATCTGGAAGCCGTTGCAGACGCCGAGCAGCGGCTTGCCGCTCGCGGCGAAGTCGACGACGGCGCGCATCACCGGCGAGAAGCGAGCCATCGCGCCGGCCCGCAGATAGTCGCCGTACGAGAAGCCGCCCGGAACGGCGATGCCGTCGAGCGCAGGGAGATTCGTGTCCTTGTGCCAGACGAGCTGCGCGTCCGCACCGCAGAGACGGAGACTGCGCGCCAGGTCGCGGTCGTCGAGCGAGCCGGGAAACGTGAGCACGCCGACTCGCGCGCCACTCACGAGAGGATCTCGTACTGCTCGATCACCGGATTCGCGAGCAGCTTCTCGCACAGCTCCGCCGCGAGCGCGCGCGCCTTGGCGGGATCGGGTGTGTCGAGGTCGAGCACGACCAGCTTGCCGGTGCGCACCCCCGCGACCTGCGCGTAGCCCAAGTCGCGCAGCGCGTGCTCGATCGCGCGACCCTGCGCGTCGAGCACGCCGGGCTTGAGACTCACCAGCACGCGCAGCTTCATCTCGGCTTCCTCCCGTGTGCGGCGAGCGTGCGCGCGAAGATCGCGTCGACGTTGCGCAGCTGGCGATCGAGATCGAAACACTCGACCAGCTCGTCGGGGTCGAGCAGCTTCCCGAGCTCCGCGTCGGCCGCGAGGCGGTCGTAGAGATGCTCGCCCTCGTCCCAGGCAGCGAGCGCGTGCTTCTGCACGAGTCGGTAGGCCTCTTGGCGCGAGATTCCGTGCCGCGCGAGCGCGAGCAGCACCGACTGCGAGAACACCAGGCCGCGCGCCGAGTCCAGGTTCGCGCGCATGCGCTCCGGGTGGACCTCGAGGCTGTCGATCAGATCGGCGAGACGGTGCAGCATGAAGTGCACCGCCGCCGTCGCGTCGGGAAACACGATGCGCTCGACGGAGCTGTTCGAGATGTCGCGCTCGTGCCACAGGACGGTGTTCTCGAGCCCGGACACCGCGTAGCCGCGCACCACGCGCGCCAGGCCGGTGAGTGTCTCGAAGCGCCACGGGTTGCGCTTGTGCGGCATCGCCGAGCTGCCCTTTTGCTCCGAGCCAAAGAACTCCTGGACCTCGCCGACCTCGCTGCGCGCGAGGTGGCGCATCTCGACGGCGATCGCCTCGACGGCGCCCGCGGCCTGCGCCAGGGCAGTCAACACTTCCGCGTGTCGGTCGCGCGAGACGACCTGCGTGGAGATCGGTGCCGCGCCGAGCCCGAGCTCGCCGAGCACCTCGACCTCGATCTCCGGCTCCAGGTGCGCGAACGTGCCGACCGCCCCCGACAGCTTGCCGACCGCGACCTGCTCGCGCGCGCGCAGCGTGCGCCCGCGCGCGCGCGCGAGCTCGTCGAAGCCGCGCAACAGCTTCAGGCCGAAGGTCGTTGGCTCCGCGAAGATCCCGTGGGTGCGTCCGACGCAGACGGTGCGCTTGAACTCGAGCGAGCGGCGCTCCAGCGCCGCCAGCGCGCGGTCGCACTCCGCGAGCACCAAGTCGAGCGCCGCCGAGAGCTGCAGCGCGAGACAGGTGTCGAGCACGTCGGAGGAAGTGAGTCCCAGGTGCACGTAGCGCGAAGCCGGGCCGATCTGCTCGGCGAGCGCGTCGAGATACGCGTTCACGTCGTGGTGCACGCGCGCCTCGATCTCCGCCACGCGCGCGGGGTCGACCTTGGCGCGCGCCTCGATCGCGGCGAACGCGTCGCGCGGTATCTCGCCGCGCTTCGCGAGCGCGCGACACACCGCGACCTCGATGCGCGTCCACAGCGCGTAGCGCTGGTCCTCGGACCAAATCGCCTCGAGGGCGGGAAGCGTGTACCGGGGGATCAAGGGGGACTCCTCGGCCTACGTGGCGTAGCGCGTCCAGTAGTACGCGAGGAGGAGGTAGTACATCACCGGGATGCCGAGCAAGGCCGAGTCGATGCGATCGAGCACGCCGCCGACACCCGGCAGGAGCGAGCCCGCGTCCTTCAGCGCGGCGTCGCGCTTCAGGACTGATTCGATCAGGTCGCCGAGCACCGCGAACGCGGCGAGCGTCATGCCGAACACGAGCGAGGCGCCCCAGCCGAGGTCGCGCGCGAGCTCGCCCGGCACGATGGCGGTGAAGACCAGCTTCGCGAGCAGACCGAAGGCGCCGCCCGTGATCACGCCGCCGATCGCGCCTTCGACCGTCTTGTTCGGGCTGATCGCGGGCGCCAGCTTGCGCCGGCCGTACTTCCGCCCGACGAAGTATGCGCCCGCGTCGGAGCAGACCACCGCGGACAGACACAGGATCATGTAGAAGAAGCCGACCTGGGGATCGACCGGCGTTCCGAAGCGGCGCTCGAGCTCGAACGAGATGAAGCGCACCGACACCGCGTAAGACAGCAGCCAGCCGACGTAGATCACGCCGAAGAAAGTCTCCGAGACGCTCGCGATCGCCTCGCGGATCTCCTGCTTCGTGAGCTGCAGGATCATGAGCGTGAGCAAGGTCGCGGTGAGCGCACTGGTGGCGAGCGACGCGTCGCCCACGTAGGCAATCACGGGCAGCACGCCGGCGGCGACGTTCCCGAGCAGGCGATGGGGAGTCGCGCCCTTCGCGCTGATCAGGCCGTAGAACTCGTTGAGCGCGAGTAGGATGAAGGCGATCACCACGCCCACGTACAGCCAGCCCCCCGCGTAGCTGACCCAGATCACCGGCGGGACCAGCAGGCCGGCCGTGATCCAACGCAGGGTCAGATTGCCCGGCGCCCAGCGCTTCGGCTCGTCGGCGAGCGGGCTCGGCCGCAGCGGGTGCGGCGCGCTGGCGGAGCCCGAGGCGGGCGACGGCGCAGCTGTTCTACGGTCTCGATCCGCGGGCTCCAAGAAAGGCGTACCTCCCGGGGGCGCGGGCATGGTAGCGCGAAATCGCCGCGTTCCCTTTCGTCTCTTCGGCCGGAGCTCAGCGCCCCGTGTGACCGAACCCGCCTGGGCCGCGCGCGCTCTCGCCGAGCTCGTCGAGCCCGCCGACCTCCTTCAGGCGCGGCTGCACCACCGCGGCAATCACGAGCTGCGCGATGCGCTCGCCTCTGCGCAGCTGGAACGGCTCGCGCCCCAGGTTCACGAGGATCACCCCGACCTCTCCGCGGTAGTCGGAGTCGACGGTTCCGGGCGCGTTGGCGAGAGTGACTCCCGCGTGCAGCGCGAGCCCGCTCCGCGGCCGCACCTGTCCCTCGAAACCGGGCGGGATCGCGAGCGCGAACCCGGTCGGAACCAGCGCGCGCTCGCCCGGCCCGAGCACGAGGTCGGCCTCGATCGCCGCGCGCAGGTCGAGGCCCGCGCTGCCCGCCGTCGCGAACGCCGGCAGCGGAATGTCCGCGTCGCGCTGACCGCGGACTCGGAAGACGCGCAGCTCGCACCCGGTCAAGCCGAGAGTGTACCCCGCGCGAGCGCGTGATTCGGCCCGCTGGTGACGAGCCGAAGCACGCGCGTCGATTCGGGTCTCAGGCCTCCGCGCGCGACGCGTCGAGCTGTTCGGCGAGCGCCGCCCGCCGCGACAGCCGGATCTTCCCGCTCGGATCGACGTCGAGACACTTGACGACCACTTCGTCGCCCTCGACGCAGACGTCCTCGACCTTCGCGATCCGCCGCTCGGCGAGCTCCGAGATGTGGAGCAGCCCGTCGGTGCCGGGGAAGATCTCCACGAAGGCGCCGAAGTCCGTCACCTTCTTGACCTTCCCCACGTAGGTGCGGCCGATCTCCGCCTCCTGAGTCACTTCCTCGACCATCTGCTGGCACTTCAGCAGCGCGTCTCGGTTCGGGGCGAAGATGGTGACTCGGCCGGAGTCCTCGACGTCCACCTTCGCGGTCGTCGTCTCCTGGATGCCGCGAATCACCTTGCCGCCCGGTCCGATCAGGTCGCGGATGCGGTCCGGCTTGATCCAGATCACGCTGATCCGCGGCGCGTTCTCGGACAGCTCGCTGCGCGGCTGGAAGCCGGGCAGCTGGCCCGCGGTCTCGTCCGCCATCCGCTGCAGGATGTGCAGCCGACCTTGGCGGGCCTGCTCGAGCGCCTTCTCCATCACGGCCCAGTCGAGGCCCTCGATCTTGATGTCCATCTGGATCGCGGTGATGCCCTGGGTCGAGCCCGCGACCTTGAAGTCCATGTCGCCCAAGTGGTCCTCGTCGCCGAGGATGTCGGAGAGCACCGCGTGGCGGCTGCCTTCCGAGATCAGGCCCATCGCGATGCCGGCCACCGGGGCTTGGATCGCGATGCCCGCGTCCATCAGCGCGAGCGCGCCGCCGCAGACCGAAGCCATCGACGAGCTGCCGTTCGACTCGAGGATCTCGGACACGACGCGAATCGTGAACGGTGAGTCCTCGCCCTCGGGCAGCACCATCTTCACCGCGCGCTCGGCCAGCGCCCCGTGCCCCTGCTCGCGCCGGTTGGGCGCGCGCAGCGGCCGGACCTCGCCGGTCGAGAACGGCAGGAAGTTGTAGTGCATGAAGAACTTGCGGTAGAGCGTTTCCTTCAGGCCCTCGATCATCTGCTCGTCGCGGGTTCCACCCAGCGTGGCAGTCACCACCGCCTGGGTCTCTCCGCGCGTGAACAGCGCCGAGCCGTGCGGGCCCTTGAGCGGCGAGACACTGCACGTGATCGGCCGGATCTCGGTCGTCGAGCGGCCGTCGATGCGCGGCTTTCCGTCGAGGATGTCGTCGCGCATCACCTTGCCGCGCAGGTCGTGCAGGATGTCCTTCACGTCGGCGGCGAGCTTGCGGCCCGCGGATTGCGCGGCCTCGAGCTGCGCCAGGGTTCCCAGCTCGCGCGGCGCCTCGCGGAACGGGGTCACGATCGACTTCACGACTTCCGCGTCGATCTCGTCGAACGCCTTGTTGCGCACCTTCTTCTCGCGCGTGCGGCTGGCGGCGCGGACCCGCTCGAGCGCCATGCCCTCGATCTTGCGCACGAGCTCGGAGTCCTTCGCAGGCGGAGTCACGACGCGCTTCGCTTTGCCCGCCTTCGCGACCAGTGCGCGCTGCGCCTCGATCAGCTGGCGGATCTCGGTGTGCCCGAAGCGCAGCGCCTCGAGCACCGCGGCTTCGGAGACCTGCTTCGCGCCGCCTTCGACCATCACCAGCGCGTTCGTCGAACCCGCCACGATGATGCTGAGGTCCGCGGCCTCGATCTCCGCGTGCGTCCCGTTCGCGACCAGCTTCCCGTCGACGCGCGAGACGCGCACCGCCGCGATCGGGTCGGGGAACGGGATGTCGGAGAGCATGACGGCCGCGGAGGCGCCCACGAACGCGAGCACGTCGGTCTCGTACTCGGGATCCGAGGACAGAACCTGCGCGGTGACTTGTGTTTCGTCGCGGTAGCCGTCCGGAAAGAGCGGCCGGAGCGCGCGATCGATGAAGCGCGAGGTCAGGACTTCCTTCTCCGTCATCCCGCGCTCGCGCTTGAAGAAGCCGCCCGGAATCTTTCCGGCGGCGTAGATCTTTTCTATGTAGTCGACGGTCAGCGGAAAGAAGTCGATGCCCTCGCGCGGCTTCGCCGAGTTTACCGTGACCAATACTGCCGACTTACCCTGGGTGACGAGCACCGAGCCGTTCGATTGCTTCGCGAGACGGCCCGTCTCGATGACGACGGACTTTCCGTCGACCGTACACTGAACTGTTTCCATTCTCTTACTCATTCCTCTTGGTGAAATTCCCGAGGTCGCTCGGGACTCGACCGGGCGCACCTTCGCAGGCGCGCGTGGATCGCCGCAGTCGGCGGCTCATCCCACGTCTCTCATCTCTCGACTCGACACCCGATCGGACGCGTGTCCGACCTCATTTTCCGGGGGGACCCGGCTAGCGACGCAATCCCAGCTTGTCGATCAGGGATTGGTAGCGATCCTCGTTCGTGCGGTTGAGGTAGTCGAGCAGGCTGCGCCGTTGACTCACGAGCATCAGCAGCCCGCGGCGCGAGTGGTGGTCCTTCACGTGGACCTGGAGATGGGTCGTGAGTTCCGTGATGCGCTCTGACAGGAGCGCGATCTGAACCTCGCAGGAACCCGTGTCTCCGGGCTTGCGCTGGTTCTGTTTTACGATTTCCTGCCGACGTTCGGCGTTCAGCAAGCTCTTCTACCTTCCGAATTCGGGTCGGTGTATAGCAGAGCGCGCGAGCGAACCGCAATGCGCGCGGGCAGGTTGTTGGGCGTTTCGCGCCAGCTAGGCCCCGCCGTCGACTGTGAAGACGCGCTGGGTGCGCAGCTCGGGGATGCCGCGCTGCGCTTCGACCAGCGCGATCAGCCGGCCGGCGTGCGCCAGCTGCAGAACGCCCTCCGTGGGCACGCCCTTCAGCTCATGCCGGCCCAGCTGGACGCCGTTCCGCACCCGCCGCGCCACGCGCGCGTCGATCTCGAAGGTCGGCAGCCCGGTGGCGGCGAGCATCGGGATCACGCGCGCCTCGAGGCCGGTCCCCAGCGCCTCGAGCGCCTCGAGCGTGATCGCCTGCGCCAGCGTGAACGGTCCGCTGCGCGTGCGACAGAGCTCGAACAGGTGGGCGCAAGTGCCGAGCGCGAGGCCCAAGTCGTGCGCCACCGAGCGCAGGTAGGTGCCGGCGCTGCAGTCGACCTCGAGCGACAGGAACGGCGGCTCGTACGAGGTCAGCTCGATGCGCGAGATCGAGACGCGGCGCGGCTCGAGCCGCACCTCTTCGCCGCGGCGCGCGCGCCGATAGGCCGCCTGCCCGCCCTGTTTCACGGCCGAGTACGGCGGCGGCACCTGCTCGATCTCGCCCTGAAACGCGGCGAGTGACTTCTCGAGCACCGCGCGCGTCGGCCAGGGGCCCTCGCGCGTCGCCGTGACTTCGCCCTCGCGGTCGTAGGTCGTGGTCTCGACTCCGAGCTGGAGCTTCCCGCGGTAGCTCTTCGCGCCGTGCGTGAGCAGCAGCGAGAGCTTGGTCGCCTCGCCGAGCGCGATCGGCAACACGCCCGTCGCGAGCGGATCGAGCGTGCCGAGATGTCCGACGCGGCGCTGCTTCGCCATGCGGCGCACGCGCTGCACGACGTCGTGCGACGTCAGTCCGGCCGGCTTGTCGATCACCAGGAACCCGTCGATCAAGGCGGCTCCTCCTCGCTCTTGGCCTTCGCCGCGCGCTCGCGCTCGAGCTCGCGCAGCACGCCGTCGAGGTGTTCGGCGCGGTCGAGTGACTCGTCGACCCGGAAGTCGAGCTCGGGCACCCGCCGCGTGCGCAGCTCGCCCGCGAGACGGCGGCGCAGGTAGGGCTTGGCCTTTTCGAGCGCGGCCACGGTCTCGGTCAGATCGCCCAGGGTGCGGAAGAAGATCCGCGCGTAGGTGGCGTCGGGCGCCACCTTCACCTCGGTGATCGCGAGCAGCTCGAGCCGCGGGTCCTGCGTGCGCTCGCGCAGAATCGTCGCCAGCCGGCCGTGGATCTCCTGCGCGAGCCGCTCCCGCGTGTACTTCACCGAGTCACTCCTGCGACTCGTCGCGGCGCCACTCGGCCGGCGCGGCATCGCCGTCGTCCTCGAGCTCCTCGACCTCGTCGAGGCGCAAGACGGTGACGTCGTCGCCGACGACCTCCGCGACTCCGAGACTCTCGACGTAGCGCACCACTTTCTCCATTCCATCGCGCAGGTGTCTCGGATCGACACCCACCATCACGCAGCCGATCACCACCGAGCGACGCTCGTCCTGATCCGCGACCTCGGCGACCGAGACGTTGAAGCGCTGCCGGACGCGGTCCTTCACCGAGCGCGCGACCCGGCGCCGCGCTTTGATCGTCTCGGCCTCTGGCAGGGCGAGCTCGATGAGCGCGGCCGCGATCAGCATTTCCGCCTCCGCGGCGCGGGCGCCGCCGCGTCGCTAGAGCGTGTCCGGCGTCGCCTCGATCTCGTACGCCTCGATCCGATCTCCGACTTTCACGTCGTTGAAGTTCTCGACCCCGATGCCGCACTCGAGCGGCGCCGCCACCTCGCGCACATCGTCCTTGAAGCGGCGCAGCGACGAGAGCTTGCCCGCGTAGATGACGATGCCGTTGCGCAGCACGCGCACGCGCGCCGAGCGCATGATCTTGCCCTCTTCGATGCCCGAGCCGGCGATCGTGCCGATCTTCGGAATGTGGAAGAGCTCCTTGACGAGCGCGTGGCCGAGCAGCTTCTCGGTCTCCTTCGGCGGCAGCAGCCCGCGCATCAGCAGCGTCGCGTCGTCGAGCAGCTCGTAGACGATGTCGAACGTTCGGATCGTGACTCCCTCGCGCTCCGCGAGCTTGCGCGCCGCCGGCTCGGGTCGCACGTGGAAGCCGAAGATCACCGCCTTCGAGGCGGCCGCGAGCATGACGTCGCTCTCCTTGATCCCGCCGACACCGGAGTGGATCACGGTCAGCTTCACCTTCTCGGTCGACAGCTTCCCGAGCGCCTCGCGGATCGCCTCGACGGTGCCCTGCACGTCGGCCTTCACGACCGCGAACAGCTCTTTGTCGGTCTCGCTCGCGAGCCGCGCGAACAGCTCCTCGGCCGACACGGCGGCGGGGTTCTCGTTCGCCGCCGCGGTCTTCTGTTTCTCGGCGGCGATCCGGTGGTCGACGATCTGCTTGGCCTCGCGCTCGCTCTTCGCGACGAAGAACTCGTCGCCCGCGAGCGGGACGCCGGAGAGACCGATCACCTGCACCGGCATCGAGGGCCCGGCCTCCTTCACGGTTTGGCCCTCGGCGTCCTGGAGCGACCGCACGCGGCCGTAGGTGCTGCCCGCCACGACGGCGTCGCCCGGACTCAGCGTTCCCTCGCTCACGAGCACGGTCGCGAGCGGGCCGCGCCCGCGGTCGAGCTCCGCCTCGAGCACCGCGCCGCGCGCCGGGCCGCCCCTGCGCGCGCGCAGCTCTAACACCTCGGCCTGCAGCGCGAGCATCTCGAGCAGCTTGTCGACGCCGGTTCCCTTGGTCGCCGAGACGTCGACGAAGATCGTCTCGCCGCCGAAGTCCTCAGCGACGAGCTGGTGCTCGAGCAGCGCCTGGCGCACGCGCTGCGGGTTCGCCTCCGCCTTGTCGATCTTGTTGACCGCGACCAGGATCGGCACCTGCGCCGCGCGCGCGTGACTGATCGCCTCGACGGTCTGCGGCATCACGCCGTCGTCGGCGGCGACCACGAGCACGACCAGGTCGGTGAGCTGGGCGCCCCGCGCGCGCATCTGCGAGAACGCCGCGTGACCCGGCGTGTCGACGAATGTGACGAGGCTCCCGTCCAGCGTGCGCGCCTGGTATGCGCCGATGTGCTGTGTGATTCCGCCTGCCTCGCCCGCCGCGACCTTCGCCTTGCGGATGTAGTCCAGCAGCGACGTCTTGCCGTGGTCGACGTGACCCATGACGGTCACGATCGGCGGCCGCGGCTCGAGGTCGGCGTCCGCGACCGGCGAGCGCGTCGCCGCGATCGTGCGCTCGATCTCGGACTCCACACGCTGCACGCCGAAGCCGAGCTCCTCCGCGATCAGCGCCGCGACGTCGCCTTCGAGATACTCCTCGCTCGCCAGGTCCGGCTCGACGACGCGCGCGCGCCGGATCAGATCGCGCACCTTCGCGCCGGTCTGGCGCGAGAGGTCCGCGAAGCTGATCTCCGCCGCGACCTTCACCGTGCGCTTGATCTTGCTCGGGTTCGGCGGCGCGAGCTTGCGAGGCGCCGGGGTGACTCGCCGGCGCTGTGACTGCGCGCGCGACTGCTGCTCGACGAGCATGCGGCGCCGCTCCAGCTGTGCCTGCACGTTTCCGCCGCGCATCATGCGCGCGATCGTCTCCTGCTCGCGCAGCGAGAGATCGGTGCGCGCGGGACGCGGGCGCGCGGTCTTTCGCGCGGGCGCCTCGCTGGATTCGCGCTCGTCCACGTCGGCCGCGGGCAACACGGCGCTGCGCGCTGCGGCTGCCGCGGCTTGCTGCGCCGGCGCGGGCGTGGCGACCGGCGCCGCCGCGAGCGGATCTTCGACTACGCGCGCGGGGCGATCGAGCGGCGCGACGACGCGCGATTCGGCCGGCCGCGCGGCCTCGACGAGCGGGGCGGCACCGAGCTGCGCGGACGCGGCGATCGCCGGCGCCTCCGCGAACTCGGGCTCGGGCTCCGCGAGCTCGACGCCCGCTTCGCCCGCCGCCGCGAGGTCTTCGGCCGAGTCAGCCGCGCGGCCGTCGTCGGCCTCGCCTTCCGTCTTGCGCTTGCGCCGGCGAATCACGCCGGTGGCAACGCGCTTCTGGACCGTATCCGCCGACGGCGTCGAGGAGAGCCGACGCCGAATGGTGGTGACCTGATCCTCCTCGAGGCTGGCCATCGGGTTGCGGATCTCGATGCCGATCTCCGCAGCCTTCTTGATGAGATCCTCGCGCGTGAGCCCGAGCTCCGTCGCGAGGCTGTACGCTCTCATTCCCTTGGTGGCCATTCTCGTCGAGCCTTTCTCAATGACCGATCAGGCGCGAGTCACACGCCGCTCGGTCCACCCGCGCCGCCGGGCGGCGCCTCCGCCGCAGCAGCGGCGGCCTCGCGCGCGCGCTTGGCCTTCTCGACCGCGAGCTCGCGCGCCTTCGTGCGGACGCTCTGCGCGCCCGCGGCGGAAATCCCCGGGATGCCAGTCAGTAGCTCGTCGTCGGCGTCTGCGAGCTCTTCGAGGCTCGCCACGCCGTGGTCGAGCAGGATCTTGGCCTCGTAGTCGCCGGCGCCCTCGACCGCGGAGAGCGCC
Source organism: Myxococcota bacterium (assembly GCA_044450765.1). Lineage (GTDB taxonomy): Bacteria > Myxococcota_A > UBA9160 > SZUA-336 > SZUA-336 > VGRW01. The sequence continues at coordinate 9,454 of JBIOJK010000005.1, read as the reverse complement.
TGCGCGAGATCGGCTTGCACCGCACGCATGTAGGTCTCGCTCTTGATGTCGATCTTCCAGCGCGTGAGCTGCACCGCGAGCCGGACGTTCTGACCCTTCTTGCCGATCGCGAGCGAGAGCTGGTCGTCCGGGACGATCACGTCCATCGAGCGCTTCTCGTCGTCGACCATGATCCGCACGACCTGCGCGGGCGCGAGCGCCGCGACCACGTAGCGCACCGGATCGGAGCTCCACGGGACGATGTCGATCTTCTCGCCGCGCAGCTCCTGCACGACCGCCTGCACGCGCGAGCCGCGCATGCCGACGCAGGCGCCGACCGGATCCACGTCGCTGTCCTTCGACACGACCGCGATCTTCGAGCGCGCACCCGGCTCGCGCGCCGCGGCCTCGATGCGCACGATGCCCTCGTAGATCTCGGGGACTTCCTGCTCGAAGAGCTTCATCAGGAACTCGGTGCAGGCGCGCGACAGGATGATCTGCGGTCCCTTCGATTCCTTGAGGACGTCCTGCACGTACGCGCGCACGCGCTCGTTGACGCGGAACATCTCGCGCGGCACCTGCTCCTTGCGCGGCAGGATCGCCTCGGCGCGGCCGAGATCGACGATCAGGTTGCCCTTCTCGATGCGCCGGACGATGCCGTGGACGATCTCGCCTTTGCGGTCCTTGTACTCGTCGTAGATGTTCTGGCGCTCTGCGCCGCGAACTTCCTGGATGATGACCTGCTTCGCCGTCTGCGCGGCGATGCGCCCGAACTCCGCGGTGTCGAGCTTCACGCCGATCTGGTCGTCGGCTTCCGCGTCCGGGTCGTGGACGTGCGCGTTCTCGAGCGAGATCTGTGAGTCGTTCGCGGGCGCGCCGGCGACGACGGTCTTGAACTCGAAGAGCTCGACTTCACCAGTCTCGTGGTTGAACTGCGCCTCGATCTCGCGCTCGGGCCCGAACTTGCGCCGCGCGGCGGTGAGCATCGCCTTCTCGAGCGTGTCGATCACGACCTCGCGCTTGATGTTCTTGTCCTTCACCACCTGGTCGATGATGCGGTTCAGATCCACGTCCACGGGTCACCTCTTGGGCTTCTGCGGGGTGTCGAACGGATGAAACGATTTGGCGCGCTCGATCGCGGCGAACGCGATGCGCGCATCGCCGCCGTCGCAGCGCAGCGTCGCGACCGCGCCGTCGAAGGCGACGAGCTCACCCTTGAATCGGCGGCGGCCGTCGATCGCCGAACGCGTCTCGAGCGCGATCTTGCGGCCCACCGCGCGCTCGAAGTCGATCTCGCGCGCGAGCGTGCGGTCGACGCCGGGCGAAGTCACTTCGAGCGTGTACGCGCCGCCGATCAGCTCCGAGACGTCGAGCCCGTGACCGAGCTCGCGCGAGACCGCCGCGCACTCATCGACCCGCACCCGGCCGTCGCCTTGCGGCGTGTCGACCACGACCCGGAGCAGTGAGCGGGTCGGACCACGGCCGAGCGCTGCGTCCACGAGCTCGAGTCCATGGGCGCGCACGACGGGTTCGACGACCCGCAGCAGACTCTCGGGAATGTCTCTGTACATCGCGGTGTTCGCTTCGAGCATGAATCCTTCGCTTCAGTCGAGATCGAGGCGGCATTGGAATCCAGCGACAAAAAAAGGCGGACGCGCCGCCCACCTTCTCCGGAGGTCCCGGTGCAGAAGTGCGAGGGAGAGATATCAAAAGGGCCCGTAGCGGGCAACGTAGAAGCTTGATTCCCCAAGAGAATCAGGCGCAGCCGAGCTCGGCTGCGCCCGCTTGCCCTCGGCGCGCCTCGACTAGTCGGAGTCGGACCAGCTGCGGAGGCCGCCGATCAGGTCGCGGACGCGCGGGACACCCTGCGCCCGGCAGTAGGCGGCGATCCCGTCGCGGACTTCGATTCCGGCTCGCGGATTCGTGTAGCCGACGGTGCCCACCTGCACGGCGCTCGCACCGCAGAGCAGGAACGCGACCGCGTCTTCGCCACTGGCGATGCCGCCGATGCCGCAGATCGGGATGCGAACCGCGCGCGCGGCCTGATACACCATGCGCAGGGCGATCGGGAGGATCGCCGGGCCGGAGAGCCCGCCGAACCCGTTCCGCAGCGCCGTCCGGCGCCGGTGCACGTCGACCAGCATGCCCTGCACCGCGTTCACGAGCGCGAGCGCGTCGGCGCCCTCGCCTTCGCAGACGCGCGCCATCTCGGCGATCGAAGTCACGTTCGGCGAGAGCTTCACGAACAGCGGCTTGCCCGTCGCCGCGCGGCACGCGCGCACGAGCGCCGCGAGCACCGCCGGGTCCTGGCCGAACTCGATGCCGCCGCTCTTGACGTGCGGGCAGCTCGCGTTCAGCTCGAGCGCCGCCACGCGACCCGCGCCGTCGAGCCGCTTACACACTTCTGCGTAGCGCTCGATCTCCGTCTCGAAGACGCTCGCGATCACCGTCACGGCGGCCGGCAGCGCCGGCAGCTTCTCGCGGAGAAATGCCTCGACGCCGACGTTCTCGAGGCTGATCGCGTTCAGCATTCCCGCCGGCGCCTCGGCAATGCGCGGCGGGACGTTGCCGGCGCGCGGCTCCAGGGTCAGCGACTTCGCCACGATGCCCCCGAGCTCGCCGAGATCGACGAACGGCGCCAGCTCGGCGCCGTAGCCGCACGTGCCGCTCGCGAGCAGCACTGGGTTGCGCAGCGGCACGCGCGCGAGCGAGGTTGCGAGATCGACCGCCTCGCTCACCGCGCCGAGTCCCAGCCGAGTGTCTCCGACGGGAACACCGGACCGTGTGTGCACACGTAGCGGAAGCCCGCGTCCGTGCGCACCGCGCAGCCGAGACACACGCCGTAGCCACAGGCCATGTTGTTCTCGAGCGACACCAGACAGCGCGCGCCGGCCCGCTGCGCGAGCTCGTGCGCGCGGCGCATCATCGCAGTCGGCCCGCACGCGCAGACGGTCTCTCCGGCGCTCGGAGACAAGAGCTCGGTCACGAATCCGCGCGCGCCCTGCGTCCCGTCGTCGGTCGCGACCGCGAGATCGCAGCCGAGCTTCTCGAAGTCGTCGAGGCCAAGGATGTCCGCGCGCGTGCGGCCGCCGAGCCGCAAGCGCACGCCGGCCGCCGCGCCGCTGGCGAGCTCGTAGAGCGATGCGATGCCGGTTCCGCCGCCGACCAACCAGTCGCCGGGCGCCGGCGCGGGGAAGCCGTTGCCCAGCGGCCCGAGCACCCCGACGACCGCGCCGCGCGGCAGCTCGGACATGATCTGCGTGCCGCGCCCGACCACCTTGAAGCGAAACTCGAGCGCGCCGCCCGACTCGCGGTAGACCGCCATCGGCCGCGGCAGGAGCGGGTCGCGATGCCGCCGGTCGGGATCGAGCGAGAGCATCGCGAACTGCCCGGGCCGATGTCCCGGCCAGTCGGGCACCTCGAGCGTGAGACTCGTCGCGCCGGCCGCGGCGACGGTGCCGCGCGCCAGGATCAAAGCGCGACCCCGAGCTCGAGCGCGTCCTCGCCGTCGCGGTAGTAGCGGGCGCGCCGGCGCGAGGTCCGGAAGCCCAGTGACTCGTAGAGCGCCAGCGCGGACGTGTGCGAGCAGCGCACCTCGAGGTGCACGCGGCGCGCACCCGCGGCCCGCAGCTGCTCGAGTAGTGACTCGAGCAGCGCTCGGCCCAGGCCCGCGCCGCGGCGCGCCGGCTCGACCGCCAGCGCGAGGATCTCGCCCTCGTCTGCGGCGCGCGCGGCGAGCGCGAAGCCGACGAGCTCGGGACCGAGCGCCGCGACGACGCCGCTCACCGTCGGTCGCTCGAGCGCCGCGCGCAAGGCCGCCGGGGTCCAGACCTCGGGCAGTGACTCGCGCGCGATCCGCGCGATCGCCTGCGCGTCGCCGCCGTGCGCGCCGCGCAGCTCAACCGGCATCGCGCGTACGCTCCGCGTCGACGTCGATGCGCAGGCTCTTCAGCTTGCGCGACAAGCTCTCCCGCGCGAGGCCGACGGCCTCCGCGGTGCGCGAGATGTTCCAGCCGAAGTTCGCCAGCTTCTCGAGCAGCCACTCGCGCTCGAAGGCGGCGCGCGCGGCGGCCAGCGTGTCCTCGCCGGCGCCGGCCCGCAGCCAGCGCTCGCGGTCCGGGGCAGTCACTTGCGGCGGCAAGTCACCGACCTCGATCGTCTCGCCGGGAGTCATCAGCACGAGCCGCTCGATCAAGTTCTGCAGCTCGCGCACGTTGCCGGGCCACGGGTACTCCTGGAGCTTTGCGAGCGCCTTGGGCGAGATCTGCTTCGCCGGCCGGCCGGCGTCCGCGGCGTACTGCGCGAGGAAGCGCTCGGTCAGCTTCGGGATGTCCTCGCTCCGATCGCGCAGCGCGGGCACGTGGAAGGGAATCACGTTCAACCGGTAGAAGAGGTCCTCGCGGAAGCGGCCCTGCGCCATCTCGGCCTGCAGATCCTTGTTGGTCGCCGCGATCACGCGCACGTTCACCTCGATCGTCTCCGTGCCGCCGACCCGCTCGAAGCGGTGCTCCTGCAGAATGCGCAGGATCTTCGCCTGAGTCATCAGGCTCATGTCGCCGATCTCGTCGAGAAAGATCGTGCCGCCGTTCGCCATCTCGAAGCGGCCGCGCTTCTTCTGGATCGCGCCGGTGAACGCGCCCTTCTCGTGGCCGAACAGCTCGCTCTCGATCAGCTCCTCGGGGATCGCGGCGCAGTTCACCGCGACGAACGGGCCGCCGCTGCGCTTCGAGCGCAGGTGCACCCAGCGCGCGACCAGCTCCTTGCCGGTGCCGTTCTCGCCGGTGATCAGCACCCAGCCGTCGGTCGGCGCGGCGATCTCGATCTGCTCCTTCAGCTTCACCATCACCGGGGCGTCGCCGACGATGTCGCTCTCGCCCAGCAGCGCTTCGCGCAGCTCGCGGTTCTCCTGCGCGAGGCGCGCCCGCTCGAGGCCGTGGTCGATGCGCAGCAGCAGCTTGTCGTAGGAGAGCGGCTTCTCGAGGAAATCGTACGCGCCGAGCTTCGTGGCGCGCACCGCGGTCTCGATCGTCCCGTGACCCGACATCATCACGACCGGCAGCTGCGGGTGCGACGTGCGAAGTGACTCGAGCAGCTGCAGGCCGTCGCGGCCCGGCATGGCGACGTCCAGCAGCACCAGGTCGGGCAGCGACGCGACGATCTCGCGGTCCGCGTCGTCGGCGCCGGCAGCCAACACCGGACGGTGTCCCTCGTCCGCGAGCACGTCGGCGATCGAGCGGCGCACGCTCTCCTCGTCGTCGACGATCAGGATCGTGGCCACGGCGCCTCGCTGCGGACGGGAAGCTCGACGATGAAGCGGCTGCCGCGCGGCCGGTTCGCGGCGACGCGGACGTAGCCCGAGTGATCCGAGACGATGCGCGAGACGATCGCGAGCCCCAGCCCAGAGCCCGCGCGCTTCGTGGAGAAGCCCGCTTCGAAGAGCCGCGCGCGGTCCTCGGGGCGGATGCCCGACCCGGTGTCCGCGACCTGCAAGTGAATCGTGCCGACCGACGCGTCGAGCCGGGTCGAGACACTCACCTTGCGCGGGCCCGCGCCGGCCTCGTCGATCGCGGCCACGGCGTTGTCGCAGAGGTTCAGGATCACGCGCCGGATCTGCTGGCGGTCGAGGTCGAGCATGGGTACCGCCGGATCGAGGGCGGCCGTGAACTCGATCGTGGCGTTCCCGCGGTAGAGCTCCACCACCTCGGCCACCAGCTTGTTCAAGTCGGTCGGCGCGGGATCGGTGGCCGGCAGGCGCGCGAAGCTGGAGAACTCCGCGAGCAGGTGCTTCATGGCCTCGACCTCGGCCGTGATCGCGTCGGTGCTCTCGCGCAGCAGCACGGCGGACTCCTCGTCCGCGAGTTTGCCCGCGAGCTTGCGGCGCAGGCGCTGCGCGGAGAGCTGGATCGGAGTCAGCGGGTTCTTGATCTCGTGCGCGATCCGGCGCGCCATCTCGCGCCAGGCCGCCATCCGCTGCACGCGCATGATCTCGGTGACGTCGTCGACGACCACCACGAAGCCGGCCGCCGCGCCGCTCGCCTCGTGCATGCGCGATGCGGTCCAGTTCAAGGTGCGCACTTCGCCCGCGACCGCGATCGGCATCTGCCGGCGCAGGGTCTCCTGCGGGCCCGACGCCAAACGGTGTAGCAGCGCCGAGAGCGTCTCCAGCGCCGGGCCGACCAGCAGCTCGCCGATCTTCCTGCCGACCCAGTCACCGGGCCCGACGCCGAGCAGTCGCAGCGCCGGGGGATTGATCGTGCGGACCACGAAGTCAGCGTCGAGCGAGACGACGCCCGCGCCGACGGCGCGCAGGATGATCTCCATCTGCGTGCGCCGTCTCTCCAGGTCCGTGCGGTTCTTGGCCAGGTCCGTGGCCATGCGGTTGAAGCCGTCGACGAGCGCCGCGATCTCGTCGTGCCCGCCCCGCTCGACGCGCACGTCGAGATTTCCGGCTGCGACCTCGGCGGCCGCGCCGGCGAGCCTCTCGATCGGCTCAGTCACTTGCTTGGCGAGCCGGAAGCCGATCCACGACGAGAACAGCACACTCGAGAGCGTGATCATCGCCAGCAGCATGAGCATGCTCGCCTCGAACGTGCCCTTGCGCGGCTGCAGCCGCTCGTACGCGGCGCGCGCTGCGCGAATGCCGGCGACGCGTGCGCTGATCCCGTGCGGCAGGAAGCGATTCACGACGACGACCCCGACGATCTCGGACGCCTTCGCGGAGGCGCGCACCGGCACCACCGCGCGAACCAGCTCGCCCGGTCCGGCGCCCTGAATCACGCTGCGCTCGGCGCCCTCGAGCCCGGCGCGGATCAGCGCGGACGTCGGCGCCTCGAACGCGATCACGGCGACCTCGGGATGCGTCGCGGTCGCGAGCTCCGCGAGATCGCGGTTGAAGACCTCGACGACGCCGAGGTTGTACTCGGCCTGTTTCTCGGACACGAACTTCTGCAGGCCGTCGACCGCGCCACCGCGCAGCAGGTTCTTCTCCGCGAGCTGGGCCGCGATCCGGCGGGCGAAGAAGAGCGACGTCTCCTCCGCATCGTTGTAGTAGGCGTCCGCGACCTCGATCGACTGGCCGAGGCTGTCGGAGAGCTCGAGCTCGAACCAGACACTGACCGCGCGAGACACGAGCAGCGCAGAGAGGACGAAGAGCGCCGTCGAAGACAGCGCGGTCGCGAACACGAACGAGGTGACGAAGCGCGTGTTCAGCTTGGCGCCAAAGCGCCCGGCGCGCCGGTCGACGAACAGCTTCACGACGTTCCGGGAGAGCAGGAAGACGAGCAGGCCGATCAGAGCGACACTGACGTTCAGGATCGCCAGCAGCACCGTATCGCTGGCGAGCGGGAGCGAGTGCGCCCGAGTCAGCAGCTCCTGCTCGACGCCGAACAGCAGCGCCAGGACTGCGAGCGCGAGGCCCGCCAGCCGCCAATCGCGCCGCCGCCGCCGGCTTTCGTCGGTCGCGGTCTGGGCGCGCGCCTCGCTCGAGGTACGCGCAGCTGTGCGCGCGGGTTCCAAGCCGCCCAACGCTAACGCACGCGGCTTTTTGCTTTCAAGCTTTCAGCGCGCATGGTCTCGCCGTAAGCCCATGAAAAATCGCCGGATTGAGCCTGCCGAGGGTCAAGACGGCCCCGCGCGGATCCGAAGAGCCCGGAATGCAGCCGCGCCCGCGCACCCGTGCGACCGGAACTTCCCCGGAAGAGGCTCAGCGAATTCAGCGTTTGCTGCAGAGCTTCGCGACCAATCCGACCGACGCCCGGGCGTTCCGCACGCTCGAAGAGCACCTGTATCTCACGGGCGCGTGGGCGCAGCTCGCCAGCGTCTACGACTGCCGGCTCTCGGTCCTGCCCGCGACCAACGCGGAGCGCGCCGAGGTCCTGTCTCGCGTCGCGGGAATCTACGGCGAGCGCCTCGGGGACGTGCCGCAGGCCCGGGCGCGTTACGAGGAGCTGCTGCGCATGCAGCCGCAGAACGCCGTCGCGCTCGCGAGTCTGCGCCGCATGGTGGCCGCTGCCGGCGACGCCACAAGCGCGCTCCAGCTGGCCGAGGCAGAGGAAGCGCTGCCGCTCGAGCCGCCTGCGCGCGCTCAGCTCTTCGCCGAGATCGGCCAGCTCTGGCGCGGTCTCGGCGACAAAGAGGAGGCTCGCCGCCGCTTCGAGGCCGCGCTCGAGATCGACCCCAAGTGCGACCCCGCGATGCAGGGCGCCGCGCTGCTCGCGGAGGACGCCGGCGACCGCGCGCGCGCGCTCGCGCTGCACGAGAGCCGGCTGCCCGGACTCGCGGGCAACAACCGCGCCGATGTGCTCGAGCGCGTGGTGCGCCTGCTGCCGCCGGGCGACACGGAGCGGAAGAAGTCGATCCTCGCCGAGGTGGTCCGCTCTCACCCCGATCGCCGCGGACCACTGGAGCGGCTGATCGAGCTGGAGCGCGCGGCCGCGCAGCACGCGCGGGTCGACGAGCTGCAGCGCGCGCTGTGGAAGCTCGTGCACGATCCGGTCGAGCGCGTCGCGCTGGCGACCGGTGCGGCGGCGCTGCAGATCGACGAGGCACAGAACGTCGCCGCGGCCGTGCACTGGGCGGAGCGCGCGGACGAGATCGCCGCCGACGACGCCGCGGTCCAGAAGCTGCGGCTGCGCATCCACCGGCGCGCGGGCTCGACCCGCTCGGTGCTCGACGCGCTCGAGAAGCTCGCGAACATCGAGGGCGCCACGAGCATGCGCCTGCTCGAGCTGGCGGTGCTGTACGAGCGCGAGGGTCACTCGGAGCAGGCGATCCGCAGTCTCGAGCGGCTGCTCGCGAACGATCCCTACGACGGCGAAGCGCTCGCGGTCCTCGACCGCTGTCTCGCGCGCATCGGGCGACACGCCGAGCGCGCCGAGGTGCTCGAGCGGCGCATGGCCGCGGCCGAGAGCAACGAGGAAGCCGCCGATCTGATGGTCGAGCTCGGCGACCTGCACTCACACGCGCTCGCACACAGCGCCAATGCCGAGGCCGCCTACCGGCGCGCGCTCGAGCAGGTTCCCGCGCACGCCGCTGCGGCGGCACAGCTCCGCGAGCTGCTGACGAGCACCGGCCGCCGCGGCGAGCTGTGCGCGCTGATCGAAGGCCTCTCCTCCGCGGCCCCGGTCGGCCGCGGCCGGGCTGCCCTGCTCTGCGAGCTGGCACAGCTGCGCCTCGAGCACGCTGACTCACCGGCGGGCGCGCGCGAGGCGTACTCGCAGGCGCTCGAGTGCGACCCGAGCAGCGCCGCCGCCCTGGCCGGACTGCGCGAGCTCGCGGCGACCACGCGCGAGCCGTCCGCGCTGCTCGAGGTCTCCGAGCGCGAGCTCGCCCTGGAGCCGCCGCCGGAGCGCGCTGCGGTCCTGCTCGGCGAGATCGCGCGCGCGGCGCACGCGCTCGGCGATGCGGCGCGCGCGCGCGGCGCACTGACTCGCTGGCTCGCGCTCGCGCCTTCGCCGGACGCGTTCGGGCTCGAGGC
>JBIOJK010000004.1:0-77048 GCA_044450765.1 Myxococcota bacterium | reverse complement strand
GTACTGGCGGATCAGCGCGTTCTCGGGCTCGGTCAGGATGCGGATGAAGTCGGCCTGGGTGAGGGCCTCGAGCTCGACGCGGATCGGGAAGCGCCCCTGGAACTCGGGGATCAGATCGGAGGGCTTGGCGACGTGGAACGCCCCCGAGGCGATGAACAGGACGTGGTCGGTGCGCACCGGGCCGTGCTTGGTGGAGACCGTCGAGCCCTCGACGATCGGCAGCAGGTCGCGCTGCACGCCCTCGCGCGACACGTCCGGGCCGTGCAGGCCCTCGCGCCCGGCGATCTTGTCGATCTCGTCGATGAAGACGATGCCGGACTGCTCGACTCGGCGCACCGCCTCCTTGGTGGCGGCGTCCATGTCGATCAGGCGGGCGGCCTCCTCGACGGCGAGAGTCTCGAGCGCCTCGGGGACCGGCAGCCGCGTCTTCTTGGTCTTCTTGGGCATCATGTTCTGGAACATCTCGCGCAGGTTGCTCTCCACCTCTTCCATCCCCGGCGGCGTCATCACCTCGATCATCGGCGAGGCGGTGCGCGTCAGCTCGAGCTCGACGGTGCGCTCGTCGAGCTTCCCTTCGCGCAACATGCGGCGGAGCTTCTCGCGCGTGGCGCCGTCCTCTGCCGGCGCGGCGCTCGGGGGCACGTCGACGCCTTGTGTCTCGCGCCGCGCGATCTTGTCGATCTCGTCGATGAAGACGATCCCGGTCTGCTCGACCCGCTGCACCGCGCGCTCGCGCACCGCCTCCTGGTCGATCAGCCGCCCGGCCTCTTCTTCGCGCAGGAACTCGCGCGCCTGGGACACCTTCACGCGCCGCGCGCGCGTGCGCTTGGGCATCAGGTTGCCCATCAGGTCCTTGAGCGAGACGCCCATCTCCTCGATGCCCTGCGGGGAGAAGATCTCGAAGGTCGGCGACGAGCGCTCCGGCATCTCGATCTCGACCTCGCGCTCCTCGAGCTCGCCGGCGCGCAGCTTCTCGCGCATGCGCTCGCGCGTGGAGTCAGTCGCGCTCGGCGGCCGCGCGGAGCCGGGCGGCACGACGGGCGATCCCGGGTAGAGCGCGTCGACGAGTCTCTCCTCGGCGATCCGCTCCGCCGACGCGCGCACCTTCGCGACTTCCTCGTCGCGCACGAGCTTGATCCCGATCTCCATCAGGTCGCGCACGATCGAATCGACGTCGCGGCCGACGTAACCGACCTCGGTGAACTTCGACGCCTCGACCTTCGCGAACGGCGCCGCGGCGAGCTTCGCCAGGCGCCGCGCGATCTCGGTCTTGCCGACGCCGGTGGGCCCGATCATCAGGATGTTCTTCGGGTGGATCTCGTCCTTCAGGTCGCCCGACACATTCTGGCGTCGCCAGCGGTTGCGCAGGGCGATCGCGACCGCGCGCTTGGCGGCGTGCTGGCCGACGATGTAGCGGTCGAGCTCGGAGACGACCTCGCGCGGCGTGAAGGTCTTCAAAGCGAGAGCTCCTCGAGCGTAATCTGGTCGTTGGTGTAGAGACAGATCTCGGCGGCGATGCGCAGGCTGCGCTCGGCGATCTCGCGCGCGGAGAGCGGCGTCGCGTCGAGCAGCGCGCGCGCGGCCGCAAGCGCGTAGGCGCCGCCCGAGCCGATCGCCGCCACGCCGCCGTCGGGCTCGATCACGTCGCCGGTGCCCGAGATGACGAGCAGGTCCTGCGCGTCGGCGACGACCAGCAACGCCTCGAGCCGGCGCATCGAGCGATCCATGCGCCAGTCCTTCGCGAGCTCGACCGCGGCCCTGCGCAGGACGCCGCCGCGCTCTTCGAGCTTCGCCTCGAAGCGCTCCGCGAGCGCGAACGCGTCCGCGGTCGACCCGGCGAACCCGGCGAGCACCTTGCCGCCGCGCAGTCTCTGAACCTTGCGCGCAGTGCGCTTCATCACGGTGTCGCCCATCGTGACCTGCCCGTCGCTGGCGATGACCACGCTGCTGTGTCGCTTCACCGCGATCACGGTCGTCGCGTGAAATGCCGGAGCTTCTCGGCCCATGCGCTTCCTCAGTCTCCCTTGGCGCGCGGATGCGCAGCGCGATAGACGCGCGACAGCCGCTCCGCGGAGACGTGGGTATAGCGCTGAGTGGTCGAGAGCCGCTCGTGGCCGAGCAGCTCCTGGATCGCGCGCAGGTCGACGTCGGCGTCGAGCAGGTGCGTCGCGTACGAGTGGCGCAGCGTGTGCGGGCTCGCGGCGCGCGCGATGCCCGCGACCCGCATGCGCCGGCGCAGGATCACGCGCACGCCGCGGTCGGAGAGCGCGCCGCCGCGCGCGTTCGTGAAGAGCGGCTGCGCGAGCAGGCCCTCGCGCGGTCGCAGCGCGAGCCACGTCTCGAGCGCGGCGCGCGCGGCCGCGGGCACCGGCACGATGCGCTCCTTCCGGCCCTTGCCCGAGACGCGCAGCTCGCGTCGATCGCGATCCCAGTCGCGCACGCGCAGAGTCGCCAGCTCGCCGACGCGCAGGCCCGTGCCGTAGAGCAGCTCGAAGAGCGCCCGGTCGCGCGTCGCGAGTGCGGGCGCGCGCTCGGCGTCGTCGCTCTCGACCAGCCGCTCGCAGTCCTCGGCGGAGAGCGGTGACGGCAGGCGGCGCTCTCGCTTCGGCCCCGGCAGACCTTCGGTCGGGTCGGCGGCGCGGCCGCCGCTCTTCACGCGGAAGCGGAAGAACGCGCGCAGCGCCGCGAGGCGCCGGTTCCGCGTCGACGCCTTGTGCACGCGGTGGAAGCCGGCGAGATAGGCGCGCACGCCGAGTGAGTCGATCCGATCCAGGCCGCCGGCGCGCGTGCACTCGACGCTCGCGGCGAGCTGCCGCACCTCGCCGAGATACGCGCGCAGCGTGTGGGGCGAGAGACCGCGCTCGGCGGCGAGATACTGCTCGAACGCCGACACGGCCCGCTGGTCGTCGGGAGTCACTTCGCCGCCGCGCGATCCGGCCCGACCGAGTCGGTCCAGGCGGACAGGTCCTCGAGCGCGCGCGCGGCGAGCCGCGCGTGACGGTCTCGGCGCGGCCCCCGAGCCGGTCGCCCGGCGAGCGGCGGGAACAGTCCGAAGTTCACGTTCATCGGCTGGAAGTGGCGCGGGTCCGCGCTGCGCAGATGGCCGAGCAACGCGCCCAGCGCGGTCGTCGGCGGCGGAAGCGGCGCGTCGCCGCCGGCGGCCTTCGCGGCGACGAAGATGCCGGCCAGCAGGCCGAGCGCGGCCGACTCGACGTAGCCCTCGACGCCGGCCATCTGGCCGGCGAAGTGCAGACCCGGCCGCGCGCGGTGCTGCAGTCTCTCGTCGAGCAGCTCGGGCGAGCGGATGAAGGTGTTGCGGTGCACCGAGCCGAAGCGCGCGAAGACCGCCGCTTCCAAGCCCGGCAGCGTGCGGAAGATCCGCTTCTGTTCGCCGATCCGGAGCTTGGTCTGGAATCCGACCAGGTTGTAGAGCGAGCCCGCTTTGTCTTCCTGGCGCAGCTGCACCACCGCGTACGGAGCCGCGCCCCCGCGCGGGTCTTCGAGCCCGACCGGTTTCATCGGCCCGAAGGCGAGTGTCTCGGCGCCGCGCTCCGCCATCACCTCGATCGGCAGACAAGCCTCGAAGTAGATCGGCTTCTCGAACTCGTGCAGCGGCACCTTCTCCGCGGCGACCAGCTCGGCGACGAAGCGGTGGTAGCCCTCGCGGTCGAGCGCCGAGTTGAGATAGTCGCCCTCGCCCTGCCCCGGGCTCTGCCAGCGCGACGCCCGGAACAGACGCTCGTGGTCGAGGCTGTCGGCGTAGACGACCGGGGCGATCGAGTCGTAGAAGTAGAGCGAGTCACCGCACAGCTCCCGCACGCGGTCGGCGAGCGAGTCGGAGGTGAGTGGCCCGGTCGCCAGGATCGCGAGGCCGTCGGGCAGCGCGCGCACCTCGCCCCGCGCGAGCTCGACGAGCGGCTCCGCCTCGATGCGCGCGCTGATCTCGCGCGCGAAGGCGCCGCGGTCGACCGCGAGCGCCGAGCCTGCCGGCACGCGGTTCGCGTCGGCGGCCGCGAGCACGAGCGAGCCGGCGCGCCGCATCTCTTCGTGCAGCAACCCGACCGCGTTCTCGGGCGAGTCGGAGCGCAGGCTGTTCGAGCAGACCAGCTCCGCCAGGTCGTCGGTCGTGTGCGCGGGCGAGCGCAGTGCCGGGCGCATCTCGCACAGTCGAACCGAGACGCCGCGCCGCGCGAGCTGCCAGGCCGCCTCGCAGCCCGCGAGCCCGCCGCCGATCACCGTCACCTGCGCCGCCATGCCGCGCTGGAAGATAGCCCGCAGCCGGAGATCGGGCCGCGCGCGGCCACCGCGCGACTCACTTCCGCGCGAGGCGGGCCCCGTCGCGCCGCAGCTTGCCGTCGAGCTCGAGCTCGAGCAGCACGCGCGCCAGCTCGGCGGGGCTGCGGCCGAGCGCGCCGGACAGCCCGTCGAGGTCGCAGGGACCGTCTGCCAGGTGGGCGAGCACCGCGCGCGCCGCCGGCGCGACCTGCACGGCGGGCGGCGCGGCCGGCCGAGCGGCGAGCGCGCCGAGCACCGCCGCCCGCAGGTCGTCGGCGTCGAGGATCGGCGTGGCGCCGTCGCGCAGCAGCCGGTTCGAGCCACGACACAGATCTGCGTCGATCGGGCCCGGCACCACCAGGACGTCGCGGCCCTGCTCGAGCGCGTGCCGCGCCGTCCACAACGAGCCGCTCTTCTCGCGCGCCTCGACGATCAGGGTCGCGCGCGCGAGTCCGCTGATCAGGCGATTGCGCTCCGGGAAGTGATAGGGGCGCGCGTCGGCCCCTGGACTTCGCTCGGAGAGCCAGGCGCCGCCCGCCTCGAGAATGCGCCCCGCAAGCCGCGCCTGTCCGGGGGGAGTCACTCGCTCGAGACCCGACGCGAGCACCGCGACGGTGTGTCCAGCGGCGTCGAGCGCTCCCTCGTGCGCGGCCCCGTCGATCCCGTACGCCAGGCCCGAGGCGATCGCGACGCCCGAACGCGACAGCTCCGCTGCAAACGCGCGCGCGGTCGCGGCGCCGCGCGCCGAGGGCCGGCGCGAGCCGACGATCGCGAGCGCGGGGCCGCTCGACAGCTCGCCGCGCAGCCAGAGCAGGAGCGGCGGATCCGGAATCTCGCGCAGCGCTGCCGGAAAGCCGGGTGACTCCGGCGCGAGCGGGCGAATCGCCGACTCACTCGCCCGCGCGATCGCGCGATCGCCCGCGCCGGCGCGCAGGGCGCGCGCCAGCAGCGAGGCGAGCGGCCGCGGCAAATGGGCGGCGATTCGCGTCTCACTGGCGCCGAGCAGCGCGCCCGCCGACCCGATGCCCGCGATCAATCGCCGGGCGTGGGCGCGCGACAGACCGGGAACCTCGCCGAGGGCGGCGCGGGCGACGAGCTCGTCGTCCACCGAAGACTCCGCGGGACCGCGCGGGCTGAGCGCAGGTAGAGTAGCTGCTCATGTCCGACTCGCCCGCGCGCTCTCCGAGTTCACTGGCTCCCGCCTATCTGGCTCCGTACGTCGCCTACGTCGCGCTCGGAGCGCTTGCCGACCCGCGCGCGCACGCGGAGCTGATCTACGCTGCGCGCATGCTCGCGGTGGGCGGCGCGCTCGCGTTCTTCTGGCGCGACTACGTGCCGCTGCGCGGGCCGCGCTCGCCGTGGGGCTCGCTCGCGTACGGCGCGCTGGCGGGTCTCTCGGGAAGCGCGCTCTGGATCGCGCTGCGCCGCCCCTTCGCGGCCGCGAACGCGCCTGCCTGGAGCGAATCGGCCTGGCTCGCGCGCGCCGTGGGCTCGACGCTGCTCCCCCCGTTCGCCGAGGAGCTGCTGTTCCGGGGCTGGGTGCTGCGCAGCGTGTTGCTGTTCGAGCGAGCGCGCGCAGCGGGGCGCGCGGCGCCGCTCGCGGAAGCGCTCGACCGCGCCTCGCTCGCCGACGTCAGCCCGGGTCAGGCAAGCGCGTTGGCCGTGCTGGTCTCGAGCGCGCTGTTCGCAGCGGGTCATCTGCCCGCTGAGTGGCCGGCGGCGTTCGCGTACGCGGCGCTGATGTGCGCACTCTGGATCTGGCGCGGCGACCTCGTATCCTGCGTCTCCGCCCACGCAGCGACGAACCTCGCGCTCGCGCTGTTCGCGCGAGCCCAGGGTGATTGGGGAGTCTGGTAGCGATGTCCGAGATCCGAGAGAGCTACGAATTCGAGAAAGCCGAGCGGCTCTGGGCCGAGCGCTGGGAGGCACAAGGGGTCTACCGCTGGGACCCGGCGCGCCGCCGCGACGAGACGTTCGTGATCGACACACCGCCGCCGACGGTCTCGGGCTCGCTGCACATCGGTCACGTGTTCAGCTACACGCACGCGGATCTGATCGCCCGCTTCCGGCGCATGCGCGGACAGAACGTGGCGTTCCCGATCGGCTGGGACGACAACGGCCTGCCGACGGAGCGGCGCGTGCAGATCGTGCTCGGCCTGCGGCCGAACACCGCGCTCGCGTACGACCCCAGCTGGAAGCCGCGCCGCGACAAGAAGGCGGACGAGCCACTCGAGGACGTCTCGCCGCAGAACTTCATCGAGGCCTGCAAGCTGGTCACGAGCGAGGACGAGGCCGTGTTCGAGGCGCTCTGGCGCCGGCTCGGTCTCTCCTACGACTGGACCCAGCTCTACCGCACGATCGCGGACCACCCGCGGCGCGTCGCGCAGCTCTCGTTTCTCGCTCTGGTCGAGCAGGGCGAGGCGTACTCGAAGCACGCGCCCACCCTGTGGGACGTCGACGACCGCACCGCGGTCGCACAGGCCGAGACCGAGGACCGCGAGCAGCCCGGGGCGTACCACGACCTACGCTTTTCGGTGTCGGAGGGCGGCGAGCTCACGATCTCGACGACGCGGCCGGAGCTGCTCGGCGCCTGCGTCGCGGTGGTCGCGCACCCCGACGACGAGCGCTACCGCGCGCTCTTCGGCAAGACCGCGCACACGCCGCTGTTTCACGCCGCCGTGCCGATTCTCGCCAGCGCGCACGCCGACCCCGAGAAGGGCACCGGCATTCTGATGGTGTGCACGTTCGGCGACCAGGCCGACGTGGAGTTCTGGCGCGCGCAGAGCTTGCCGCTGCGGCAGCTGATCGCCCCCGACGGCCGCATGCGCCGCGTGGTGTACGGAGAGGCGCCGTTCGCGAGCGACGACCCCGCCCGCGCGCGCGCGGCGTGGGCGGAGCTCGAGGGGAAGACGGTCAAGCAGGCGCGCGCGAAGATCGTCGAGTTACTCCGCGCCGATGGCGCCTTGGTCGGCGAGCCGCGCGCCATCACGCATCCGGTGAAGTTCTACGAGCGCGGCTCGCGGCCGCTCGAGTATCTCCCGACGCGCCAGTGGTTCGTGCGCCTGCTCGTCCACCGCCAGGCGCTGCTCGAGCAGGGGCGGAAGATCGCCTGGCACCCCGCGCACATGCGCGCGCGCTACGAGAACTGGGTCCAGGGTCTGAACCAGGACTGGTGCATCAGTCGACAGCGCTTCTCGGGGGTGCCCTTCCCGGTCTGGTACCGGCTCGACGCGGGCGGCGAGCCGGACTACGAGCGGCCGATCTTCGCGCGCGCCGAGGAG
This sequence comes from Myxococcota bacterium, assembly GCA_044450765.1. Classification (GTDB taxonomy): domain Bacteria; phylum Myxococcota_A; class UBA9160; order SZUA-336; family SZUA-336; genus VGRW01. The sequence continues at coordinate 69,492 of JBIOJK010000004.1, read as the reverse complement.
CTGCCGGTCCACCCGCGCCTGCAGCCGCCCGCGGGCTACGGCGAGGCGCAGCGCGGGAAGCCGGGAGGGTTCATCGGCGACCCGGACGTGATGGACACCTGGGCGACGTCCTCGATGTCGCCGCAGATCATGAGTCACTGGACGCTCGATCCCGCGCGGCACGCGCAGCTCTTCCCGATGGACATGCGCACGCAGGCGCACGAGATCATCCGCACCTGGGCCTTCTACACGATCGTGAAGGCGTACCTGCACGAGCGCGAGATCCCCTGGAAGAACATCGTGATCAGCGGCTGGATCCTCGATCCCGACCGCAAGAAGATGAGCAAGTCGAAGGGCAACGTGACCACGCCCGCACACCTGCTCGAGCAGCATTCAGCGGACGCCGTGCGCTACTGGGCCGGGCGCGCGCGGCTCGGCGTCGACACCACGTTCGACGAGCAGGTCATGAAGCTCGGCAAGCGCCTCGCCACCAAGCTCGTGAACGCGGGGCGCTTCGTGATGCAGCAGCTCGAGCGCGCCGGCGCGAGCCCGCTGACTCATCCGGCGGGCGCGATCACTCACCCCCTCGACGTCGACTTCGCGGCGCGGCTGCGCGACTTGATCGCGCGCGCGACCGGGGCCTATGAGAGCTTCGACTACGCGGTGGCGCTGCAGGCCAGCGAAGAAGCGTTCTGGGATTTCTGCGACAACTATCTCGAGATCGTGAAAGTGCGCGCCTACGCGGAGACGGCCTCGCCCGAGCAGCGCTCCGCGCTCGCCACCCTGCAGCTCGCTCTCGGCGTGTTCCTGCGCTTGCTCGCGCCGGTGATGCCGTTCGTGACGGAAGAGATCTGGTCGTGGCGCTTCGCGGCGAGCGCGGGCGGCCGCTCGATTCACTCCGGCCCCTGGCCGACCGAGTCGGAGCTCGCGGGGATTCCGCTCGAGCGCGCCGGCCGCGCCTATGCCGCGGCCTGTGAGATCTCGACGCGCATCCGCGGCGCGAAGACCACGGCGAAGAAGAGCCTGCGCTGGCCGGTCGCGCGGCTCGACGTGCGCGGCGCGGAGGCCGACCTCGCGGCGCTGCGCAGCGTGCTTCCGGACGTGCTCGCCGCGGGCGTGGTCGACACTTCCGTGTGTCGCCTCGCGCCGGGCTCGCCCAGCGATGGAGCACTCTTCGCGACCGACGTCGAGCTGGCTCCCTAGAGGCCCGCGCGCTTCGCTTGCCTCGCTCAGGCCCGTTCGCCGGCAAGCGCCAACACGCGCTCGGCCTGAGTCAGGTGCGGCTTGTCGAGCATCTGGCCGTCGAGGGCGACGGTGCCCGCGCTCGGATTCGCGCGGAAAGCGGCGATCACGCGGCGCGCGCGCGCGATCTCGTCCGCGGTCGGGCTGAACGCCTGCTGAATCACCGGGACCTGGTCCGGGTGGATCGCGATCTTGCCCGTGAAGCCGTCCACGCGCGCGCGGGCGCAGGTCTTGTCGAGACCCGCCGAGTCGCGGAAATCGGGATACACGGTGTCGACCGGCTGAACGCCCGCGGCGACCGCACCGGCGAGACACAGCGCGCGCGCGAGCTGGTACACGAACGCAAGCTCGCCGTCGGGCCCGCGGTTCGTGCTCGCGCCGAGCGCGGCGGGGAGATCCTCTGCGCCCCAAGTGAGTCCCGCGAGACGCCGACTGATGCCGCCATAGCTGTGCAAGTGGAAGAGCGCGCGCGCCGTCTCGGTCGCGACCGGCAGGATCCGCGTGCGCCCGTCGTCGATGCCCTCGCGCGCCTCGAGCGCCGACAGATAGTTCGCCAGGGCCCGCACGTCGTCGCCCGAGTCGGTCTTCGGCAGCACGATGCCGTCGGGCGCGCCGGGCATGACTCCTGCGAGATCGGCGAGCGCGTCGGCGCTCGCGAGCGGATTGATGCGCACCCAGAGCTCCGACCGGCGCGCGCCGCGGCGCGCGGACAGGTACTCGCGCACCAGCGCGCGGCCCGCGGGTCGCCGCTCGGAGCTCACCGCGTCCTCGAGGTCGAGGATCAGCACGTCCGCGCCGACACCGTCGGCCTTCGCGAGCTTGCGCTCGCTGTCGCCGGGAACGAAGAGCCAGGCCCGCGCGGTCACGCGCGGAGCGTACACGAACTTCCAGAGCGAGCGCGGCGAGGCGGCCGCTAGCGCGTGTTCCGGAAGCTGTCTCCGACGTGCAGGTCGCGCTCGGACTTCATCACGAGCGCGAGCGAGGTTCCGTCGCCGGCCTTCACGACGAAGAGATCGCCGATCACGTCGTCCGGAACCATCAGCAGCTCCTTCGTCAGCGGATCGCGCACTTCGCGCGCGGGCCGGTAGACGACCAGGCGCCGGCCGGGGACCATGCCCTGCTTCGTCCCCGCGTCGAGAATCACGAAGTCGCCGGCTCCGGTCCGCAGTCGATAGGGCTGGAACGCGACGATCTCGCCCTCGACCTCCTGGCCGGAGCGCACTTCGGTGATCGCGGGCGGCGCCTCGACGAACGGCAGCACGTGGTCCCCGGGCTGAATCTCGCCGTAGGAGGTGATGATCTTCGCCCAGCTGGTCTCCGGGTAAAGCTGCGTGATCTCGGCCTTGCCGAGCACCTGCACGAAGTAGCCCAGCATCTCGTTGGTCTTCGGATGGTGCAGCTCGCGGCGCACGCGGAAGATCATGAACGAGTCACCGACGTGACCTTGACCTTCACCCACCGAGATGATCGTTCGCTGTCCCTGAGAGACCCAGACGTTCTCTTCGTGGTTGCCCATGACTGCGCCGCTGGCCTTCAGCTCGTCCGTGGTGACGAAGCTGACGCCCTGCAGCGACGGCACCTCGACCTTGACCTCGCCCGTCACATCCGCGGCGTCGAGCGAGGCGAACGGGTCGGCCTCTTCGGTCGCCGGCGCCTGGGCGGCCGGGGGCGCGCTCGGCGGGGCCTCGGGCGCGGCGGGCGGCGCCCCGGGAGCGGCCTGACCGGCCGCGGCAAGTCGCGCAGCTTCCTCGGGGGTCAGCTTGCGCATCGAGCCGGACGAGATCCAGATCAGGTCGCCGGGATAGATCCAGTGGGGATTGGCGACCTTGGCCTCGTTCTCCTTCCAGACCGAGGGCCAGATCCACGGCGTGCCGAGATACTTCGCGGAGATCGCCCAGAGGGTGTCTCCCTTCTGGACCTTGTAGATCTGACCCTTCCGACCGTCAGGCGTGACTCCCTCGCCCTGCTCTTGCGCGCTGGCGAGCGTGGGCAGGACGAGCAGTCCGACGGTGAGCATGATGGGGCGCAGCGAGGACATGGATTCCCCCTTCTGCGCCGCGCATCGGCACGAGGCGAGTGCGCCTTTACAAGCGCGACCACGAGCTCAGGTGGTCTGCAACTCCTTGAGGAACTTCTCGGCCTCGGCGCGCTCGTTGAACTGCGCGACTTCGTCGAGGGCGCGCTTCAGCTCGGCCACGGCGCGGTCGCGCTCGCCATTGCGGTCGTAGGCCTTCGCCAGGTGGTAGCGGACCGTGCCGCGCAGCGGGTGGCCTTCGGGATAGCCGTCGATCGCCTCTTTGAACAACGCGATCGCAGCGGCGGGAATGCCCTTCTTGTACATGATCCAGCCGAGTGTGTCGGCCACGCTCGGCTCGTTGGGCATGGCGTTCTTCGCGTCTTGGGCGAGCTGCAGCGCGCGGTCGAGATCCGCGGGGCTCGGATTCTCGGTGTTCGCGAGCAGCCAGGCGAGATTGTTCTTCGCGGCCGGCTGGTCCTGATCGAGGCGGAGCACGCTCTCGTAGTACTCCTTCGCCTGCGCCGTGCGGCCCGCCGCTTCGCAGAGCTGCGCGAGCTCGAGTGAGATCGCCGCATTGTCGGGCTGGAGCGCGCGCGCCTTCTCGTAAGTGGCGATGGCGTCGTCGATGCGTTTCTCGCCGCCCTCCTTCTTCCAGAGCTCCCGGTAGAGCTTGCCGAGAGTCATGATCGACTCGACGCGCTTGGGGTCCTTCTCGATGGCGAGCTTCAGGTCGGACTCGGCCTTGGCGAGGGTGTCCGGCTTCTGATCACCGCTCTGGAGGCGGATCTTGGCGCGCATCTCATAGAGAGCCGCGTTGTCGGGCTGCTCCGCGATCCAGCCGTCGATCTTCTTCATCGCCTGGTCCATCTGGCGCTCGTCGAGGTCCGCCTGCGCGAGCTCCGCCATCACGGCAGAGTTCTTGGGATCCTCCTGGTGGAGCTTCTCGAGGATCGGCTCCGCGAGCTTCGGCTCGTGGGTGCGCCGGTAGAGCTGCGCGACCTTGAGCCGGATCTCCGGCGGCGCGTCGTCGGAAAGCGGGATCGCGTGCAGCGCCTCGCGCGCCTCGTGGATTCGCTTCAGGCGCACCAGCGCCTCGGCGTAGATCAAGCTGACTCGCAAGTTGTGCGGATCCTGGTCGAGCGCCGATTTCGCCTCTCGCGCGGCGTTCTCGTTCTCGTTCGAATCCAGATAGAGCGCCGCCAATTGACTCCGCGCGGCGAGACTCTGGGCGTCGAGCTGCAGCGCCTGCTGGAACTCGCTGCGCGCGAGCTCCGGCTGCTTCTGCGCGAGATACACGGTGCCGAGCAGGACGTGCGCGGAGGCGTTCGGCTGCTCGTCGATCACGCGCCGCAAGCTCGTGGCCGCCTCGGCGTATTTCTTGTCGAGCAAGTAGAACTTGCCCTCGGTGAACAGGCCGAGAACGCTCTTCGGGTTGTCCTTCAGAACCTCCTGCACGATCGCCCATGACTCGGGGGTCGGCGTCGCGTTGTCGCCCTTCTGGTCGACCATCAGCTCGGCGCGCCGCAGTCGCGCCGACTCGTTCTTGGGCTCCAGCGCGATCGCGCGGTCGACGTCGGCGAGCGCTTTCGCCATGTCTCCCGTGCGGCGGTGATAGTCGGCGAGCACGAGCAGCGGATCGACGTCCTTCGGCTTCGCCTTCACGCCTTCTTCGAGCATCTGCTCGGCCTTGTCCGCCTTGCCGGTCGCGTAGTAGAAGCGGGCCAGTGAGAGCAGCACGTTCGAGTCATTCGGCGCGTCTTCGCGCGCCTGCAGCAGGACCTGCTCGGCTTTGTCGTTCTGCCCCTGATTCATGTAGAAATTGGTCAGGAACAGGCGCACCGAAGTTCGCTCTTCCGGTGTCTCGGCCGCGGTGATCGCCGTGTCGAGCTCCTTCAGCGCCTCGTCGTTCTTGCCGACGATCGCGAGGAAGCGGGCGAGGCTGGTGTGATTCGCCGCGGAGCCCTTCGCCGCGACCAGCTTGCGCAGCGCGTCCTCTGCGCCGGCGACGTCGCCTTTGCGGCCGAGCGCCTGCGCCTTGAGCGCGAGCGCGGCCTCGTGATTCGGATTCACGGCGAGCGCCGCGTCGACGTCCTCGAGCAAGCCGTCGACGTCGCCCTTCACCGACTTCAGCCCGCCCCGCACGAGCAGCGCGTCGACGTTCTTCGGGTCCTTCTCCAGCAGCGCCGTCACCTGCTCGAGCGACCCGTCGTAGTCGCGCGCGACGAACAGCACCTGCGCGAGCTTGAGCCGCCACTCGAGCTTCTCGGGCGCGAGGCGAACGGCCTCCTTGTACTGCCAGAGCGCTTCGCCGTACTCCTGGAGCGCCCAGAATGTCTCGGCGATCTGGTAGTGCGCTTCCGCGTCGTTGGGCGCGAGCTTCAGGAGATTGAGGAAGGCGATCTTCGCCTCGCTCCACTCCTTCTTGTCGTAGTACTCGGTCGCGGTTTTGCGCTGCTGCGCGATACGGGCTTCGCGAGACGTGCAGCCGCCGAGGGCCGCGAGCAGCAGGAAACACAGGACGGCGGCGCGCATCTCGGAGGTCCTCCATCGGAGCGGTTTCGCCCGAGGCGCTAGCATAGCCGGAGAGACCCGGGGTCGGCTCTTAAGGATCGCGATTCGGGGCGTTCAGCCTTCGGCGTCTGCCGCGGGGACGAGGTAGCGCTTGCCCTCTTGCTCGAGCCAGCCCTCGTCCTTCAGCTCCTTCACGACGCGCGTGATCGTCTCGCGACTCGTTCCCACCAGGTCCGCGAGCTGCTGGTGGGTGATCGGCGAGGTCGCCATGCGGTCGTCGCGGCCGGCCACCGGCTCCTTCGCCAAGCGCGCGAGCAAGCGGCGCGTGCGCCCTTCGACTCGCTCGAAGAGCAGGCCCTTGATCTGCTCGTCGGTCTCGCGCAGCCGGCGCGCGAGCACGCGAATCAGCTCCAGCGTGACCTCGTGGTTCTGCTTCAGCAGACCGAGAAAGTCCTGGCGCGAGAGCGCGAGCAGCACGCACGGCGTCGTGGTCTTCGCGGACGCCGAGCGCGCGGCGCGGTCGAGCAGCGCCATCTCGCCGTGGAAGTCACCCGGGCCGAGGATCTCGAGGATCTTCTCGCGCCCGTCCTCGGACATCTTGGTGACCTTCACCTGGCCCTCTTGGATGATGTACATGTAGTCACCCGTCGAGCCGTCCTCGTAGATCACCGCGTCGCGGGGAAACTTGCGGTCGATCAAGAGACCCGCGATGTCCGCGAGGTCCTTCTCGGGGAGATCGCGAAACAGCGGGATGGCGCGCAGCGCTTCGTTCCGGTCCTTCATGGGGATGCACCTTCGGCGAGATCTCCAGAGCTCACAGGAGATCCACGCGTCCGCGGCGAGCGAGCTCGTCGACGATTTTCCGGACGTCTTGCGCCCGATGGTTAGCACAGACCAGCAGGGCATCGGTGGTCTGGATCACAAGCAGGTCCTTCACGCCCAAGAGCGCGACGGCCTTATCGGTCGAGCTCCACACGACATTGTGTTGCGCGTCCAGGAGGACGGGTGGCACCGCGCAGTGTATTCGGTTGGCGCCGACCGCCGCGAGGTGCGCACCCAGCGAGTCCCAGCTGCCCAGGTCGCTCCAGGCGAAACGCCCGCGCAACGCGAACACGCGCCGGCTGCGCTCGAGCACCGCGTAGTCGAACGAGAGCGGTCGGACGGCGCGGTACGCGCGCGCCAGCGCGGCGCGCTTCACCCGGCCGCCCGACGCCACGCGCTCGAGCGTCGCGCCGAGGGCGTCCCAGACTTCGGGCGCCAGGCGGCGCGTCTCGGCGAGGATCGTCTCGGGGCGCGCGAGCAGCATGCCCGCGTTCCACAGATAGGAGCCGTCGGCCAGGAAGCGCCGCGCGCGGCGCGCGTCGGGCTTCTCGACGAAGCGCGCGACGCGAGTCACTGCGCCGCGCGCGCGGCTCGCAAGGCGCAGATAGCCGTACGCGGTGTCGGGGCGCGAGGGCTCGATTCCGAGCAGCACCAGGTGCTGGCCGTCGGCCGCCGCGCGCGCCGCGACGCGAACCGCGCGCGCGAACGCGCGCGGGTCTGGAATGTGGTGATCCGCGGGAAATACTCCGATCACGCCGTCGTCGCCGCGGCCGAGCGCCTCGGCCGCGCCCCACGCGATCGCCGCCGCGGTGTTGCGCGCGACGGGCTCGAGCAGCAGGCGCGTGCCGCGGTGCGCCCGCAGCGCGGAGCGCGTCGCCCCGGCGAGCTCTTCGGCGGACACGACGGTCGTGCGCGACGCCGGCGCGAGCAGGCGCAGCCGCTCCAGGGTGTCACCGAGCAGTGTATGTCGGCCGACCAGCGGCACGAACGGCTTGGGCCTCGCGCGGCGACTCGCGGGCCAGAAGCGGGTGCCTGCCCCGCCCGCAAGCACGACGGGCAGGATCGCGGGCGCGGCCGCTATCGCCCCACTCCGGTGTAGCGGAAGCCCATGCGCTTCATCTCGGCCGGCTCGCAGATGTTGCGCATGTCCACGACCACCGGCTGGCGGAGGCGCTCCTTCAGCAGCGGGAGGTCGAGCTTGCGGAACTGATTCCACTCGGTGAGGAAGATCAGTGCGTCGCAGCCCTTCGCGGTGTCGTACGGATCTTCGCAGAAGGTCGCGCCCTCGAGCTCGCGCGCCGCGTTCTCCATGGCCTGCGGGTCGAAACAGCGCAAGTGCGCGCCGCGGCGCTGGAGCTCCTGACTCACCCAGATCGCCGGTGAGTCGCGCACGTCGTCCGTGTTCGGCTTGAAAGAGAGGCCGAGCACGCCGACGGTCTTTCCCTTCACGCCGCCGAGGATCTTCTCGACTTTCTCGATCATGCGTTCGCGCTGGGCGGCGTTCGCGGCGACGGTGGCCGAGACGATGCGCTGCTCGACGCCGAACTCGCGGCTGAACTGCACCAGCGAGAGGGTGTCTTTCGGGAAGCACGAGCCACCGTAGCCCGGACCGGGGTGCAGGAACTTTCGGCCGATGCGGCCGTCGAGACCCATCGCGCGAGACACGTCGTGCACGTCGGCGCCCACCGCCTCGCAGAGACCCGAGATCTCGTTGATGAAGCTGACCTTGGTCGCGAGAAACGCGTTGCTCGCGTACTTGATCAGCTCCGCCGTCGCGACGTTCGTGATCACGAACGGCACCTCGATCAGATTCAGCGGCTTGTACAGATCGCGGAGGATCGCGACCGCCTCGGGGTCCTCAGCGCCGATCACCACGCGGTCGGGGCGCATGAAGTCCTCGACCGCGCTGCCCTCGCGCAGAAACTCGGGGTTCGACGCGACCGAGCAGCGCACGCCCTCGCGCCCCGCCGCGGCGGCCGCGTCGGCGATCGTGCGGCGCACGCGCTCGGCCGTCTTCACGGGCACGGTGCTCTTCGTGACGACCACCTTGTAGCCGTCGAGGTGCGAGCCGATCGTGCGCGCGACTTCGTCGACGTAGGACAGGTCGGTGCTCCCGTCGGGGCTCGGCGGCGTCGCGACGGCGATGAAGATCACGAGGGAGTGCTGCACCGCGCGCTCCGCATCGGTCGTGAAGTGCAGCAGGCCCGCCTGCACGTTGCGGCGCACGATCTCCTCGAGGCCCGGCTCGAAGATCGGGATCTCGCCCGCTTCGAGGCGCGCGATCTTCGCGGCGTCGTTGTCGACGCAAGTCACGTGAATGCCGAACTCCGCGAAACACGCGCCGGTCACGAGTCCGACGTAGCCGGTTCCGATCACCGCGATGTTCATCGCTCCGACTCCCCCCGCAGCGCCAGCGCGACCGGGCGCATCCCGATCGCCAGGCCGATTCCGATCGCGATCCCGAGTGTGTCCCGCAGGAAATCTGCGAACGACGCGGCGCGACCGGGCACCCAGAGCTGCAAAATCTCGTCGACTCCTGCGAACAGCACGATCCCGGTCCCCACCAGGATCGCCCGCTGCGCGCGCGGCGCAGCGATCGCCCACATGGTAACCAGCCCGAGCCCTGCGAACAGCGGGATGTGCAGCAAGTCGAGCGTGAAGGACGAAAAGCCCCAGCGGGCGATCTGGCGGCCCGGCAGCGCCGAGAGCGTGAGTACGCCAGCCATGTACACGAGCGCCGCGAGCCCGCGCATGGGAATGACGCGAATCACGCCGCGGCCTCGACGTACCAGCGCACGGTCTCGCGCAGTCCGGCTTCGAGCGAGACCGACGGCTCCCAGCCGAGCAGCGTCTTCGCGCGCGAGATGTCGGCCTGGCTGTGTCTCACGTCGCCCGCGCGCGCAGGCCCGAGCAGCGGCTCGGGCCGCGGCACGCCGAGCGCGGCGGCGATCTGCGCGAGCAGCTCGAGCAGGGACACGCGCACGCCGCGGCCGACGTTCACGGAGCTGCCCGCGGCGCTCTCCGGCGCGCGCGCGGCGGCGCGATTCGCCGCGACCACGTCGCCCGCGTAGACGAAGTCGCGCGACTGGAGCCCGTCGCCGAAGATCTTCGGACGCTCGCCGCGGCGCAGTGACTCGACGAAGATCGGAATCACTCCGGCGTACATCGAGTGCGGGTCCTGGCGTGGCCCGAAGACGTTGAAGTAGCGCAGCGCGATCGCCTCGAGTCCGTACAGCCGCGCGTACTGCTCGCAGTAGAGCTCGCCCGCGAGCTTCTGCAGCGCGTACGGGGAACGCGGTCGGGGCGGCATGTCCTCGCGCTTGGGCAGCGCCTCGGAGTCGCCGTAGACGGCGCTCGAGCCAGCGAAGACGAAGCGCCGCGCGCCCGCCCGGCGCGCGGCCTCGAGCGCGTGCAGGGTGCCGGTCGCGTTCACGAGCTCGGTCCCGATGGGATCCTCGACGGAGCGCGGCACCGAGGCGATCGCCGCCTCGTGATACACGACCTCGCAGCCGCGCGCCGCGCGCTCGAGCGCCCGCGCGTCGGCGACGCTGGCCTCGACGATCTCCACATCTCTGTGTAGACCGGCGAGATTCGCGCGCTTGCCGCTCGAGAAGTTGTCGAAGACGCGCACGTCTTCGCCCGCGTCGAGACAGGCGCGGACGAGGTGCGAGCCGATGAAGCCGGCGCCACCGGTCACGAGGACGCGCACTCGGCCTCCTCGCGCAGCCAGCGCACGAAGCGCTCGACGCCCTCGTCGAGATCGACGCGCGGCGCGTAGCCGAGCTCCGCCCGCGCGAGCGCGCCGGACGCCCAGGTGCGCGGCAGGTCTCCGGGCTGCGGCGGGAGTGTCTCGCGGCGCGCGCGCTTTCCGAGCGCGCGCTCGAGCGCCGCGATGATCTCGTTCACGGTCACCGGCTTCCCCCGACCGAGGTTGTAGACGTGGAACGCGCGCGCGCGATCGAGCGCGCGCACGATCCCATCGACGGTCTCGGCCACGAACGTGAAGTCGCGCTCGACGCTGCCGTCGCCGAACACCGGGATGGCCCGGTCGGCGAGCATGAGCAGCGCGAACTTGTGCACCGCCAGGTCCGGCCGCATGCGCGGCCCGTACGCGTTGAAGAAGCGCAGGCAAGTGACTGGCATGCCGCTCGAGGCGTGGGCGGCGTGACACAGGAGCTCGCCGGCGCGCTTGGTCGCGCCGTAAGGGGACAGCGGCCGGTCGGCCGCGAGGTCTTCGGTGAACTCGCCGCGCGGCCGCTCGCCGTAGACCGTGGAGGAGGAGGCGAACACGAGGCGTTCGACGCCGCTGCGCAGCGACTCGTTCAGCACGATCGAGGTGCCGACCACGTTGACCTTCGCATAGGTCACCGGATCCTCGAGGCTCGGGCGCACGCCCGCGCGCGCCGCCAGATGCGCGACGCGCTGCGGCGCGAAGCGCTCGAAGACCTGCGCGACGAACTTCTCGTCGCAAATGTCGCCCTCGAAGACACCCGCGAAGCCGGGCTGGCCGCGCGCGTGCGCAAGGTTCCGCTCCTTGCGCGCGCGCGGGTAGAACTCGTGGAAGGAGTCGAGCACCGCCACTTCGTCGCCGCGCGCGAGCAGCGCGTCGACCAGCCACGAGCCGATGGCCCCCGCGCCGCCCGTGACGAGCACGCGAGAGCGACTAGTAGTAGAGGCCGTAGTCGTACCGGAAGCCGATGCCGACGTTGAACTTGTTGTAGTCGTTCCCGAAGAGCTTGACATCCCCCGACCGATCCACGTAGCGGACGGTGACGAAGGTGGCCAAGCGCCGGTAGAGCTGCCAGTCGAAGTGCGCGACGGCGATCCACGAGTCGCTCTTCAGCGTGCTGCTCGCGCCGAGCGAACACTGGCCGGCTTTGTTGGCGCCCGAGCCCGTCGTGGTCAGCGTCCCGCTCGAGCACGTGTAGTCGGGGCCGGTGATCGGGTTGAAGGAGTTCGTGACATAGGTCGCCGGCGCGAACCCCGCGCTGTTGTTGGCCGAGACGTAGTGCTCGTAGCTTCCGAACAGGGTCAACGTCGCGCGCGCCGAGAGGTGCTGCAGGTACGAGAGCGACACCGTGTCGACGTTCACGTTGGATGCCGCGAGGCTGCTCGTCGTGCGCGTCTCGCGGGAGTAGCTCAGGCCGACGCTCCCGTACGGCAGGATGCGCTCGAGGGTCATCTCGCCGATCACGCCGGGGCCGACGTCACTCGAGTTGGTCGGGACGTAGTCGGTGTACGGCTGCGCGTCGCCACCGAATCCGAAGCCGGGCGCGACGCGCGTCACCGGCTCCAGCGCGTCGACGGTCTTCGTGTGCAGGCGCCTGCCGCCGACGTCGATGTGAGTCTTCCAGAGCTCCGTCCAGGCCCGGTCCCACCCGATGGTGAGATTCAGCTGGTCGCTCGTCGTCTTGCCGGTGTTGAGGTCGACTTCGTGCGGGTCGAAGGGGTTCAGGACGGGCACCGGCGCGATGATCAGGTCCTCGAAGTTCGTCGAGTTTCCGCCGACCTGCACCGAGATCGAGTCGAGCGCCGACAGACTGTGGTCGAGCACGGCGGTGCTGAACCAGCCATCGCGGTTGCGCAGGTCGGGCCGGCCGACCTCGGTCCCGAGATAGTCGACGGAGTACGGTCCGCCGCTCAGCGTCAGCTTGCTGGACGGCGTCAGCAGGTAGCGCGTGCCGAACTCTCCCTGCGCGATGTCCACGTTGGGGACTGCGCCCTCGATCAGCTGGCCCGGGGTGACCACTGGCTCGCCGGGCGCGCCCGGCGCGCCGCCGCTGATCGTGACGACATCCGCGCCGCGGATCGCGTCGTGCGCGGCCACGCGCTGATAGCTGCCGTTCGCGAACAAGCTGACGCGCGGCAGGATCTCGCGGTCGATGTCGCCGGAGATCCCGCGGTCGACGCCGTCGAGGGTGCTCTCTTCCCAGTACGTGTGACTCGAGAGCCAGCCGTCGAACCGCGCGTGACCGAGCGATCCGGTGTTCTCGACGCGCAGCGCGGGCCGCACGATCGTGATCGGGCTCGACTGCGTGTCGGTGGTCTTGTTGAAGATGTTCGAGTCGAACTGCTGCTCGACGAGCAGGTCAGCGCTCACGTCGGTCGTCTCGCCCGCGCGCGCCGCGAACGCGGCGCAACACAGAAGTGCGACGGCCGCGAGACTAACGCCAGAAGGGGCGTGCTTCGGGAACAATGATCTGATCTCCGGGCAGCAGCAGGATGTTCTGCGCGACGTCCGTGCCATCGACGAAGCGGTCGTAGTCGAAGGTGAACTCGGCGGGCAGTGGACCGCTGCCGCGGATGATCTTGACCCGGCTCTTGCCGGCGAAGGCGTTGAAGCCGCCGGCGATCGCGAGCGCATCGAGCACGCGCATCTGCGGCTGCAGCGAGATCGGGCCCTCGCGCGCGACTTCGCCGATCACGTACACGTTCTTGGAGCCGACCCGCGCGACGATCACGGTGATCTGCGGCCCGGCGATGAACTCCTTCATGCGCTCGGTGATCGCGTCCTTCAGCTGCTGCGGAGTGAGTCCCGCGGCCTGCACGTCGTCGAGCAGCGGCACGGAGATCTTGCCGTCGAGCCGCACCTCGACGCCGTTCGGCAGCGAGAGCTCGGGCTCCTTCCAGACGACGATCGCGAGCACGTCCTGGCAGCCGATCACGTAGTCGACCTGCGCGGCCGCGGCGCCCTGCTCCAGCTGCTCCGCGGTCGGCTGATCGCGCAGCGTCTGCGCGCAGCCGGCCAGCGCGAGCGCGAGGAGCGCGGGCAAGACGGCAGTCACGGGTGGTCGTCGGGAGGGCATCGTTCGTGTCTCCTGGTTCCGGGCTACGGCGCGTCCGAAAGACCCGCGTCCCGCATCTTGTAGAGCAAGGCCTTGTAGCTGATCTGCAGGATCGCCGCGGCCTCCTTGCGATTCCAGCGCGTGCGCTGGAGCACCTTCGCGATCAGACGCGCCTCGGCGACTTGTGCTGCTTCGCGCGCGACCCGCTTCAGGCTGACGCGCGGGCTCTCGCCCGCGAGGAAGCGCTCCAGCTCGCCGAGCGACGGGCTGCAAGCGACGGGCGCGCGCGCGGTCTGGGACCCCCGCGCGCGCAGCTCCTGCAGCACCGGCTCGGCCGTGCCGAGAACGATGATCCGCTTCACCAGATTCTCGAGCTCGCGGATGTTTCCCGGCCAGTCGAAGGCCTCGAACGCAGCGCGGACGTCGTCGGGAAGCGGCTTGGGGTCCTTGCCGTACTCGCGCGCATAGCGCTCGACGAAGTGATCGGCGAGGACCGGGATCTCGTCGCGGCGCTCGCGCAGCGGCGGCAGCCCGATCGTGACGACGTTCAGTCGATAGAACAGATCCTCGCGGAAGCTGCCCTCGCGCACGGCGACCTCGAGATTTCGGTTCGACGCCGCGATCACGCGCGCGTCGACTGACACGTCGCTGTGTCCGCCGAGGCGCGCGAACTGACCGTCCTGGAGCACTTGCAGCAGCTTCGCCTGCAGGCTGGGGTGCATCTCCGAAATCTCGTCGAGGAAAATCGTGCCGCCGTTCGCGATCTCGAACTTGCCGAGCTTGCGCTTCTGCGCGCCGGTGAACGCCCCCTTCTCGTAGCCGAACAGCTCGCTCTCGAGCAGCTCGTACGGAAGCGCGGCGCAGTTCACTTTCACGAACGGCCGCCGCGCGCGGTTCGAGCGCATCCAGATCGTGCGCGCGACCAGCTCCTTGCCGGTCCCGCTCTCGCCGCGAATCAGCACGGTGATGTCGGTGTCGGCGACGTGATCGATCATCTCGTCGACGAGGCGCATCTTCGGGCTCTGACCGGTGAAGAGCGGCGCGGGGACGAAGCTCCCGTCGCTGAAGCGGCCGCGCAGCCCGCCGGCCTCGGCTTCGAGCGCAGCGCGAGCAAGCGCCTTCTCCAGCGCGACCTCCAGCTCCTCCGCTTCGAACGGCTTGCGCAGAAAGTCGGAAGCGCCGAGCCGCACGGCTTCCACGATCGCCTGCGTGTCGCCCACGCCGGACAACATCACGACCGGCACGCGCGGAGCGATCGTCTTCAGTGCGCGGAGCGCCGCCAGGCCGTCCATGCCCGGGAGCACCAGGTCGAGCGTGACCACGTCGGGAGGCGAGCGCCGGAGCTCGTCGAGCGCCTCCTCGCCAGACGCCACGCAGAAGGGAGCGAGCCCGCGCGAGCGCGCGAACGCGGCGAGCCAATCGCGCGCGCTCGCGTCGTCGTCGACGATCAGGACTCTCTGAACGGGCTTCATCAATCAGCTCGCGAAAACTTGGGGGTGGGAAGGCGGGCCCGACGACCGACCCTGCGACAAGCGTGCCAATTCTACCCCGGGCAGTTCCCGCGCGGGGTCGCGGCTGCCGGAGCCGAGCTGCACAGCTGTGTAGCCGCCGTCCGAAAAGCGGTGGCGCACTACTCACTGTGGGGCGAGCACCGGAAGCCCGCGCGCAACTCGCGTGAAGTTCCGCGCGGCAGGGGCCCATGCTACGCTCGCGCCCGTGTCGCGCCGCGTCGAAAAACCTTGGGGCCACGAGGAGATCTGGGCCGAGACCCCGCGCTACCTCGGCAAGATCCTGGCGATCAAGGCGGGCAAGCGGCTGTCGCTGCAGCTGCACCGCCAGAAGGACGAGGCGATCTACGTGCTGCGCGGAACCCTGCGCCTGACGCTCGAGAACGACGCCGGCCAGCTCGAGGTGACCGAGCTCGGCCCGGGCACCAGCCGGCGCATCGTCCCGGGGCGCCGGCACCGCTTCGAAGCGGTCTCGGACTGCGAGCTCTGCGAAGTCTCGAGCCCCGAGATCGACGACGTGGTCCGGATCGAGGACGACTACGGGCGCGCGCCCGTTTCGTCGTAGCCGAGCTCGCGCAACCGGGCGCGCGCCTGCGCGAGCATCGCCTGCACTCGCTCCGGCGGCTGGGCGCGCCAGGCGCCGACGTTCGGCTGAAAGCCCTTCGAGGCCACCGCCTTGAAGTCCTGATGCCCCGCCCAGCGGTCGTGCGGCTGTTCGTGGAAGGCCAGGACTCGCGGCTCCCACTTCTCGCCCAGGAACTCGAACAGCCGCCGCGTCTCGCTCTCCGGATGCGCGACGAGTGACTCATAGAACACCTCGATCACGCGCCCGGGGTGGCGCGCGGCGAACTCGCGCATGACACCGCACTGTGTCGCCCAGTAGCGCGCGGCGCCGGCGAAGCGGTCGCCGCCGCAGGCGGCGACGTGTGGCTCGGCCTCCTCGATGTTGGGGATCGCCGCGATCGAGCAGGCGGAGTCGAGCCCGTTTCTGTAGACGAAGACGTACTGACAGCCGGGGCCGAACAACGTCTCGATGAAGTCGAGACAGTCGATGTAGGCCGGCGTCTTGTCCGCCCAGCGCGGCTTGCCGTGACTCGCGGCGTACACCTCGAAGAAGTACGCCACCTGCTCGCGGAGCCGGGCGACCACGTGCGCGCGTTCGAAGCCCATCGCGAGCAGGCCCTCGAGCGCCTTCGCGTCCGCGAGCAGACGGCTCGCCGGCAAGAGGAAGAACGACTCCGGTGGACAGGCGATGCGCGAGTGGCTGTCGAGGATCAGCCGGACCAAGGTCGTGCCCGACCGGTGCACGCCGAGGACGAAGATCGGGCGCTCCCCGCTCGAGCGGCTCTCGGGGACCACGATTTGCCGCCGCGTGCGCTGCGTCTCGTCGAGCACCACGCGCAGCGTGCGCCGGACCATGTCGATCAGCCGCACCGAGAGCGCGCGCGGCTCGCTCATGACAGACTCCGCCGCGCGTGGCTCTCTGACTTGACGCGCCCTCGGCGCGCCGCCACGCTCGCCCGAGACTGGGGAGCGGGAGGACACGGAGCGTGGCGCCGGCGCAGCGGCAGACTGACCCGACGGTCGTCGCGGTCATCGGGAGCGTGTTCCCGATTCCGCCCGAGGCCGGGACGCCGCGGCCGTTCCAGCTGCTGAAGCGCATCGCCGCGCACACGCCGGTCCACTGCCTCGGAGTCGTGCCGCAGTCGCCCGAGGAGTGGGAGCGCTTTCGCGAGCACCCGAGTCTGCGCGAGGTGTTCGCGTCCACGACCGCCTTCTACCGCCGCAGCGAGGCCCCGCCGCTGGCGAAGCTGCTCTCGCTGCTCTCCGGCCGACCGCTGTTCGACCAGCGCTTCCGCGACCCCGCGGTCCTGCGGGCCGCGCACGCTCGCTCGCGAGCGCTCGTGACTGCACACGCGCCGGTCGTGTTTTACTGCTGGGAGCGAGACACTCTGCAGTACGTGCCGCGCGACCTGTGGCGCAGCACGGTCTGGGATCTCGTCGACCCCCCGGTGCTGTCGACCGAGCGCCGCCTCGCGGTCGACGAGACACTCTCGCTCTGGGAGCGCGTGAAGCTGCGCACCGCGCTCGTGTCGCTGCGGCGCTTCGAGCGCAACGGTCTTCGCCGCGTGGGCCGCGCCGTGCTCAACTCGACCGCGGACATCGCGATTCTGAAGGCGCGCATGCCGGACGTCTCGATCGAGAACGTGATCGACGGCGGCGACGCGGAGTATTTCTCGGCCGAGCGCGTCGCCGACCGGAGCGAGGCGCCCGCGGATCTGCTGTTCTTCGGCAACCTGCTCTACCCGCCCAACGCGGACGCGGCGCTGCACCTCGTGCGCGACGTGATGCCGCTGGTCTGGCGCGCGCGGCCAGACGCGCGCGCGATCGTCGTGGGACCCGAGCCGCCCGAGGCGCTGCGCGCGCTGCAGGATGGCCGCCGGGTGGTGGTGACTGGCTTCGTGCCCGACGTGCGGCCCTACCTCGCGCGCGCGACGGTGATCGTGAGTCCGCTGCGCTTCGGCACCGGCATGAAGAACAAGCTCCAGGCGGGGCTCGCGATGGGCAAGGCGATGGTCGCCAGCCGAGTCACTTGCGAGGGCTTCGACCGGCTCGTGCCCGGAGTCCACGCGGTGGTGGCGGATGGCGCGGAAGAGACCGCGCGCGCCGCCCTCTCGCTCTTGAACGATCCCGCGCGGCGCCGCGCGCTCGGAGCCGCGGGCTGCGAGCTGATCCGGACGCACTACGACTGGGACGCCGCGGCGGCGGTGCTCTGGGAGAACCTGCGCCATCTCGGGACCACCGGCTGAGTCGCCACCGCCTCCTCGACGGAGTACCGCTCGACGTAGGCGCGCGCGCACAGCGCGAAGAGAATCCAGAAATACGCGGAGACCTGCTTCGAAGAGAGGAACGAATCCGCCGAGAGACTCGCGATCAACACGTGAGTCCCGGCCGCGAGCAAGACCGCGCCCAGGCCGTACTCGCGAGTATCTGCGCGCCAGAGTCGCCTGCCACAGCGAAACACCGCCCAGACCAGCCAGGTCAGCGCGCCGATCCCGATCAGCCCGGACTCGGCGGCGAGCTTCACCGCGAGATTGTGAGGGTCCTTCGTTTCGAGCACGCCGTACTTCGCGCCGAACTCCGGCGTCCGGAAGTAGAACGAGTTCAACCCGTTCCCCCAGAGCGGGGACTGCATGAACATGTCGGCGCCGATCTTCGCGAACACGATGCGGATCGCCGCGGAGCCCTCGAGGCCGACCGCGTAGGGCACCTGATACACCTGAGTGTTGGCGCCGACCGCGAAAGTGCCCTCGATGCGCTCGCGCACGACGCTCGGCAGGAGTGGGAACGCAATCGTCGCGAGCAGGAGCAGGCTCGCGGTCCCGGCGAAGAGCAGCGGCCGACTCACGAGCAGGAGATACACGGCGTGCGCGACGACGAGCGCCACCCAGTTGCCGCGCGAGAGCGACAGCACCATCGCGAGAAACGCCGAGGCGTAGACGCCCGCGTGGAAGAGGCGGCGCAGCCGCGAGAGCTCGTGTCCGCGCGTCGCCAGATAGAGCGGAACGAACATCATCGAGCCGATCGCTTCGCCCATGTCGTTGGGGTCGACCTGCAGACCCGCGGCCCGGCCGGCCGTCGCCGCGTTGATCCCGAGCACGAAGTCGGCGACCCCCGCGACGGCGGAGATCAGAATTCCGACCGAGAGCGCCTCGAGCATGCGCTGGCGATCCGCCGCCTGCGAGAACCACCAGTAAGTCGCGAAGAACAGCAGCGCGCTGAACGTGACGCTCTTCCAGAACTTGAAGATCGCCCAGATCGCGGCGTCGCCGTTCATGGTGAAGCGGATCGCCCAGGGGATCGCAAGCGCGAACGCCATGCCGGTCACCGCGATGTACGCGAACACCGGACCCGAGTAGCGCAGCGGGGGAATCCGGCCGCCGAAGCGCAGCACGGTCATCGCGAAGCCCAGCCCGAGCAGGACCGTCTCGGTGTTCAGGCCCGGCACCGGAAGGCGCGGAGAGAACGGATCCATCGGGAAGATCGCGGCGACGAAGATCAGCCCGGCGATCGGCCGCCAGAGCAGCAGGACCAAAGCGACCGCCGCGAGCAGCGCGTACGGATACTGGAGGTAGTCGAACACGGCCGTCTTACCCCGCGGCTCGGTGACTGCCGCGCGCCAGCTCGGCCGCCTCCGCCTCCGCGGCCCGCGCCGCCACGGCCTCCCGCCGCTCGGCGCGCCGCTGGAGCGCCCGCAGCGCCGCGTAGCCGAAGCCGAGCAGCGCGGCGACCAGGCCGAAGCGCAGCTCGGTGCTCATCGCCCGCGTCTGCAAGCCGACCGACGCGAGCGCGACGCACAGCGCGTAGAGCACGACTAGTGACTCGGTCACCGAGAGGCCGTTCCGCAGCAACAAGTGGTGCAGGTGACCGCGATCCGCGCGAGTCACCGCGCCGATGACCTCGCGCGCGCTGAGCCCCTTCGCGCCGTGGACCGAGAAGTGCGAGAGCCCGCGCCGGATCACCGCGAGCATGGTGTCCAGGAGCGGCAGCCCGAGCACGAGCAGCGGCACGATCAGCGCGACCGCCGCGGGCGCCTTCTGATACGACGCGAGCGCGAGAACCGCGGTGAGATAGCCGATCGACAGCGCGCCCGCGTCGCCGAGGAAGATGCGCGCGGGCGGCAAGTTGAAGCGCAGAAATCCGGCGAGCGCGCCGGAGAGCGCCAGCGCCACGATCACGGGCACCGTCGCGCCGTTCTGATTCGCGAGCAGGAAGACGGTCAGCGCGGTGATCAGCGAGACGCCGGACGCGAGCCCGTCCATTCCGTCGATCAAATTGAACGCGTTGGCCACGACGACGATCCAGCCGACGGTGACCAGGAACGAGATCGGCGCGGCGTCCGAGAGTTCGAAGCCGAACGGCAGCTCGATCGAGCCGACCTGAAAGCCGAGCGCGAAGGTCAGCGAGGCGATCGCGATCTGGCCCGCGAGCTTGTGCAGCGGCTTCATGTCGTACAGGTCGTCCCAGAGTCCGAGCGCGACCATCAGCCCGCAGCCGAGCCCGAGCGCCCCGAGCGAGCCGGATCCGAACGCGACTTGGCGCAGCACGTCGATGAACGGTGCCAGCACCAGAAGTCCGATCACCATCGCACCGACGACGGCGACGCCGCCGAGCATCGCGACCGGCGCCGTGTGCGCCTTGCGCTCGGTCGGGTGGTCGAGCAGATCGAAGCGCCGCGCGAAGCGGATCGTCGCGGGCGTGAGCGCCAGCGCGACCAGCCACGGCACGATCAGAATTGCTGCGAAGACCGCCATGCCGCCGTGCTCCGCCGGCTCGTCCTTCAGGACTTCCCGTAGCCGTAGGCGCCGAGGTAGCCGATCTCGTGTCTCTCGCAGCGGTTGAGCACCGCGCCGATCACCTTGCTCCCGTCGAGTCTCTCGAGCGCCGACTCTACCTCGCCGCGCGGCGCGCGACCGGCGCCGACGACGAACAGCGCCGCGTCGCAGAGGTCGACGAGGGTCACGGTGTCCGGCAGGCCGAGCACCGGCGGCGCGTCGAAGATCACCGTGTGGAAGCGCGTGTGCAGCTCGCTGACCAGGTCGACCATCGCGCGCGAGCTCAAGAGCTCCGACGGCGCGGTCGGGAGCGCCTTGACCGGCAGCACCATCAGCCGCGTGTCGGGCACCGGAACCAGCGCCTCTTCGAGCTTCGCGTCGCCCTCGAGCACCTCTGCGAGTCCGACGACGCCGAGCCCGGCGAACGCCTTGTGCACGCGCGGGGTGCGCAGATCCGCGTCGACCAGACACACGGAGTTCTCTCGCTCGAGTCCGAACGAGAGCGCGAGGTTGACGGCGGTGGTGGTCTTTCCCTCGCTGGGGCGCGTCGAGCTCACGACAATGCTGCGCAGCTCGCGCGTCCGGCGCAGTGACTGAATCCGCGCGCGCAGCGTGCGGTATTCCTCGGAGTACGGAGAATCCATGCCGCCCGTGATCACCGCACCGCGCGAGCGCGAGCTCGGCCGCTTGCGCGAGACCGCGGCCGTCCAGCGCGCGCGCCAGCCGGGCGCAGCCGGGCCGGAGTCACTCGTCTCCGGGGCGCTCCTCTCGCGCGGCGAGAGCTCGGGCGCAGCGGCATCGCCGCCGCCGCGGCGCAGAGCCTCGGCGCGCTGAAGAGCATCGTGGATCTTTCCCATGCCTTCGGACCTCCTGCGCTACAGCTCCGGCTGTGGCCCGGCGTCGCCTCTTCGCCAGAGGCGGCGCAGCCAGCCGGCCCGAGCCCTCCGCTCGGGTTCGCTTCGCTCGCGTACGAAATGCGGATCTCCCGGGCTCGCGGAGAGCCCGAGGTCGGAAGCAGCCAGCTCGACCATCTGCGCCGAGACGCGCTGTGACTCGCGCGCGAACGCCGCGATCAGCGCGTTGTCGCAGAGCACGTTGATCACGCGCGGGATGCCGCGCGCGAAGCGGTACACGGCGCGCTCCGCCGAGGGGGTGAACACCTCTCCCCGTGGGTGACCCGCGACCAGCAGGCGCTCGCGGATGTACGACGCGGTCTCGTCCGCGCGCAGCGGGCGGATGTCGTGGCGCAGCTCGACGCGCTGCCGGAGCTGGCGCAGCGCGGGCCGCGAGAGCTTGTCGGCCAGCTCGGGCTGCCCGACCAGCATGATCTGCAGCAGCTTCGACTGCGGGGTCTCGAGGTTCGAGAGCATGCGGACTTCTTCGAGCATCGCGTCCGACAGGTTCTGCGCCTCGTCGATGACGAGGAGCGTCTGCTGGCCGTCGGTGAGTCGCCGGATCAGGTGGTGATTCAGGCGCGAGAGCGCCGCGATCTTGCGGAACGGCTCGACCCAGTCGAGCTCCAGCTCCTCGAAGAGCGCCGCGAACAGGTCTTCCACGCCGAGCGACGTGTTGAAGATGTACGCGGTCTGCACCGCGGGGCCGAGCTTCTTCAGGAGTGCGTTCAGGATCGTGGTCTTGCCGGTGCCGACCTCGCCTGTCAGCGTGATGAAGCCCTTCCGCTCCTGCACCGCGTAGATGAGCGTCGCGAGCGCCTCCGCATGGCTCTCCGACATGAAGAGGAAGCGCGGATCCGGGTTGACCCGGAACGGATCGGCGTCGAATCCGAAGAAGGCGTTATACACGCGCCGCCCCGATGCGCGGGAAGCGCAGGAACGAGCGCTTGGGCGCGGTCTCCGCCGCGAGCTCGGGCACCGCCGCGAGCACCGGCAGGCCGAGCGCGGTCTGCAGGTCCGCCACGCTGTGGAAGCTCTCGTCGCTCATCTCGCGCACGACCAGCAGTCCGACCCCGAGCATCATGCCGAGCAAGGTGCCCGCGATGAACCAGACCGGGCGATTCGGGCTGATGGGCGAGGTCGGCAGCTCCGCGGATTCCACGACCCGGAAGCGCTCGCCCTTGTTGTTCGTCTCGATCGTGCGGCCGATCTCCGCGTCGACCTGCTTCAGCTGCAGGGTGCGGATCGCCTCGGTGACGTTCTTGTACTGTGACTCGAGGTGGTCGAGCTCGGCGGCGCGGCGCGGCGTGTTCTCGATGCGCTGCTCGTACTCCGCGATGTCCGCCTTGAGCCGCTCGATCTCGCCCGACAACACGCTCTCGTCGACCTGGTTGTCGCGCAGCTTGTCGCGCATCGAGATCTCTTCGCGCGTCGAAGTCGCGGGCTCGTCGGCCTTCGAGGCAATCAGCTCGTCGAGAGACGCCATCTCCGCGCGCGTGTGCACGACGTCGGGGTGCTTCTCGGTCTTGCCGGACGAGACCAGCTGGTTCAGCTGCAGCTCGAGCGCGCGCTTGCGCATCGACGGATCGGTCGAGTCCGTCGCCGAGGCGGTTCGGTACTCCTGGATCTGCTGCGTGATCAGGCGCACCTGGTCCTTCGCGGCCTCGGCCTTCGACTCGGTCGCCGCGAGGTCGATGCGGTTGCGCTCGAGGCGGTCGCGGTTCAGCTGCAGCTGCTCGGGCAGCTCGCCCTGGTAGTTCTCCTTGTAGTCACTCACCTGGCGGGCGATGTCGGCGAGATCCGCGCGCGCCTTCTGCAGCTGCTGGTCGAAGAACTCCA
The DNA here is from genome assembly GCA_044450765.1 of Myxococcota bacterium. Taxonomy (GTDB): domain Bacteria; phylum Myxococcota_A; class UBA9160; order SZUA-336; family SZUA-336; genus VGRW01. Next base: position 46,560 of record JBIOJK010000004.1, on the reverse strand, counting down.
TCGTGCCTTCCGCGAGGCTGGTGCGGTCGCGCAGGTTCGCGGAGATGAAGTCGCGCGCGAGGCGGTTCGCGACCTCCGCCGCCGTCTTCGGATTGCGGTGGCGGAAGGAGATCTTGAACGAGTTGAGCTCGATCGGCTTGCGCGGGTCGACGATCGCGGGCGGCAGCGGGTCGAGCGAGATCTCCTTGCGCAGCGTCTCGACCTGGTCTTCGCGCGAGCCCGTGTCTCCCTCGAAGAGCTTGAAGTCACTGATCACGCTCGACAGGCTGTCGCGCGCGAGCAGCTGGAGCTTCAGATTCTCGTAGCGGGTCTCGGTCTTCGAGGCGATCGTCGTTGGCGCGAGCGAGTCGGGAATGACCTGCGGCTCGACCGTGACGGTCGCGACGGCTTCGTACTCGGGCGGCAGCGCGAGCGCGAGCACGCCCGAGATGAGAAGCCCGATTCCCGTCGGCGCGAGGAACCACCACATGCGGCGGCGGAACACGCCGTAGAGGTCACCGAGGCTTACGCCCGCTTCGCTGCGCAGGTCTCTCGCGGTCATCCACTTGCCCTTATAGTCGGCGCTGCGCGCGCTCGCGATGGCCGACGCGCAGATACACCGCGGCTTGCATGCCGGGGTCGGCTCGGGCGGACATCATGCCACAAGCGTGCCAAGGCTCTCCCGCCGCCTCGGAGCCCGGCACAAGGGTCCGGTGTGAAGCCGACTACATATTACGGGAAGCGCGCGTGAACCGAGAGACTTTTCCGCGAAGAACGGCGCGCGCTCACTCGCCCAGGCCGCACTCCTTGATCTTCTGGAGCAGGGTCTTGTACGAGACCTCCAGGATCCGGGCGGCCTTCTTGCGGTTCCAGTTGGTCTGGTAGAGGACGCGCTTGAGCGCCTCGCGCTCGGCGTCCCGGGCGGCCTTCTTGCCGATATCGCGCAGCGATACGGAGCCGGAGGCGGCCACAGCCGCCTCGGCCTCCGAAGCGGCCTCGACCCGCGCCGGGGCTGACGCCGCACGGCCGAGCGAAGTCGCCGCCCCGAAGATCTCTTCTGCGATCGCATCCTCGCTCTGTAGGACGACGATCCGCTTCACCATGTTCTCGAGCTCGCGCACGTTCCCGGGCCAGCCGTAGTCGAGGAAGCCGCGCATCAGCCGCTCGGAGACCCCGCCCAGCTCGCGGCCGTACTTCGCGCTGTAGAGCTGCCGGAAATGGTCGACGAGAACCGGGATCTCCTCGCGGCGCTCGCGCAGCGGCGGGATCCAGACGTTCACCACGTTCAGCCGGTAGTAGAGGTCCTCGCGGAAGGCGCCCTTGCGCACCATCTCCTCGAGGTTGCGATTGGTCGCCGCGAGCACCCGCACGTCGACGTGCACGTCGACGTCCCCGCCGAGCCGCGAGAACTCGCCGTCCTGCAGCACCTGCAGCAGCTTGGCCTGGAGCTTCGGGCTCATCTCACCGATCTCGTCGAGGAACATCGTGCCGCCGCTCGCAACCTCGAACTTGCCGGCCTTGCGCGAGGAGGCGCCGGTGAACGCGCCGCGCTCGTAGCCGAACAGCTCGCTCTCGAGCAGCTCCTCGGGCAGCGCCGCGCAGTTCACCTTCACGAAGCGGTTCTCACGGCGATTGGAGAGATCGTGAGTCGTGCGGGCGACGACTTCCTTGCCGACGCCGCTCTCGCCGTGGATCAGGATCGTGACGTCGGCGTCGGAGACCTGCTCCAGGATCTCCTTGATGCGGGTCATCTTGTCGGACGCCCACAGGAAGCCCGTGCGCTCGCGCGCCTCGACTTCGCGCAGGCGGTCGCGGAGATCGTCGCGGTCGCCCTTCAGGTTCTCGATCTCGAGCACCTTCTTCAGCGCGATCTCGAGCTCTTCTTCCTCGAAGGGCTTGTTGATGTAGTCGGCCGCGCCGAGGTTCATGGCGTCGACGACGGTGCCGGCCTTTCCGACGACGGACAGCATGATGACCGGGGCCTCGGGCATCAGCTGCTTGATCCGGCGCAGTGTCTCGATCCCGTCGATGCCGGGCATCATCACGTCGAGCACGACCACGTCGGGCCGCGCGCCGCCGTTCAGCAGCTCCATCGCCTTCAGGCCGTCCTCTGCCAGCAGGACGTCGTAGCCCTTCATCGGCAGGAGATTCTTCAGGTAGGTGCGAATCACCTCCGCGTCGTCGACGACGAGAATCGTCTTCCGCTGCGGCACCGTGCGCGGAGCTCCTGCTCGGCCCATCACTCACTCTCCGTCTTGCCGCCGCTCGGCAATGTCACTCGGAACAGGCCGTAGCCGAGATCCGGCACCGCCTCGATGCGACCGCCGTGCGCCTCGAGGATGCGCACGCAGATCGCGAGCCCGAGCCCGACACCCGACGAGCTCGCGCCGGCGGGCCGCGGACCGCGCACGAACGGGCGGAACACGCGCCCCGCGTCGGCGCGCGCGATCCCGGGACCCTGGTCGCTGATCGCGACCTGCAAGACCGAGCCGCCCTCGAGCTCGGCGGAGTCGGAGGCGATCCGAACGCAGGCGCCCTCGGGCGAGAAGGCCGCCGCGTTCGCGAGCAGGTTCACGAACACCTGCTCGAGTCGCTCCGGATCGCCGAGCAGCGCGTCGGGCGAGGCGCCGAACTCGCACTCGACCTTCACGCCGCGGTCGGCGAGCAGCGGCCGCGCGGTGCGCAGCGCGAGCTCCAGCACGTCGCGCAGGCGGATTGGCTTGCGAGCGCTCGGCAGCGGCTCGCCGCTGCGCGCCAGCTCGAGCAAGTTGTCGAGCAGCGGGCCGACGCGCTCGATCGCGCGCCGCGCCTCGCGCACGAAGGTCCAGTGCTCGGGCTCGAGCAGCCGGTCGACCTCGCTGCCGAGCCAGCGCAGATAGCCGCGGACCGCGGTGACCGCGGTCCGGATCTCGTGCTCGATCATGCCGATCTGTTCACCGCCGAGCGGCGTGTCCGTCGACCGCCCCGCCAGGGAGCGCTGCTCGCTCGCCAGGCGCCAGATCTCGCGCTCGAGTCGGCTCTCGCGCTCGCGGTCGACCACCAGCCACAGGACGTCCGAGACCCGGCGCAGCGAGATCGGCCGCAGCCGCCCCTGGAGGTCGCGCAGCGCGAAGCCGTCACCGGGCTCGAGCTCCGCGAGCGGCCGGTCGCCGGCGTCCGCGAACAGCTCGGCGACCTCGCGGCCGGCGAGCTCGACCGCAGGCAGGCCCGCCAAGCGGCCGAAGGCGCCGTTGACGGCCGCGACGCGGCCGTCCGCGATCCGCACCACCCCCTGCTCGAGGGTCTCCAGCAGCTCCGCCCACTCTTCCGGGCAAACCAGTGCCGCGTCCGCTTCCATCCCGATCCTCTTCGGCACCAGCTTACCCAAGAGTGAACCTTCTCTACCCACCGATTCCGGCGATCTGAACTCGCCGCGTCGCCCGGCGGGCGGGAACGTCACCGAGCGTCGTGTCATGATCGAGCGCGCCGTGGCGCGCGCAGACGAGAAGGACCGGAAGCGGCTGACCGAGCTGCGGCGCGCGCTCGAGCTGCACGGCCGGCAATACCACGAGCTCGACTCGCCGCTGATCTCCGACGCGGAGTACGACCGCCTGTTCCGCGAGGCGCAGGCGATCGAGGCCGAGCACCCCGAGTGGGTGACCCCGGACTCTCCGACGCAGCGGGTCGGCGGCGCGCCCGCCGCGGGCTTCCGGGCGGTCGAGCACGCGGTGCCGATGCTGTCGTTGGACAACGCGTTCTCGGCGGACGACCTCGCGGGCTTCGACGCGCGGGTCCGCAAGTATCTGGGCCGCGCCGAGCCGATGGCCTACACCGCCGAGCCGAAGTACGACGGCGTGGCAGTCACTCTGCGCTACGAGCGGGGCGTGTTCGCGCTGGGCGCGACTCGCGGCGACGGCCGGCGCGGCGAGGACGTGACTCACAACTTGCGCACCGTCCGCACGCTGCCGCTGAAGCTCGCCGGTGGCGGCGCTCCAGACGTGCTCGAGGTCCGCGGCGAGGTGCTGATGAGGCGGGCGGCGTTCGCGCGGCTGAACCAGGAGCGCGCCGCGCTGGGGCTCGAGCTGTTCGCCAACCCGCGCAACTCGACCGCGGGCACCCTGCGCCAGCTCGACCCGAAGGTCGCCGCGGCGCGCCCGCTCGAGCTGTTCGTGTACGGCGTCGGCCTGGGGGAGTCGGAGCTCGGCGTGGCGACTCACTCGAAGCTGCTCGAGCGGCTCGCCGAGCTCGGCTTCCGCGTCGACGCGAGTCTGATCGCCGCAGGCGGCATCGAGGCGGCGCAGGCCTACTACGAGCGGCTGCGCGACAGCCGCGACGCACTGCCCTACGAGATCGACGGCGCGGTCGTGAAGGTGGACGACCTGGCGCTGCGCGAGCGGCTCGGCGCGCTGAACCGCACGCCGCGCTGGGCCGTGGCCGTGAAGTTCCCGCCGCGGCAGGAGACGACGCGGGTGCGGGCGATCGAGACCTCCGTCGGCCGCACCGGGGCGCTGACGCCGGTGGCGGTGCTCGAGCCGGTCCAGATCGGCGGAGTCACGGTGACTCACGCGGGCCTGCACAACCAGGACGAGGTAGACCGACTCGACGTGCGCGTCGGAGACACCGTCTTCGTCGAGCGCGCGGGCGACGTGATCCCGAAGATCGTGAAGGTGGTGCGCGAGAAGCGGCCGCCACACACCGCTCCGTTTCGCCTGCCGGAAGCCTGTCCGGTGTGCGGAACCCGCGCGCTGCGCGCCGAGGGCGAGGTCGCGCTGCGCTGTCCGAACCTCGAGTGTCCGGTGCAGGTCCGCGAAGTCCTGCGCCACTTCGCGAGCCGCGACGCGCTCGACGTCGACGGTCTCGGTGAGCAGCGCATCGACCAGCTGCTGGCAGCGAAGCGCGTGCGGCGGCCGTCCGACCTGTTCTCGCTGCGCGCGGAGGAGCTGGCCGAGCTCGACCGTCTGGGCGAGAAGTCGGCGCAGAATCTCGTCGCCGCGCTCGAGCGGGCGAAGGACGTATCACTCTCCCGCTTCCTGTACGCGCTCGGCATCCGGCACGTCGGCGAGCGCGGCGCGGCGGTGCTCGCGCAGTCGTTCCCCGATCTGGACCGCCTGCTGGCCGCGCCGGTCGAAGAGATCGAGGCCGTCGACGAGATCGGCCCGACGATCGCGCGCACCGTCCGCGATTGGCTGGACGATCCGCAGAACCGCGCCGAGCTCGAGCGCCTGCGCGGAATCCTGCGCCTCTCGAGCGGGCCGGCGGTCGAGCTCGCGCGGAGCGACGCGCTGGCCGGCAAGACGCTCGTGATCACTGGCACGCTGGCCGAACCCCGCTCGACCTGGAAATCGCGCGTGGAGGCGGCCGGTGGCAAAGTGACCGGCTCGGTCTCGAAGAAGACCGACTTCCTGCTCGCGGGCGAGAACGCGGGCTCGAAGCTCGAGAAGGCCCGCGAGCTCGGCGTGCGCGTGATCGACGAGGCGCAGGCCGCGCGCCTCGTCGCCGGCGAGGCGATTTAGCCCGGTCCGACCCCGTTCGCGAGGACGCGCGCGTAGGCATCGCGCCGCGACAGCCCGAAGCGCGCCGCGAGCGCGCGCGCCGTGTCGCGCGCCGAGTGACCGTCGGCGCGCAGGCGCGCGAGCTCGGCGGTGATCTCGGCCTCCGAAGCTGACTCACTCGCCGACGACTCACTCGGCCCTTCGATCACCACCGTCAGCTCGCCGCGCGGATCGTCGAGCTCGAGCTCGCCGAGCACGCCGCGCAGGATCGTCTCGTGGCGCTTCGTGAGCTCGCGGGCGAGGGCGACCCGCCGCGGGCCGAGGGCGGCGCGCAGCTCGGTGAGCGTCGCGGCCGCGCGGTTCGGCGCCTCGTAGAGGACGAGCGTGCCCGGGAAGGCCGCCAGCGCGGCGATCTCGCGCGCCCGATGTGCACCGCGCCGGGGCAGAAAGCCGGCGAACGCGAACGGCCGGGTCGCGAAGCCGCTGGCGACCAGCGCCGCGAGCAGCGCCGAAGGCCCGGGCAGCGGCACCAGCGCGGCGCCCGCCGCGATCGCGGCACGCACCAGTCGCTCGCCGGGATCGGAGATCAGCGGCGTGCCCGCGTCGGAGACCAGCGCGATCGCTGCACCGCGCGCGAGCCGCGCCAGGAGCTCCGGAACGCGGCGCGCTTCATTGTGCGCGTGCAGCGAGACGCGCGCGGTCGCGATCTCGAAGCGCTGGCAGAGCAGCGCGGTGTGGCGCGTGTCCTCGCAAGCGATCAGCTCGACCTCGCGCAGCACGCGCACGGCGCGCGGCGAGAGATCGTCCAGATTGCCGATCGGGGTGGCCACCAGATAGACGGTTCCGCGCGCGTCCCCTACCGTGGTGTCACTCACCGCGCCTCACCCCTGGCTGCGAGGCCGCGAGATGAAGCAGCGCGATACGCGCGCGCTCGGACGCTGGGGTGAAGACCTGGCCGAGCGCCATCTGACCCGCCAGGGCTTCCGCATCGTCGCGCGCAACGTGCACCTGCGTCACGCCGAGCTCGACCTCGTCGCGCTGGAGCGCGGTGCGCTCGTGTTTGTCGAAGTGCGCCTGCGGAGCAGCGCGCGCTTCGGCAGCGCCGAGGAGTCCGTCGACGCGCGCAAGCGGCGCCGCATCGCCGCCGCCGCCGCCGAGCTGCTCGCGCGCGGCGGGCTGCCGCGCGCGGCGCGCGTGCGCTTCGACGTGGTCGCCATCGACGCCAGCTGTGACCCGCCCAGAATCACGCACGTTCGCGACGCCTTCTCGGTCGAGTGACGGGCGCGCCTGCTGCGCTAGATCGACAGACACTTGCCGGCGTGCTCGGCGAAAGGCGAGTCGCCGGAACAGGCCTGCACGACCTGGACGACCGCCGACAGGCGCTTCAGAGCGCGGCCGACCGCGCGCGCCTCGGAGTCAGTGCGGATCGGCAGCTGCGGGCCGACCAGCAGCGGCACGCGCCGCTCGCCCGCGAGCGCCTCCAGCAGCGCCAGCTGCAGGGCGAGGCACACCCGCGCCCGCTGGCGGTCCGGCCGCGCCGAGACCGGCTGCTCGGCGCGCGCGGCGCCGCGCAGCACCCAGCCGCCGTCGTCGGCGCGCCGCGCGTTCGTGAAGGTGCCCGCCGTGAGCGCGCGCAGATACACCGGCAGCGCGGGCGCCAGCCGCGCGCGGATCTCCGTCTCGCTGCGGCCGAGGAGCCGCGCGGCCGCCTCGACCAGGGCTCCCGGGCCGGCCTGGTCCGCTTCGTCGTCGCGGACCGGATCGCGCGGCGTGTCTTCGGCGGCTTCCTCCTTCTCGTCGAGCTCGACCGCCGTATCCCCCGCCGCGCCCGCGCCCTCGTCCGGCGGCACCACCGGGAGCTCGGGCATGGGGATCTCGGCAGGCAGCGCGAGCAGGGCGTCGCGCGCCGCGCGCACCGCTGCGACCGCATCGCCTTGACCGCGCTCGCGCTCGAGCGCCGCGAGCTCGCTGCGCGCCGACGCGTTGTGGCGTTCCGCGAGCTCGGCGAGCCGGCGCTTCTCGACCTCGGCGCGCTCGCCGAGCTCCGCGTATTGAGTCGCCGCCGCGCACAGCGCGTCGACCGAGTCCAGCCCGAGGGCGATCAGCAGCCCGCGGATCTGCGCGCCCTCGGTCTCGAAGCGGCGCTCCGAGCCGCGCTCGCGCACGCGCAGCGCCGCGAGCAGCGCCTCCGAGCGCGCGAGCTGACTGCGCGCCGCGCGTGCCATGAGGAGTGACCCGAGCAGCGCCGCGACGCCGAACGCCGCGAGCGCGTAGCCGATCGGAACCCCGACCGCGCCGGCAGCCGCTCCGGCGGCGCCGAGCGCGATCCCCAGTGCGACCGGCACGACCTGACGGCGCGGTGCGCCGCGCAGCCGCGAGCGTTCGGCGAGAACCTCGGCTCGCGTCTCGTCGATCGCCTGGCGCTCCGTCTCGCGGCTCGCGGCCAGCGCCCGGAAGTGAGTCATGCGGGCGTCGAAGTCCTCGACGACCTCGGCGAGCGGGGCGTTCTTCTCGAGCTCGGCGAGCGTGTTCTTGTGCTCGCGCTCGAGCGCCGTGTACTCGGACTCCGCAGCCCGGAGCTCCTGAATGCGCGCCTCGCCGCGCACCCGCCCGCTGCGCGCCGCGGCGAGCGCGTGCTCGAGAGCCGCCTCGCGCTTCGCGCGCTCCTGCGCGAGCGCGAGCGTCCGCTCCTCGTGTTGCGCCAAGAGACGCGTGCGCTCCGCACTGCGCCCGACGGAGTCACTGACCGGTCGCGGAGCCGCCGCCGGAGCCGCCGGACGGGCGCGCTCGCGGCGCCGCACGGGCAGCAGCTCGTCGCCGCCGGCCCCGGCCAGGCCGCAAGTCTGCAGGCGGCGGAAGTCCGCGGGCGGCGGCAGCCCCACCGCGAGCCCGTATTCCTCGATCTCGCGCGCGTCGCTCGACAGCGCGTGGTAGCCACCGTCGCGCGCCTCCTGCCGGCCGAGACTGACGCGCTGGCGCGCGAAGTCCGCCGCGATCACGTACGCGTCGCTGCGCAGCGCGAGCGACAGCACGGCGCGGCCGCGCGAGTCGCGCCGCGCGATCTCCTCGGTTCCGGGGTACAGCAGAGCCTGGATCAGCTCGATGAAGCCGCGCGCCGACGCCGCGTCCCGCAGACACACGACGGTGTAGCCGGGGTCGAGGCCGAGCGGATGATCCCCCGCCGGTGCCGAAAGGCCGCGAAGGTGGACCCCGTGGATCCTCATGCTTCGGGCGGCGGTCCTTCCTTGGCGGCCGGCTCGCCCGCCGCCGCGCCCTCGGCGGTATGGACCTCCCGCTCCTTGATGCGAGCCGCCTTGCCGGAGAGATCGCGCAGGTAGGTGAGTCGCGCGCGGCGCACGCGGCCGCGCGCCTTCAGCTCGATCTTCGCGATCGCCGGCGAGTGGAGCGGAAAGATGCGCTCGACACCGACGCCGTAGGAGACCTTGCGCACGACGAAGCTGCTCGACGCGCCCGCGCGCCGGCGCTGCAGAACGACGCCCTCGAAGACCTGAACGCGCTCCTTGTCGCCCTCCAGGATGCGCACGTGCACGCGGACGGTGTCGCCGGCGCGGAAGTCCGGCAGGTCGGTGCGCTGCGGCGTGTCGAGCTTCGAAAACTGTCTCATCGCTTCACTCCATTCGATACGAGAAGGTCTGGGCGTCGCTCGCGCGTGACTCGCTCGGCTTCGCTCTCGCGCCAGCGCGCGATCTCGGCGTGGTCGCCGGAGAGCAGGACGTCGGGTACGGACAGGCCTCGGAACTCGCGCGGCCGCGTGAACAGCGGATGCTCGAGCGCGCCGGCGGAGAACGAGTCCGCCTGCGCGGAAATCGGATTTCCCACGACTCCCGCGATCAGCCGGGTGACTGCCTCCGCCACGACCAATGCCGCGAGCTCTCCCCCCGCGAGCACATAGTCCCCGATCGAGAGCGGCTCTGCACCCGTGAGCGCGAAAATTCGGTCGTCAAAGCCGGCGTAGCGACCGGCCAGCAGGACGATCTGGCGCTCGCCCGCCAGCTCGCGCGCGAGCGGCTGAGCGAAGCGGCGACCGCGCGGACACAGCGCCAGCACGCGCGCGCCCGGCTCGGCGATCGCTTCCACCGCGGCGACCACCGGCTCGCAGCACAGCACCATGCCGTCGCCGCCGCCGTAGGGCGAGTCGTCGACGCTGTGGTGCCGGTCGGTCGCGAAGCTGCGCAGGTCGGTCACGCGAACGTCGACCGTGCCTTCGCGGCGAGCCGCGCCCAGCAGCGAGCCGGAGAGGAAGTGCTCGACCAGCTCGGGGAAGATCGTGACGATGTCGATGCGCGGTCCGCGGCTCATCGCGGCTCCTCCGCCAGCAGCTCGTCAGGAGGGTCGAGCCAGAGCTCCCCGCGCTCGCGGTCGAGCCGCGCGATCAGCCGCTCGGTCACGGGCAGCAGCAGGTCGGGTCCGTCGCGGCGGATCACGAGGACGTCCGCGGCAGCGGTCGGAAGAATCTCCGCCAGGACTCCGAGCCAGCTTCCGTCCCCCGCGAGCGCCTGAAGCCCGATCAGGTCGCGCCAGTAGAACTCGCCCTCGGGGAGCGCCGCGAGATCGACCGCTGGAATCATCACTCCGGAGCCGACGAAGGGCTTGGCGCGGTCCCGCGTGTCGAGGCCGACCAGTGACAGGCGGACGCGCGCGCGGCCGCCCGGCCCCGCGCCAGCCGACTCCGCGCTCGCGACGCGGAACGGAATCGTTCCGGGGTCGCCCGCCAGCCGCAGGGTCTCGGCCGCGATCAGGTTGGAAGGGTCGTCGCTATGCAGGCCGACGAGCAGACAGCCCGCGAGCCCGTGGGGACGCAGCACTCGGCCGAGCTCGACCCAGTCGCGATCCGCGCGCCCTTCCGGCGCTGCGGTCTGGTTCGCTCCTCGACTCGCCGCCACGTCTCACTCCCGGTTTTCCTCGTCGTCGTCCTCGTAGTCTTCGTCTTCGTCCTCGCCGTGACCGGCGATGTCGACGTCCCAGCCGTCTCCGGCCGCAGCCAACAGGGTGCGGATCGCCTTCGCGGTCTTGCCGCGCCGCCCGATCACCTTCCCGACGTCCTCCGGCGCGAGGCGCAGCTCGATCACGTGATCTTCCGCCGCGTGAACCTCGACCTCTTCCGGCTCGTCGGCCAAGGTGCGCGCGATGAACTCGACGAGCTCCTTCACCGGATCTCCTAGGCGCTCGCCGAGGCCGCGGCCGAGCGCTTGTGGCGCTTGATCAGGGTCGCGACGGTGTCGGAGACCTGGGCGCCCTTCTCGACCCACTTCGCGAGCGCGCCTTCCGAGTACTGGATTCCGCCGGTTCCGCGAGGGTCGTAGGTGCCGAGCAGCTCGAGCACTCGCCCCTGGCGTTTCTTGCGCTGGTCCATCACGACGATGCGGTAGGACGGCTTGCCGCGCGCGCCGGTGCGATAAAGGCGAACTTTGACCATATGGCATCCTTCCGGCGGCCCGCCCAACCGGGCTCGCCGAGCGAGGCGGCGAAGCTATAAGGGCTCGCGGCTCGAGTCAACGGCGTTCGCGCGCGCGGCGTCTTTGCTGCGCGAACACTCGTCACACGCGTAGCGCACCACGTGTCGCTGACCGAGGCGGTCGTAGCCTTGGTCGAGGGCGACGCGGCGAACCCGCTCGCTCTCGGCGCCGCAAAAGTCGCAGCGCAGCGTGGTCGTCTTGCGCTTCGGCATTTCGGGCGGCGAGCGTAGCACGTCGGTTACGATGCAGAGGTGGAGCGACCGGAAACCCGCAGACCCTCCCCGCTGCGCAGCGCCCCGGGGCGCCGGCGCGGCCCGAGCGAGTCGCTGGCCGCGCTCCTGCCCAAGCTGCTCGAGGAGGTCGGCCTGGGCTCGACGGCGCAGGCGGTCCAGGTGATCCGCGCCTGGGACGAAGCGCTGGGTCCCGAATTCCGCGCTCACTGCCGGCCCGACGGCGTGCGCAACGGCGTGATCCACGCGCGCGTGCGCGACTCCGCCTGGATGCAGCGCCTCCAGCTCGAGAAGCCGCGCATCTTCGCGCGCCTGCGGGCGGCGCTCGGCGCCGGCGCGCCGAGCGAGCTGCGGCTGCGCATCGGACCGCTCTGAGTCACACGGGCCGCTGGGGGAGGGTCAGCCGCCGCCGGCCGCGTCGCGCAGCTCGTCGATGCCGAGCGCGCCCGCCCTCAGCAGGCGCAGCTCTCCGGCCGCGGTCACCGAGACCACCGCCGAGGGCGCGCCGCCGGAGGCCGGCTCGCCCCCGAGTACGGCGAGCTCGGGGCCGAAGCACGCCTCGACCTCGCGCGCGTTGGCGCACGGCGGCTGGGCGCTCTTGTTGCAGCTGGTCGACACGACCGGATGGGCGGAGGCGCGCGCGAGCGCCGCGGCGCTCGGCTGCGGCGAGCAGCGGAATCCGACACCGAATTGTGTGGAGACCTCGGCGAACACGGGATCCGTTACCGGAACCACCAGCGTGAGTGGCCCGGGCCAGAAGCGCGCGGCCAGCCGCGCGGCCGCCGCCGGCAGCGGCCGCGCGATGCGCGCCAGTGCCGCCGTGTCGGCGACCAGCAGCGAGAGGCCTCTCTCCGCCGCGCGCCCCTTCGCCCGCAGCAGGCGCGCGAGGGCCCGCGGCTGGAGCGGATCGGCGCCCAACGCGTAGACGGTCTCGGTCGGGTACGCGACGAGCTCGCCCTGCGCGAGCCGCGCAATGGCGTCGGCCAGCGAGACGATCAACCGCGCCCGGCCGCGATCGCGTGGGCCGCAATGTCGCTGCGCCAGCGCGCGCCCTCGAAGCGGATGCGCCGCACCAGCTCGTAGGCGCGCGCCCGCGCGGCGGCGAGATCGCGCCCGCGCGCAGTCACTCCCAGCACGCGCCCGCCGGCAGTCTCCCAGCCGCCGCTCGCGCTGCGGCGGGTGCCGGAGTGAAACACTTTGGCGTCGGCGAGGCCGGCGATCTCGTCCAGGCCCGCGATCGCGCAGCCCGTCGCGAAGCTGCGCGGGTAGCCCTCGCTGGTCATCACGACGCAAACCGCCGGGTCGCCGCCGCGCAGCGCGGGTGACTCCGCGGGCAGGCGACCTTCGGCGGCGCCGACCAACAGCGGCACGAGGTCCGACTCGAGCCGGAACAGCAGCGGCTGTGTCTCGGGGTCGCCGAAGCGCGCGTTGTACTCGATCACGAATGGCTTGCGCTCGTGGATCATCAGCCCGACGAAGAGCGCGCCGCGGAACGGCCGCCCCTCCGCGCGCATGCCGTCGACGGTGGGCTTCACGATGTGCGCGACGATCTCGCGCTCGAGCGCCGCGTCGATCACCGCGGCTGGCGCGTACGCCCCGACACCCCCGGTGTTCTCGCCGCGGTCGCCGTCGAGCGCGCGCTTGTGGTCCTGCGCGTGGCCGAGCACCGCGAAGCGCTCGCCGTCGCAGAGCGCGTAGAAGCTGGCCTCCTGACCCGTGAGTCGCTCTTCGATCACGATCGACTCGCCCGCCGCGCCGAAGCGGCGCTCGCGCATGATCTCGCGGATCGCCGCCAGCGCCGCCGGAGCGTCGTCGCAGACGACCACGCCCTTCCCTGCCGCGAGCCCGTCCGCCTTCACCACGCACGGCCCGGCCAGCGCGCGCGCGTGTGACTCCGCGGCGCCGGCCGCGTCGAAGCTCGCGTGCGCGGCGGTCGGAATTCCGTGCCGCGCCATGAACTCCTTCGCGAAGCGCTTGCTCGACTCGAGCTGCGCGGCTGCGGCGCGCGGACCGAAGACCGAAACCCCCTCGTCCATGAGTCGGTCGGCGATTCCCGCGGCGAGCAGGTCCTCGGGACCGATGACGACGAGCGAGACACTCTCGCGCTTCACGAGCTCGAGCACGGCGCGCGCGTCGAACGGGTCGACGGCGCGCACGCGGGCGTCGAGCGCGATCCCGTCGCTGCCGGGCGCGCACACGACTTCGTCGACGAGCGGGCTGCGCCGAATCGCCCAGGCGAGCGCGTGCTCGCGACCTCCGGAGCCCAAGACCAAGACGCGCATGCCGCCCTCCCCCGCGCCGCCGGATTTACGCTCGGCCGCGCGCGCGGTCAAGTAGCGAGTCGCGGAACGCGAGGGCCGATGCGCACGAGCACCTCGTACGAGATCGTGCCGACCGCGCGCGCGAGCTCCTCCACGGGAACTTCGAGCCCGTCGCGGCGGCCGAAGATCAGCGCGGCGTCGCCCGGCGCGCTCGCGTCGTCGGCGGGAAGCGCGGCGGTCGCGAGGTCGCACGAGACACGGCCGACGAGCGGCGCGCGCCGGCCGCGCACGCCGACCGAGACGCGGTTTCCCGCCGCGCGCGGCAGCCCGTCGGCGTAGCCGATCGCGAGCGTGAGGATGCGCGTGCGCTCGGCCGCGCGGAACGCCCCCGCGTAACCGATCGGGGTACCCGCTTCGACCGTCTTCGCATGCGCGACGCGCGCGCAGAGACTCATCACCGGCTCGAGCGCGTGCCCGCCCTCGAGCGTCGGGTCGACGCCGTAGAGCGAAATGCCCGGGCGCACCGCGTCGGTGCCGCGCGTGGTTCCGCGCGCGATGCCCGCGGAGTTGTCCATGTGGATCCAGGCCGGCGCGAAGCCCGCCGCGCGGACCTGCGCGACGAGCTCGCCGAAGAGCGTGCGCTGGCGCTCCGTCTGCGGTGAGGCCGCGTCGTCGGCGCAGGCCAAGTGACTCATCACGCCGGTGAGGCGCAGCCGCTCGGCGCGCGCGACGCGCGCCAGCACCTGTACGAGCTCGCCGGGCAGCACGCCGAGTCGACCCATTCCAGTGTCGAGCTCGAGCTGGAAGCGCAGCTCGCGCCCGGCGCGCGCGGCCGCGGCCTCGAGCCAGTCGATGACCTCGATCCGCGAGACGACCGGCTCGAGGTCGAGCGCGAGCGCGCGCTCGGCCTCGGCGGGCGTGAGTGCGCCGCCGAGCACCAGGATCGGCGCGCGAATGCCGGCGGCGCGCAGCTCGGCGCCTTCGTCGACGCTGATCACCGCGAACGCGTCGCAGCCCGCGTCGGCGAGCGCGCGCGAGACCAACACCGCCCCGTGCCCGTAGCCGTTGGCTTTCACGACGGCGATCACGCGCTTGCCGACGGCGCGCGCGCGGATCGCGCGGAAGTTGCGCGCGAGCGCGCCGAGGTCGATCTCGGCCCAGGCCCGGCGGCGGGCCTCGCGCTCGGCGTCCTCCCCCACGCGCTTCAATCTAGGGGAGCTTTCGGCTAACGTCCCGCGCGTGGACTACGTGCTGAACGGCGAGTCTCACTCGACCCGAGCGCCCCTCACGGTCCTGGAGCTGCTGCAGAGCTTCGAGCTCGCACAGCGCCGGGTCGCGGTCGCGATCAACGCCGAGGTCGTGCCGAAGTCGCGCTTCGCGGAGGTCTGGATCCGCGATGGCGACAAGGTCGAAGTGATTCACGCGGTCGGAGGCGGAGCATGACTGCGACCTGGCGACTGGGCGATCTCGAGCTGCGTTCGCGGCTGATCATCGGCTCGGGCAAGTTTCGCTCGTTCGAAGAGAACCGCAGAGCGCTCGACGCCGGCGGCTGCGAGATGACCACCGTCGCCGTGCGGCGCGTCGACCTCGCCTCGCGCGAGCGCGGCTCGCTCGTCGACTGGATCCCGCCCGACCGCTTCCACATCATTCCCAACACCGCCGGGTGCACGACGGTCAAGGAAGCGGTCACCACCGCCCGGCTCGCGCGCGAGCTGCTCGACACCAGACTCGTGAAGCTCGAAGTGATCGGTGACACGCGCACGCTGTTCCCCGACACCAGCGCGACGATCGAGGCCGCGCGCATCCTGGTCGAGGACGGGTTCACGGTGCTGCCCTACATCACCGACGACCCGGTCGCCTGCATGCGACTGGAAGAAGCCGGCTGCGCGGCGGTGATGCCGCTCGGCGCGCCGATCGGCTCGGGGCTCGGCATCCGCAATCCGGCGAACGTGCGCATCATCCTGGAGAGTGTCTCGTGTCCGGTGATCATCGACGCCGGCGTCGGCACCGCTTCCGATGCGGCGATCGCGATGGAGCTCGGCTGCACGGCCGTGCTGATGGCCACCGGAGTCGCCGGCGCCAAGGATCCGATCAAGATGGCGCACGCGATGAAGCTGGCGGTCGAGGCTGGACGCGCGGCCTACGAGGCGGGGCGCATGCCGCGCCGGCTCCACGCGCAGGCGTCGAGCCCCGAGACGGGACTCGCCGACCTGTCTTGATCCCGCGCCTCGCCTACTGGAGCGACGGCGAGCGCGGCCGCGGCGGGCGCGACCAGATCGAGCTGATCGAACGGCTGGCGCGCGGCGGCGTCGAACTCGTCGTGTTGCGCGAGCGCGACTGGTCGGCGAGCGAGTGGAGTGACTGCGCCGCGCGGCTCGCGCCGCTGCGCTCGCGCGGCCTGCGCGTGCTGGCGAGCCGCCGGCTCGATCTGACGCGCGCGCTCGCCCTCGACGGCGTGCAGCTGGGCGCCGACGCGGTGCCGGTCGCGGACGCGCGGGCCTTTCTCGGCCGCGACGCCCTGATCGGCTACTCGGCGCACGAGCCGGGCGAGGCGCGCCGGGCCGCCGAGGCGGGCGCCAGCTACGTGACTTTGTCGCCGATCTTCGCGACCTCGTCCAAGCCCGAAGCCGAGCCGCGCGGCTGCGCGTGGCTGCGGTCGGCGCTCGCCGGGCTGCCGGTCCCGGCGCTCGCGCTGGGCGGTGTCACGGCGGCGCGCGTGGCCGAGTTGCGGGCCGCTGGCGCCTGGGGTGTCGTCGCCGTTTCGGCGCTCGGCGCGGCGGCCGACCCGGAGGCCGCGGCGCGCGAGTTCAGACGGGCGCTCGCCGATGAGGAAGCGACATGAAGCTCGACCGCGGGAAGGTTCGAACGGCGCTCGTGACACTGACCTTCGTGTCGGCGGGCTGCGCGGCGCTGCCGCGCGCGCTGGCGCGCGACGCGCTCGACGAGCTGCAGGCGCGCATCATCGACATCAACCACCAGGTGTCGCCCTGCGTCGTTCACATCGAGTCCGCGATCCGCGTGAACGGCCGGCGCAACTTGATCGAGGGCTCCGGCTTCGTGGTCGACGCGAGCGGCGTGATTCTCACCAACTGGCACGTCGTCGACCGCGCCGAGAAGGTCAGCGTGATCCTGGCGGGCCGCGACGGCCGCTACGACGCGGAGATCGTCGGCACCGACAAGCAGACCGACGTCGCGGTGCTGCGCATCGCGGCGCACGAGGGCGAGCAGCCGTTCCCGGCAGTGAAGGTCGGTGACTCGGACAAGGTCCAGGTCGGCGAGTGGGTGATCGCGATCGGAAACCCGTACGGTCTCGAGGGCTCGGTCTCGCTGGGCATCGTGTCCGCGAAGGGCCGCGACCTGCGCACGGAGCAGGTCCTCAACGACTTCATCCAGACCGACGCGATGATCGATCACGGCTCTTCCGGCGGACCGCTGATCGACTTGAAGGGCGAAGTGATCGGCATCAACTCGCGCGGCCAGGGGCGCGGCATCGGCTTCACGATCCCGATCGACACCGCCAAGCGCGTCGCCGACGACCTGCTCGACCAGGGCCGCATCGCGCGCGGGTACCTCGGAGTGACTCTGCAGCCACTCGCGCGCGAGCTGGCGCAATACTGGGGCCAGCCGAACGTGCACGGCGTCGTGGTCGGCTCGGTCGCCCACGACTCACCCGCCGAGCGGGCCGGAATCAAGGTGGGCGACGTGCTGCTGAAGTTCGACGGCGAGCAGCTGCACGCCGAAAAGGAAGAGGACCTCGGCCAGTTCCAGCGCCTGGTCGCGCAGCGCAGCGCGGGGCGCGACGTCGCGATCGAGATCCTGCGCGGCACCGAGAACAAGACGGTGCACGCTTCGCTCGCCACGCAGCCGAAGTTCGTCCCCGACGAGCAGGAGACGCCGCACGGCTTCACGGTCGAGGAAGTCACCGACGCGACCTTCCGCGGACAGCGGCTGCCGCAGCGCGAGGGAGTGCTCGTCTCGTACGTCGAGAGCGGCTCCGAAGCCGACGAAGCGGGCATGGAGCGCGGCGATCTGATCGTCGAGCTGGAGAAGTCACACATCGCGACGCTCGAGGACTTCCGCCGCGCGCTGAAGGGCCTGCCGAGCGAGAAGCCTTTCCTGGTGCGCGCGCTGCGCGGCGACGACACGCGCTTCCTGCTGCTGGCCCCGCGCTCGGTCGCGCGCGGCGAGAAGCCGACCAACCCCACGAAGAGCAGCAGCCGCTAGGGAGCGAGCAGGGCCGCCGGCGCGGCGGCCGCGGTTCGCCAGTGACGGGGCGCGCGGCCGAAGCGCGCTTGGAAGCGGGCCGCGAGCTCGCCTGCGAATCCGTCGGCGCGCGCCGTCTCGACGAGCTGCACGGTGCAGCCGCCGAAGCCCGCGCCGGTCATGCGCGCACCGAGGCAGCCGGCGAGCCCGCGGGCGTCTTCGACCAGCGCATCGCTCTCCGCACAGCTCACCTCGAAGTCGGCGCGCAAGCTCGCGTGCGAGGCGAACAGCGAGTCACCGGCGGCGTGCAGGTCGCCGCGCGCGAGCGCGGCCGCGGTGTCACGCACCCGGCGATTCTCGCCGACCACGTGGCGCGCGCGGCGCAGCGCGACGGGATCGAGCGCGCGAGACAGCGCCGCGAGCTCGCCCTCCGAGAGCTCCGACAGCGAGCCGAGCGGTCGGCCGAGCGCTGCGCGTGCGCCGGCCAGGGCGCGCGCGCACTCGCCGCGCCGCTCGGCATAGGCGCCGGCGCGCAGGCTGCGCGAGACCCCCGTGTCGAAGATCTCGATGGCGAGTGTCTCGGGCAGCGCGATCGCCGCCGCCTCGAGCGTGGCGCAGTCCAAGCGCAGGGCGGCGCCCGCCCGACTGCACAGCACTGCGTACTGGTCCATGATGCCGCAGGGGACGCCCACGAACTCGACTTCTGCGCGCTGGCAGAAGCGCGCCAGCTCGGCGCGGTCTGCACGCGCCGCGTCCGCGCCCGCGGCGCCGAGCAGCGCCAGCGCGACCGCTGCCTCGAGCGCCGCCGAGCTCGACAGCCCGGCGCCTTCCGGCAGGTCGGTCTCGACCCAGAGCTCGAAGCCCTGCGCGGGAATCCGGCCGGCCGCGGCCAGCACCCGCGCAACGCCGCGCGCGTAGTCGAGCCAGTCACTTGCCGCGGGCGCGCCGAGCTCGGCGCTCGCCGGGCCGCGCTCGCGCGAGACTGCGATCACGCGCGCATCCGCCCGCAGGCGCAGCGCCACGCGCGTGTCTCGCTCGATCGCCGCCGGCAACACCAGCCCGCCGTTGTAGTCGGTGTGCTCGCCGATCAGATTCACGCGGCCCGGAGAGCGCGCGATCGCGCTCGGCTCGCCGCCGAATGCCGCCCTGAATCTCTCCCGGATCGGTGCCCCACTCATCGGCAGCTCGCCCTTACCAAATACCCGCACGTGGCCTAGCGTCCAAGCCCAACTTTCTTTCCGGGCCGTGGATGCGCATCTCCGAAACTGCCGCGTGGCGGCGATCCCTCGTCGCGTCGACCTTGGTCGCCAGCCTCGTCGCGCCGCTTCCTGCGGGCGCGAACCGCGAGTCGCGGCGCACTCCGGTCGTGATCGCGGTCGAAAGCGCGACGCCCGCGACCGTGAATATCACCTCGACGCAGGTTGTCGTAGACCAGGCCAATCCGTTCATGCGCGGCGACCCGATCTTCGACGAGTTTTTCAGCCGCTTCATGAACCCCCGCACCAGCACCGCCCAGAGCCTGGGAACCGGAGTGATCATCGACAAGGACGGTTTCGTAGTCACCAACGAACACGTGCTTGCGGGCGCTACACAGATCCGCGTCGGCCTCTCCGACGGGCGGCAGTTCGATGCCGAGCTGGTCGGGGGCGACCCGGCCTCCGACCTCGCGGTCGTTCGCATCAAGACGAAAGACCCGCTGCCCACCCCGAAAGTGGGAGACTCGGACGACGTCATGATCGGCGAGGGCGTGATCGCGATCGGGAATCCATTCGGCTTGAACAGCACGGTCACCACCGGCGTCCTGTCGGCAGTGAATCGCTCGATCCGCGGCGACGGGCGCGAGTATCACGGCTTTCTGCAGACCGACGCGAGCATCAACCCCGGGAACTCCGGCGGGCCGCTCCTCAACATGGACGGCGAGGTGATCGGCATCAACACGGCGATCCTCGGCAACGCGCAGGGCATCGGCTTCGCGATCCCGATCAACCGCGCGCGCCGGATCGTGAACGACTTGATCCGGCACGGGGAAGTCCAGGCCACCTGGCTCGGGTTCTGGCTGCAGGAGCTCACGCCCGCGCTGCAGAACGCGATGGGCTCCCAACAGGCAACCGGCGTGCTGGTCTCGAACGTCTTCGAGGGCACGCCCGCAGCCGCAGCCGGCATTCAGCGGGGCGACATCGTGACTTTGCTCGACGGCTCGCCCGTCCGCTCGCGCCGCGAGTTCTACGAGATCGCGCGCAGCGTCACCGTCGGAGACCGCGTGAAGCTGCAGCTCGATCGCAGCGGCAAGAAGGTCGCGGTCGAGGTCTCGGCGGAGCGCTTCCCGGAGGCGCGCGCCGACGAGCTCACGCAGGTGCTGCTCGGCCTCGATCTCGCCGAGCGCACCCCGGCGCTCGCGAAGAAGTACGGCCTGCAGGCGGATCGCGGGCTCGTCGTGCAGCACGTGGTCCCGCACAGCGCGGCCGAGGATCGGGGCCTGCAGCCGGGCGACCTCGTGCTCCAGCTCGGCCAGGACCGGGTCGATGATCGAGTGGCCCTGCGCAAGGCGATTCCGAAGATTCTCGGCCAAGACGGCGTCGTGGTCGTGGTTCAGCGCGGCCGAGCGTTCGGCAGCGTCATGCTCGAGCTCTGGTGACCGGCACTCCGGCACCGCAAGGAGACAGACCGATGGAAAGAACGGCTCGTACTCACTGGTGGTTGGCGAGCGCCCTCGCACTTCTCGCCTTCGCCGCCCTGCCAGTCACTCCGCAGCTCGCGCGTGCGGAAGTCGCGAAGCCCTTCTGGACCGAAGGCGAGCCCGGCGACGCGTCGAGCCGCCCCGACTCGTTCGCGGACCTCGCGGAGAAAGTGTCTCCCGCGGTGGTCAACATCAAGGTCGAGCGCAAGACGAGCATGAAGGGCGGTCCCGAGGAGCTCTTCGAGGAGTTCTTCGGCCAACAGAAGAAGCCGGGCGAGAAGCAGCACCCGCCGCACCAGATGCGCGTGCCGTCGACCGGCTCGGGCTTCGTGGTCTCGCCCGACGGGCTGATCGTCACCAACAACCACGTGGTCGAGGGCGCGGACAAGGTGGTCGCCGTGTTCGAGGACGGCACCGAGAAGGACGCGAAGATCGTCGGCCGCGATCCGAAGACCGATCTCGCGCTGATCAAGGTCTCCGCGGACAAGCCGCTCGCGATCGTGCCGCTGGGTGACTCGGAGCATCTGCGCGTCGGCAGCTGGGTCATGGCGATCGGCAATCCGTTCGGCCTCGACCACACGGTCACCGTCGGAATCCTCTCCGCGAAGGGCCGCTCCAACTTCGGCGGCGAGCAGATCGCCGGACCCTACGACGACTTCCTGCAGACCGATGCGAGCATCAACCCGGGGAACTCGGGCGGGCCGCTCTGCGACATGAAGGGCCGCGTGATCGGCATCAACACCGCGATCGCCGCCAACGGCCAGGGCATCGGCTTCGCGATCCCGATCAACATGGTGAAGAGCTTGTTGCCGCAGCTGCTCGAGCACGGCTCGGTGACCCGCGGTTGGCTCGGCGTACAGATCCAGCGAGTCACTCCCGCGCTCGCGAAGACGTTCAAGCTCGGCGATCAGAAGGGCGCTCTCGTCGGCCAGGTCTTCGACGACAGCCCGGCGTCGAAGGCGAAGCTCGAGCGCGGCGACGTGATCACGAAGTTCGACGGCAAGGACATCAAGGACTACGACGACTTGCCGCGGATCGTCGCGAGCACTCCGCCCGGCACCGCAGTCGACGTGCTGATCCTGCGCGACGGCAAGGAGAAGAAGCTCAAGGCGACGCTCGAGAAGATGAAGGAAGAGGAAATCCAGCCCGCGAGCGACGAGCAGACCGACAGTGACTGGGGCTTCGAGGTCCAGCCGATGACCGACGAGATCGCGACTCAGCTCGGCCTCTCGAGCGGCGCGAAGGGCGTCGTCGTCGCGGCGGTCGATCCCGAGTCCGCCGCCGCGCGCGCGGGGCTGCGCCGCGGCGACGTGATCCTCGAGGTGAACCGCACCGAGGTCGCCACCCCGAAGGCGCTGAAGGACGCGCTCGGCAAGAAGGACGACTCCGCGGTGCTCCTGGTCCAGCGCGGCGACGGCACCCTGTATCTCGCGATCGAGAAGGACAGCTAGCGCCAACCAAAACCGGCAAGGCGGAGCCTGTGCGCACCGGGTGAGCGCGGCTTGTGACGAGCGGCCGCTGAGTCAGCCTCGTGACGCCCATGTTCCGCGAGGAATCGCCGCGCGACCCGGTGCGCACAGGCTCCGTCTTGGCGCGCGGCAAGCGAGCGGATCGCGTCCCTATCTCGTGTTCAGTCCCGCCCAGCGCTTCAGCTCGCGACGCGCAATCACCATCTTGTGGACCTCGTCCGGGCCGTCGGCGATCCGCAGCGAGCGGCCATTGCGCCACATCGCGGCGACGGGCGTGTCGTCGGAGACACCGAGCGACCCCATCACCTGGATCGAGCGGTCGCACACATCCATCAGCAAGTTCGCTGCGATCACCTTGATCATCGAGATCTCCTGCGCCGCTTCCTTCTTGCCGACCGTGTCCATCTTCCACGCCGCGTAGAGCGTGAACAGGCGCGCCTGGTCGATCTCCATCTTCGACTTCGCGATGAAGTCCTGGACGAACTGCTTGGTGCCGAGTGGCTCGCCGCCGACCTTCCGCGCCGCCGCGTAGCTCACCATGATCTCGTACGCGCGCTGAGCGCCGCCGACGCAGCGCATGCAGTGGTGGATGCGGCCGGGACCGAGGCGCGCCTGCGCGATCGCAAAGCCCGCGCCTTCGGGGCCGAGTCTGTTTGCCACCGGTATGCGGCAGTCCTCGTAGCGGATCTCACAGTGACCGCCTCCGCCGGCGTGACCCATCACGGAGACGGCGCGAACGATCTTGAAGCCCGGCGTCGTCGTCGGAACCAGGATCATGCTCGCGCGCTGGTGGGGCGCCGCGTTCGGGTCGGTGACTGCCATGACGATCGCGAACTCCGCCCCGATGGCGCCCGACGTGAACCACTTGTGCCCGTTCAGCACGTACTCGTCGCCGTCGCGCTTGGCCAAGGTCGTGAGCTGCGTCGGGTCCGCGCTCGAGACCTCGGGCTCGGTCATCGAGAAGCAGGAGCGGATCTTGCCGTCGAGCAGCGGCTGCAGGAATTTCTTCTTCTGTTTCTCGTCGCCGAACTCGGCGAGGATCTCCATGTTGCCGGTGTCGGGCGCGGCGCAGTTGAACACGCGCGACGCGATTCCGCTGCGGCCCATGATCTCGGCCAGCGGCGCGTACTCGAGGTTGCTGAGTCCGGCGCCGTACTCCTGATCGGGCAGGAAGAGATTCCAGAGCCCGACCTTCTTCGCCTTCTTCTTCAGCTCGTCGAGAATCTCGGGGAAGTGATGCGGGTTCCCGGACGCCTCGATCTGCTCCGCGACGACTCGCTCCGCCGGGTAGACGAACTCGTCCATGAAGCGCTCGAGCTGGCTCTGGATCTGCTTCACCTTGTCGCTGGCTTCGAAGTCCATTTCTTGCTCCTCGTTGGCTGCGAGTCTATCAAGACGCTCAGTCGCCGGTGTACTTCGGCGCCCGCTTCTCCAGGAACGCGCGCACGCCTTCGCGAAAGTCGCCGCTCTGCGATGCCAGGATCTGGTTTCGGTCTTCCATCGCGATCGCGGCCTCGAGCGTGGGAGCATCGATGCTCCAGTTGAGACAGTCCTTGGTGAGTCGCACCCCGACGGGTGAGTTGCGCAGGATCGCCGCGGCCATCTCGCGGCCGGCCTTCTCGAGCTCCGCGTCCGGAACGACGCGCGACACGAGTCCGGTCGCCAGCGCGCGCTGCGGCTCGATGAAGCCGCCGGTCAGGAGGAGCTCCGCAGCGACGGACGCGCCGACGATGCGGGGCAGGAAGTACGAGGCGCCGATGTCGCACGCGCCCAGGCCGATGCGGATGAACGCCGCGTTCATGCGCGCAGACTCACCAGCGATGCGGATGTCGGACGCCAGCGCCAGGGCGAAACCGCCGCCCGCCGCGGCGCCGTGCACCAGCGCGATGAACGGCTGCGAGACTCGCCGCATCTTGATCACGAGCTCCGCGATCTTGTGCTGTCCGCGCAGGCTCGCCGAGACACTCGGGCGCAGGGCCGCCGAGCTGCCGGACTGCGCCTTCAGGTCGAGGCCGGCGCAGAAGCCGCGGCCCGCGCCGCGCAGCACGACGACGCGCGCCTCCGTGTCGTCGTGCAGCCGGTCGAGAAACAGGTGCAGCTCGTCGACGAGCTGCGGGCTCATCGCATTCAGCACGTCGGGTCGGTTCAAAGTGCAGAAGACCAGGCCGTCGGCCTCGCGCGCGACGATCAGTGTCTCGTAGCTCTCGCTCATCGGTCGCTCCTCGGCTCAAGCCGTGTCGAAGAGAACGCCGGGATTCAGCACCCAGCTCGGGTCGAGCTCGCGCTTCGCGGCGCGCAGCGCGCGCGCGAATCCCTCGGGGCGCTCGCGGTCGTAGCCCGGGCGGTGATCGCGTCCGACGGCGTGGTGGTGGGTGATCGTCGCGCCTTCCGCGACCAGGATGTCGCTCGCGATCCGCTTCACCTCGCCCCATTGCTCGAGCTCGCTGCCGCGCCGGACCGGCGCGAGCAGCGAGTAGTACGGTGCGGGCCCGTCGGGATAGACGTGGGTGAAGCGGCAGGTGACCGTCCCCGCGCCGCAGACGCGCACGAGCGCGTCGCGCACCTCGGTCGACACACGCTGGTGTAGGCGTTCGAAGCGATCCCAGGTGATCGCGGTCTCGAAGGTCTCGGCGAGCACGCCGATCGAGACCAGCGCGTCGCGCAGGTAGGGCGCGCCGATGAACGAGTTGCGCCAGGTCCCCGCGCTGCCCTCGCGCGTGGCCGCATCGTCGGTCCGCGTCCGCACGGCCTCGTCGGGCACGAGCCCACCGTGGTCCCGGCACAGCTCGACGGCGCGCCGCATCCACGGCTCGAGGTCGTGGTCGGCGGACTCGAAGCCGAGCACGAGGATCGCCTCGCTGCCCGAGCCGCCGGCCGAGGCCGCCGCCTCGCCGGGGTCGAGCAGCCGGCAGTTCGCGGGCTCGAGCCCCGACTGCGACAGCGCGCGAACCGCACGCACGCCGGCCTCGAAGCCGGCGAAGCGGACGCTCGCGTTGGCGCGGCGGGTCGGCCGATCCTGCAGCCGCATCCACGCCTCGCTGATCACCCCGAGCGTCCCCTCGCTGCCGATGAACAGCCGCTCGGGGGCGGGCCCGGCGCCCGAGCCGGGCAGCCGGCGCGTCGCAATGACACCGCTCGGTGTCACAACGCGGAGCGCTTCGACGAAGTCGTCGATGTGCGTGTAGCGCGTCGCGAAGTGACCGCCGCTGCGCGTCGCGATCCAGCCGCCGAGCGAGCTGAACTCGAACGACTGCGGAAAGTGCCGCAGCGTGAGTCCCTGCGGGCGCAGCTGATCCTCGAGCGCGGGTCCGAGCACGCCGGCCTCGATGCGCGCGGCGCGTGACTCGCGGTCGATCTCGAGCACGCGCGCCATGCGGCCGAGATCCAGCGTCACCACGCCGCGGTAGTCGCCCTCGACGCGCGCCTCGACGCCGCCGACGACGCTCGAGCCGCCGCCGAAGGGAATCACGGCGATCCCCTCGCGCGCGCAGTGGTCGAGCACGTCGACGACTTGCGACTCACGGGTCGGGAACGCGACCCAGTCCGGCGGATGCGAGAAGTCGCGCCGCTGCGCGCGGACCGCGTCGCGATAGCTCCGCCCGTAGGTGTGTCGCGCGCGCTCCCAGGGCTCTTCGGAGGCGATCTCGGCGAGCGCGGCCGGGGGCCGGACGCGCGGCGCGGGCCGCGCGATCTCGCCAATCTGCGGCAGTGGCGCCGGCGCCAGATCGGGTCGCCCGAAGCGCTCGCCCAGCGACTTCGCGAGACGCGCGCGCGCCGCGTCGTCCGGCCCTGCGCCCTCGATTCCCCAGCCCCAGAAGCTCTGCCGCTTCACCGGCGCATTATGGCCGAGTCGCTAGTTTGTCCGCCGATGGGGAGCCCGGGGCGGGTGGAACGCTTCGTGCGCGGGGCCGGCGCGCTTCTGCTGTTGCCGGCTGCGCTGATCCTGTGGAGCGCGGGCGCGCTGATCCACGCGCTGCTCGGCGCGACCCCGCGCCAGGCGCACCGCTACTACGTCGGCTTCGGCCGCACCTGCGTTCGCGTGGCGGGCACGCGGATCGAGGTGCGCGGGCTCGAGCGCATCCGGCCCGGACAAGCGTACGTCGTGGTGTCGAATCACGAGAGCAACTGGGACCCGCCCGTGATTCTCTCGTCCCTGCCCGATCTGGTGCTGCGCTTCGTGCTGAAGACACAGCTCCTGAAGGTGCCCGTTTTCGGCCAGGCGCTCCGTCGCACCGGGAACATCGCCGTCGACCGGCGCAAGAGCGGCGGCGACGTGCGGCGCGTGCAGGAAGGCATGTCCGAGCGGTCGCCGGACGTCTCGATCCTGTTCTTCGCCGAGGGAAATCGGGCGCGCGACGGCTCGTTCCGCGCTTTCAAGATGGGCGCCTTCGCGACCGCGCTCGACTTCAAGCTGCCGATCCTGCCGATCGCGGTCGCGGGCACGTTCCCGATCTGGCCGCCGGGGCGCGTCTTCCTGGTGCCGGCGCCGGTCGTGCTCGAGATCGGCGAGCCGATCTCGGTCGAGGGCTACGACGCGGACGACCGCAGTCGGCTGCGCGACGAGACTCACCGCGCGGTGGCCGAGCTGCGCGTGCGCGCGCGCGGGCGGCTGCGCGAGCAGGGCGTCGACCCGGGCGGCATCGACTGACGTAGAATGCGCGCGATGGAGCCCAGCTCGCTGCGCCTGCCCGGCACCCAGGGAATCGCACTGCACGCGCTGGAGTGGAGCCGAGAGGGCACGCTGCTGCTCTTCCTGCACGGCTTCGGCAACGACGCGCACGTCTGGAGCTGGGCCGCGCCGGCGTTTGCTGCGCACTACCGCGTCGTCGCGCTCGACCAGCGCGGGCACGGCGACTCGGACCGTGACCCCGAGGGCCGCTACGACCACGAGACGATGGCCCGCGACGTCGCCGCGGCGCTCGAGTCACTCGGCGCCGAACGCGCCGTGATCGTCGGTCATTCGCTCGGCGGTCGCGTCGCGATGCGCTTCGCGGGTCTCTTCCCGGAGAAGCTGGCGGGTTTGGTCATCGTCGACTCGGCGCCCGAGCTCGACGCGCGCGGCACGACCCGCATCCGCCTCGACGTCCAGCAGCAGGAGCCGTCGTTTGCGAGCCTGCGCGAGTTCGAGAAGGTCCTGCAGCGCCAGTACCCGGCGACGCGGCCCGAGATCCTCGCAGTGCTCGCCGGACACTGGACGCGGCCGCGCGCCGACGGGCGCGTCGAGCTGAAGCTCGATCCCGCCTTCATGCGCGGCAGGCGCGGCGTCTCCGACGAGGAGCTCGCGCGCTGGTCGGCGGAAGAGGCGAAGCACCTGTGGTCCGCGCTCGAGAAGCTGCCCTGCCCGGCGCTGGTCATGCGCGGCGCGGCGTCGGACGTGCTCTCGGCGGACGTCGCCGACAAGATGGTCGACGACGTGCTGAAGCGGGGGCGGCTCGAAGTGATTCCGCGCGCGGGTCACTCGGTCATGCTCGACAACCCCGAAGGCTTCGAGAAAGCCCTGGCCGGCTTCGTGCTCGGCGACTGAGCGGCGCGTCCTCAAGGGGCGCGCCGGCGGCACCGATGCAGGGCCGTCGGAGGTGTCGCGCATGAAGGACGGTCGAACGCGCCAGGTGCCGGTCTCCCGCGCCGAGCGCCGGGACGGGTATCTCGCGGCGCACGCGGTGTCGCTGGTGTTCGCATCGGGTCCGCTCGCGGGCAGCGAGGTCGTCCTAGAGCGGCCGCGCGTGACGATCGGACGCGGCAGCGGCTCGGAGGTCGTCGTCGACGACGCCTCGGTGTCCCACCAGCACGCGGCGCTCGAGCTGGGCTCGAATGGGTACCGGATTCGCGATCTGGGCAGCACCAACGGCGTGCTCGTGAACGGCGCGCGCATGGCGCTTGCGGAGCTGAAGCACGGCGACAAGATCGCGCTCGGCCAGATCGAGCTGCGCTACGTGGTCGAGGCGCGCGCCGCCGCGCCCAAGACGCACGCCGTCGACTCGGACTAGCGCGCGCGGGAGCCCGCGCACGAGACACTGAGATGTCGGGCAGCGGACCGCGCACCATCGGCAACTTCGCGATCGAGCGCGAGCTCGGCTCCGGCGGAATGGGCGTCGTCCTGCTCGGCCGGCACCAGTCACTCGAGCGTCCCGCGGTGCTGAAGCGGCTGCGACCCGAGCTCTCGGCCAGCGAAGAGCTGGTCGAGCGCTTCGCGCGCGAAGCGCGCGCGGCTGCGGCGATCCACCACCCGAACGTCGTCGCGGTCTACGACTGGATCAGCTGGCGCGGCGAGCACTACATCGCGCAGGAGTACGTCGACGGCGTCGACCTGCGCGCAGCACTCGCGCAGGCACAGCGCTTCCCCTGGCGGATCGCGGCGCTGGTGGCGCTCGAGCTGGCCCGTGGGCTCGAGGCGATCCACGCGCGCGGCATGGTGCACCGCGACCTGAAACCGGCGAACGTCCTGCTCGGCCGCAATGGCGACGTGAAGATCGCCGACTTCGGCATCGCGATCGACGCGACCAGCGACGGACTCACTCGCCCCGGCACCGCCGTCGGCTCGCCGCCGTACATCGCGCCCGAGCAGCTGCTCGGCGAGCGGATGGACGCGCGCGGCGACCTGTTCGGCCTGGGCGTCGTGCTCTACGAGCTGCTCACGGGCGCGCCGCCGTACCGCGTGCCGGCCGAGGGCGAGACCGGCAGCCTGCTCACGCGCATCCAGCGCGAGCGCTACCTCCCGGTGCGCCGAGTGACTCGCGACGCGCCGCGCTGGCTGGTGCGCCTGGTGCGCTCGCTCGTGCGCGCCAAGCCCCGCTCGCGGCCGGCGTCGGCGCAGCGCGTGCGGCGGCTGCTCGAGGCCCGGCTGCGCGCGTTCCCCGCGGAGGCGAAGCTCGAGCTCGCGAGCTGGCTCTGGGAGGAAGGCGTGTTCAAGCCGCGCGAGGGAGACACCGTCGTGGTGTCGGCCAGCCCCCCGCGCCTGCGGCGCACGCGCCTGGCCCGCACGCTGGCATACGCGGCGGCCGCGATCTGCGCGCTTTGGATCGGCTCGTTCGTCGCCGTGCCCGGGCTGTCGCTGCGCGAGCTCGCCCTGCGCGGGCGGGCCGCGTGGGCCGCCGAGCGGGGCGGAGCGAACGCGCCGGCGCACGTGCGCTTCGCGACGGATCAGCGGCTGCGCGTGAGCATCGACGGCGCCCAGCCGGTCGCCGTGGAGCCGGGCGAGGAACGTGAGCTCGCGCCGGGTTCGCACCAGCTGGCGTTCGAGTGGCCGAGTGGCGCGCGCGGCGACGTGTCGCTGCAGCTCGGCGCGGGCGAGACGCGCAGCGTGCGGCCCGCGCTGCCCGCGACCGCCGAGTGAGTGGCGCTCACTCGAAGCGCGCGCGCAGCTCCGGGGACACGAGCGGGCACGCGTCGTCCGGCGCGCGGATGAAGCGCTTCCGATTGCGCGCGACCGCGTCGTAGAGTCCGTCGAGCAGCCAGGGCGGCGCCAGGCGCAGGGCGCGCGCGAGCGCGCGCCAGAGGCCCCCGAGGCGCTCGCCGACCTCGAGCACCGCCGCCGAGCGCACCAGGAGAGCGCCGTCCGCGAGCGCGAGCACCAGGCTGTCGGGAAGCGATGCGCGAATCTCCGCGGGCGCGCGCTGCGCGAACGACTCACTCGCCAGCGGCGCGAAGCGGAAGGCGCTCCCATCGCGGTCCTCTGCCAGCGCGAAGCGGACTGCCGCGTGACACAGCGCGCACGCGCCGTCGTAGTAGAGCCGCGCCGGCGCCCCGTCGCGAAGCGGCGGGATCCAGCCCGGGTCACATGCGTGCAGAAGGAGGGGCAGCCAGAGCAGGCCCGGTGACTCGACCTTTCCAGCGGCGACCAACAGCGCGCACGCGGCGAGCACGGTCCGCGCCGCGATCTGGATCCCGGCCGTCAGGCGCCAGCCGCCGGCCGGATCGGGGCGACCGCGCGCCGCCCATGCCCCGTACGGCGCCGCCGCCGTCGCCCCGTGGAGCAGCAGCAGCGCGCAGCCGGCGAGCGCCGCACTGCTCGCCGGCGCCCGGTAGAAGACGAGGTAGAACACGATCGAGCCCGCGAACAGCCGAGCCGCGAGCCGATCGGCGGCGCCGAGCGCCAGCGGAACGGCGAAGACCAGCCCGAAGAAGCCGAAGTGACCGGCGAGAGCCGCGGCCAGCGCGACCCGGTATACGCTGTACTGCCCGCCCGTCCACCCGTTGGTCACGGCAGTCACTGCTCTTGCAGGTGGAGCAGCAGGATGCGGCGGATCTCCTCGATCGTCTCGGGATTGCCCTGCGCCGAGTGACCCGAGCGCACGATCTTCTCCGAGTCGACGCCCGCTATGTGTGCGCTCGAGTAGCGAACGACGCCGTCGCTCGCGTCCTCGAGCGGCCCGTCGCCGTCGACGGCGATGATCGAGTGCACGTGCACGCCGGGCGCGATCGGCAGCGCGGCGAGCGCTTGGATGAAGTGACTCCCCGGCGTCATGTTGTCGATGCTCGTCGGCATGGAATCCAGGTTCGCCATCGCGATCTTGCCCGGATTGAGCGAAGCCACGTCGGCCATGCGCTTGGTCATCGCGCTCGGCAGCTGGATCAGCGACGACGTGATCCGCGCGAGGGTCATCGACGCCAGGTAGCTTCCGCGCTGCGGCGTGCAGACGAAGACGACGCGCTTCACGAACGGCTCCG
The DNA here is from genome assembly GCA_044450765.1 of Myxococcota bacterium. Taxonomy (GTDB): domain Bacteria; phylum Myxococcota_A; class UBA9160; order SZUA-336; family SZUA-336; genus VGRW01. The sequence continues at coordinate 16,126 of JBIOJK010000004.1, read as the reverse complement.
GCGCGAAGATCGACTCGTTGCGGAGCGCCTCGAGCGTCTCGGGATCCGCCTTGAGCTCCTCGGGCGAGAGCGGAGTCGCCTGGTGCCAGAAGCGCAGGCCGCTGTCGACGACGGTCAGCTTCGTCAGCAGGCCGCCCTGGCTGTGGCCGACGATGACCATCTTCTGCAGCGCCGGGTCCTTTCCGTCGGGATCGAGCTCGTGCACGGCGCGCTCGAGTGAGTCGCGCATGACTCCCGCGGAGTATCCGATCGGGTTCCCGGTGTTGTAGATGTACAGCCAGATCTGGTAGCCCTCGACGATGCGATCGTCGATCTCGAGCTCGTTGATGAGGTCGGCCCAGCGCGCGGGGCTCGACGCGGTTCCGTGCACGAGCACCAAGGGAATGCGCCCGGGCACGTACGGATGCACGAGCAAGAGCCCGTCCTCTGCGCTCCGGTCGTACCACGGATTCACCGCGGCGGAGAAGAAGCCGGCGAGCTCGAAGTTCCACCAGCGTGACTCGCCGAGGGTATAGGCCAGCGCGGAGCTCGTCTCGATCTCGAGCGGCCAATCGCGCTGGCCGGCGTCGATGTGGAGCTGGTCGTCGGCGGAGTAGATCTCGAGCGTTCCGCGCAGCTGGCCGGTGATCACGTTCGCGCGCGGATTCTCCAGGCGCAGGAACGCTGTCACCGGCACCTTCAGGTTGTTCGGAATCCGGCGGTGACCCGCGACTACGCGGTCCGTGTCTTCCCGCCAGAGACCCGCGACGAGCGGCGCGCCGATGCCCGCGCGCCGGTAGCGGTTGCGCAGCCCGTGGACCTCGAGGTCGGCCGCGGGAACGAGGTGCTCCAGGTGATAGCCGCCCCAGGACATGGTCGAGGGATCGAAGCCGATCTCGACGCTGCCGAAGGGCAGCGGGTGTGTCCCGGCGGTGAGCGCGATCTCGCCGCCCGGCCCCTTCTCGAAGCTCTCCGCCAGCCCGCGGTTGTAGAGGTCGCACGCGACGCGCAGGCGCGGGTCACTCGGGTCGAGCGGCGCCTCGCTCGGGACCTCGGAAAACAGGAGCGCGTAGGCGTAGACCGCGGCGGCGAGATAGTAGGTCCGGTCGTGACTCTTCTCGGCGTACGCGTAGGACAGCTCGGAGAGCGCGAACAGTCGATAGCGGTCGCCGCTGCCGGCGAGGCCGACGCGCAGCTCGGCCAGCGCGCGGACCGGCTCGGTCTGGTACTTCGAGTAGAGGTCCAGCCGTTGCAGCACCTGCAGGGAGAGCACGCTCGGCTGCTCCGAGTTCAGCTCGTTCGAAGTGACTTCGCGCTGCACCAGCGCCGGGTCCGCCGGCTCGACCCGAACCGGGACGGCGCTGCAGGCCGCGACCGCGCCGGCGGCGAGCAGCAGCGCGGCGGTGCGCGGCGCTAGGACTCGAAGCGACCGCGCCAACCGCCCACCACCCGCTTCAGAAGTGCGCCGTTCGCGCCGCGCGTCGGGGCGACGCGGTAGATGCAGATCACGGTCTCGGGAGCCATCGCCGGTGTTTCCTCGCTTTAGTAGCCGATCAGCTAGTCATTCACGGACGCGCCGCCGGCGTCAAGCTAGATCCGCTCGGGCGCCGCAACCGTGCGCGCTCCGCCCGCATCTCCGGTGTTCACGGTCGACGCGGGCTCGAGCAGCAGCACGCACGCCTCCTGCGCCGCGAACGGCTTGTGCTCGACGCCCCGCGGCACGATGCAGAACTCGCCTTCGGCGAGCTCCACGGCCCGATCGCGGAAGTGAATCACCAGCAAGCCGCGCAGCACGAGAAAGAGCTCGTCCTCGTGCTCGTGGCGGTGCCACACGAACTCACCCGCGACCTTCACGAGCTTCAGCTGCTGTCCGTTCAGCTCGCCGACGATCTTCGGGCTCCAGTGCTCCGAGAACAGTGCGAGCTTATCGGAGAGGTTCACCTTGTTCATCCGGCTTCTCCTGGCAGCGAGCGGGAGTCTCGCCGACGTGCGCCGCGAGCGCTCCCCCGCGCGCGAGCAGCTGGCGCCGGAACGCCTGCAGCTCGTCGCCGCCGATGTCCTCCGTGCTCCAGTCGCCGAGCCAGCCGAAGAATGCGAGCGGCCAGAGTACGGTCGGAGTGACTCCTACCCAGAGACCCGTCTCGTACTGCAAGTCGATCCGCTCGTCCGGCGCTCCCGCGGGCTGGAACGAGACGTTGCGGTGTGAGTCGCCCCGGAAGCTGAGTGTCAGCACGTCGAGCCAGGTCGGCCACGTCTCGAACTCCGGCGCCGATCGCCGCAGCGCGACGACCTCGAAGTCGATCGGGCAGTGCAGCTGGCGCGTGAAGTCGATCTCGTAGAAGAGGCCGGAGCCGCGCAGCGCGCCGATCACCCGCGCCGACTCTCGGATCTCTTCGAGCGCGACCTTCGGCTGGTCCGGACCGGTCCGCAGCGCCGGCTCCTGCACGCCGATCCGCCAGACGGCGGCGCGGTCGCCTTGCAGCGGGGCGCTGTGCTCCGGCTCTTCGATCTCGGGGCGCTTGGTCAACGTGCAACCGCACAGCAAGGTCACGGCTGCGACGACCAGGCGAGTGACTAGCCCGCGGCGCATTTCTCGTCCATGGCCGGGCGGACTCCGGACACGAGCTCGCCCCAGTTCGCGTCGATGAACTTCGCGAACGACTCACTGGAGTCCGCCGGCGCGCTGCGCCAGTGCCAACCAGGCAGCACCGCGAGCGGTGCACTCAGCCACCAGAACACCTCGACGCGCGACCAGGGGAACAGATAGCGCCGGTCTTTCCGGTCGACGCGCACGAAGTAGTGGCCGCGATCGTACGGGTCGATCACCGGAATCAGGCCGAGCGCAAGATACAAGAGCGCGTGATTGTGGTCGTAGTGGGGGTCGTTCGGATTGCGGATCGCGAACAGGACCAGATCCGGCGGGCACGGGAGCTGGCGCTCGAAGTCCACTCGCGAGAAGCGGCCGGTGGCGCGCAGCGCCTCCACGAGCTCCGCCGCGCGCAGCGCCGCCGCTTCGCTCGCGTACGCGTGCAGCCCGCGCTCGTCGAGCCGAATGCGCGGCTCGCGCACACCGACGACCAAGCGGGCCGGCTCGGACCCCCGCTCCGTTCGGGGCGGAAGCTCGAGCGGAGTTCCCTCGTAGATCGCGAGACAACCCGTCGCCGCGAGTCCGATCGCCGCGCAGAGCGCACGGGCGAGAGTCACTCCCCTACCGCCGCACCTCGATGTCTCGCCAGGCGTCGAGCTCCTCTTGCCTCGGCGCCTGCTCCGCGCGGCAGGGGACGTCGAGGATCATCGTGTCGCGTCGCTCCTTGGTGTAGGGCCGCCAGGTCGGGATCGCCGGGTGATTCGGGTCGCCGTTCCGCGCGAACGCCAGCCAGGTCTCGCTCATCAGGTTCGCGAGCGCGCCCCGGTCGGGCCGCGAGCCGGTGATCGGGGCGCCCTCCACGTTGTCGAAGACGAAGGGGATCTCGAGCGCGTGCGCCGACTTGAACAGCCCGCCCATGAAGTCCGAGGCCCAGGTGAACAAGTACAGGAATGCGGGCGCGGCGCCGACCTCGGCCTTCCGCTCGGCCAAGCGGATCGACATGATGCGGGTGGGCTCCGTCGAGATCGCGATGAACAGATCCCACGGCGTCGCGTCGGGGCGCGTGCGCTTGTAAGTGCCCAGCACGCGCTCGAGCTTGTCGCCCAGCATCGGCACGAGCCGCCGGCGCAGGTCGTCTTCCGTGAGCTTGCGCCGCTTCGGATCGGCGGCGACGAACATCGCCGCCTCGTCGAAGTTCGTGCCGATCATCAGCGGCACGGCGGCGCCGCTGGGCGCAGCCGCCGGGTGGAACGGGTGACTCGGGAAGTGACTCCCGTCGACGACGGGCGAGAGCTGGAACATCGCCGGCGCGCCGAGCAGGAACGGACCCGTGCCCGGCTTGCCCGGCGGCAGCTTGCCGATCGCGTCGAGCAGCTGCTGCGCCGGAATTCCCTGCAGCTTGCGCGCGTCCGCGGGTGGGATCTCGAGCGCAGCGAGCAGCCGCTCGGTGAGCGCTCGCGCGCTCTCGAGCTCGACGCCGCGCAGACTCGGGCCGCTCTGCACCACCGCGCGGTGGAACAGCCCTTTGGCGGCGGGCAGTGCGAGCATGGTGCTCACCTTCGCGCCGCCGCCCGACTCACCGAAGATCGTCACGTTGCCGGAGTCACCCCCGAACGCCGCGGCGTTGTCCCGCACCCACTGGAGCGCGAGCACGACGTCGAGCAGCCCGGCGACTCCGGAGCCGGAGAACTCCTCGCCGAGGACGTCGGCCAGGTGGAGATAGCCGAACGCATTCAGCCGGTGGTTGACCGTGATCACGACCGCGTCGCCGCGACGCGCGAGGTTCGCGCCCTCGTACCATGTCTCGGAGCCCGCGCCCGCGCTGAAGCCGCGCCCGTGCAGCCAGAGCATGACCGGGCGGCGGCGGCCGTCGCCGAGCGCCGGCGTCCAGATGTTCAGCACGAGACAGTCCTCGCTCTGCGCCAGATAGCGCACCTTGCCGACCACGCGCGCGTCGGACTGCGCGGGATCGACGAGCGAGCCGAGCTGCGGACAGATCGGCCCGAACTCGCTGGCATCGCGAATCCCGCTCCAGGGCGCGCGCGGCAGCGGCGGCTTGAAGCGGCGCTCGCCGCCGGTCGGCTCCCCGTACGGAACGCCCGCAAAGCGGTGGATTCCGCGCTCGCTGGTGCCGCGCAGCTTGCCCGCGCTCGTCTCTACGACCGGATCGCTCATGGCCTCACGTCCTCCCGTGCGGCCAGGATATCAGGCCGGGACTAACTGGTGTCGCGGGCCTTCCAGGAGAGCTCCCAGATACAGGACACGGCCCCGATCACGCGGCACTTCGTGTGCCGGACCTGGGTGTCCTCGAAGCCGAGCAGCGCCATGCGCTCGGCCTGGTAGCCGGTGAACGTGTCGCAGATCTCGCGCGTCGGCAGGGCGAAGTTCAAGAGCTCCATCACCGCGCGCCCAGCGTCGCGCTCGACGACGCGCATCTCTCCGCTGTCGTACATCGACGAGAGCAGGGTGAAGGCCGCCTTGCGGTCGGCGGTCTTGTTGAAGCGGCTGTAGGTGCCTTCCATGTGCGCACGCGCCGCGTCGCGTCCCATCTTCTCGCAGGGGTTCACGCGCCCGCCGCCCGCCGCCTTCATGAGCGTGCGCAGCAGCTCCGCGTGGTCCTCGAGCGGGTACCACGAGGCGAGCACGATCCGCTGAGTGAGATAGTGAGACAGCTTCTCGGGCAGCATCGAGGTGGCGCGCTCACCGTGAGACGCGAGCGCCTTCACCGCCTCGACCACGACGGTTCCCTTGGCGTTGGGCATGGCGGCCGATCGGCCTCGCGCGCGGTCCGCTTGAGATCAGCGCCACCGACGGTGCAGCGCCAGGCACGATGCGGCGAATAGCGACGCCGGCGCGCAGACCCAGAGCAGCTCGCTCTTCAGCACGGCGATGCCGCGCGGGCCGAAGAACGCCCGCGCGCCGAGCGGCGACACCGCGATCGGGCGGAAAGCGAAGAAGACCCTCGCGTTGTCGAACGGGCTGAACAGCGCGACGCCGAGACCGCCGTCCGTGAGCATGTCGAGCAGCCCGTGCGAAGCGGTCGCGAGAAAGAGATACAGCCATGCGCGCGCACGCGAGAACGCGGGCAACGGGTCCGGCAGCGCGAGACGCGCCAGCGCCGTGGCGAGCAGCGCTGCGAACACGAGCGAGTGTGTGAAGCCGCGGTGGCCGAGCGGATCGCCGTACTCGATCCCGAGGCGCAGGCCCGCGACGTCGAGGTCCGGCGCCGCGGCGGCCAGCGCGCCCAACACCCAAATGCGTCGCGGCGCACCGGGCCGCCAGAAGGCGGGCGCCAAGGCGAGCGCGACTGCGGCGTGCGAGAACGACGACGGCATGTTTCGCGGCTCGCTATGATGGCAGCCCGATGCCCGAAGCCAACCCCGCGGAGCCCAACCTGTTCGAGCGCGACGACCTGGCCGACTTCGAGCGGCGCGACGTGACGCTGCTCGGTGTCACGAAGCTCGTCTTCGTGGCCGGCCGCGGTCCCGCGGTGATCGTGATGTCGGAGATGCCCGGCATCTACTCGGGCGTCGCGCGCTTCTCGCGCAAGGTCCGCGACGCCGGCTTCACGGTCTGGATGCCGCAGCTCTTCGGCGAGCCCGGCCGCCCGCCGACGATGGGCTACGGGCTGCGCTCGATGGTCCGGGGCTGCATCAGCCGCGAGTTCCGCGCGTTCGCCGCCAATGAGTCGAGCCCAGTCACAGCCTGGCTGCGCGCGCTCGCGGCGCACGCGCACCCGCTGTCGGGCGGCAAGGGCGTGGGCGCGATCGGCATGTGCTTCACCGGCAACTTCGCGCTCTCGATGATGCTCGAGCCCTCGGTGCGGGCGCCCGTGCTGTCCCAGCCGTCGCTGCCGATGTTTCGCGCCGGCGGCATGCACATCTCGCCGGGCGACCTCGCGCGGGTGAAGGAGCGCATGGAGCGCGAGGACCTGACGGTGCGCGCGTATCGCTTCGAGGGCGACCCCTTCTGCAAAGCCGCGCGCTTCGAGGCATACCAGCAGGCGCTCGGCTCGCGCTTCGAGCCGCGCGTGCTGCCCGACTCGGCCGCCCGCAAGGGCACGCCGATGCCGCCGCACAGCGTCGTCACGATGCACTTGATCGACCGCGCCGGCGAGCCGACGCGCGCGGCTCTGGACGAGATCCTCGCGTTCTTCGCGCTGCGCCTGCGCGAGTGACTCAGCGGCTCGCCACCTGCGCGATCAGATGGAACGCGAACACGCCCCACAGGGCGTAGAGCACGACCGTTCCCGCTGCGTAGACGTAGAAGCGGTGCATCACCAGGTTGTACGTGCAGTGGATGTAGCTGTGCACTGCGCGCAACCCGACGAAGAGCCAGGCGCCGGCGACGAAGACCGGAGTCACGTGTTCCGACGCAGCGAGAGACACGCAGAGCACGTAGAACAGCACCGGGACTTCGAACAGGTTCTTGAAGTTGTCCGCCGCCTCGACGCGCGTGAACGCGTTCGCGCCGAGCACCGAGTTGCGCACGGATTGCGGCTCGATCTTCTTCTCTGCGATCTCGCCGAGCCGCACCACGTAGAGCCGCAGCCAGACGATCGCGGTGACCAACACCATCGCGGCGCACGGGAGCAAGATGTCCGCCTTGCCGAGCACGGCGCGCCTCAGCTCCCCAGTGACGCGCGGATGAACTCCTGGCAGCGCTCGTTCGCCGCGGCCGCGAGCGGCAACGGGAACAAGTTGAAGCCGTGCACGCCGCCCGGATACACCGCGAGCTCCGCGCGGTTCCCCGCCGCCGCCCAGCGCGCCGACATGAAGAGACTGTCGTCGAGCAGCGGATCCAGGGTTCCGACGCTGAAGAGCGCCGGCGGCAGACTGTGCAGGTCCGCGTAGAGCGGCGACGCATCCGGAGCGCCGCGCCGGCTCTTGTCCGCGATGAAGAAGTTCGAGAACCACTCGATGATCGGCGTCGACAGAATCAGGGTGCGGTCGCCCCAGTTCCGCACGCTCGGTGTGAACGTCAGGTCGTAGATCCCGTAGACCAGGTTCGCGGCCCGGAACGGCGTCTGGTGCTGGCGGTCGCGAATGCGGAGAAGGGTGACTGCAGACAAATGTGCGCCCGCTGACTCACCGCCGATCACGAGTCTCTCGCTGCCGAACTCGCGCCGCGCGTTCTCGCAGACCCAGACCGCCGCCGCTTCGCAGTCGTCGGGCCCTGCGGGATACGGGTGCTCGGGCGCGAGCCGGTAGCCGGCGCTGACCACGACCGCGTCCGCCGCGTTCGCGATCGCGTCGAGCATCACGTCCTGCGCGTCGTGACTGCCGAGCGCGTGCCCGCCGCCGTGAATGTGGAAGTACACGCCGCGCACGGCGCCGCTCTTCGGCCGGATCACGCGCAGCGGAATCTCGCCTGCCGGCCCGCGAATCACCCGGTTCTCTGCGTGCGGCAGCCGCACGAGCGGCCCGAACGCGCCCTGCCCCGCCTCGCGCGCGGCGCGGATCTGGGCGGGCGTCTGCGCGCTCAGCGGCGGCATCTGCGCGAGCATCTTCTCGAGCATCTCGTTCGCCTTGCGCGTCTCGGGATCGATCGCCTCGGGCGAGAACAGCTGCGGGTCGAGCGTCATCGGGTCGTCCTCCGCGGACAGTTTACTTCACGGGGCGAGGACGACGCGGACGAGCGTGTTCGGCGCGCGCCGAGCGCTGAGCGTCACTTCGCGTCGACCACCGTCAGCTTCTGCTCCAGAGCGACTCGCCGGTGGCCTTCGAGGTCCTTGACCTCGGCGCGAACCCGGTAGGTGCCGAGCGGATCGGCCTTGCGGATGTGGATCCCGAGCCGCCCGGTCGACAGCCCGAGCTCGCCTTTGTCGGGGGGCCGGGCATGCCACACTTCGGTGTTGGGATTCGCCGAGTAAGTCGAGCCGTCGGGCCGCATCACCTTGAAGTCCGCCTGCACGTGGCAGCGCGCGCTCTTGTCCGGCGCGCAGCCGCCGAACACGACGACGGCCCAGACGGTCGCGCCGCGCTTCGCGGAGAGCGGCGCCGACGCCGGCGCGCGAGCATGCGCGCCCGGCTTCGACCACTGGTCGAGAAACGCGTTGAGCTGGTCGGTCAGGACCAGCGTCGCCTCGAACGGGGCGTCGGTCTTGTGCCAAGTCTCGCCGGCGCCCGCCGCGGCGAGGAGCAGGAGCGCCAGGAGAGACCGTCGGCTCGACAACTGGCCGCGGCTCTACTTTCTCTCCAAGCCGAACGGTCCGCCGCCGTTCGTGGCGAGATAGAAGAAGACGAAGCAGAACAGCACCGCGAGATCGCCCTTGTTGTGAATCGGCAGCAGGCCGCCCGGCTGGTGAGCGCGGAAGTACGCGACGGCCATCTCGCCGCTGCAGATGAAGGCGGCGATCTGGGTTCGGACTCCGATCGCGATCAGCGAGCCGCCGACGAGCTCGATGATCCCTGCGAACCAGACGAGCGACCAGAGCTTGGCGGTACTGCCGTCCAGGTTGCCGAACGCCCCTGGGATGATCTTCTGCGCGCCGTGACACGCGAACAGGAAGCCGCTCACGATGCGAAGCGCGCCGTGAGCCAGCGGGCCGAGCTTGGAGAGCGTGGACTCCACGTCGTGTCACTCCGTCCAGGCGAAGCGCGTGCCGTCGGGGGTCTCGCTTCCGCGCAGGGCCCCCAGCGCGAGCACGCGGTCGATCTCGGCGCTCGCGAACTCGGCGCGCACGCCGGTGGCTTCGATGACCGCGGCACGCAGCTCGGCGACCGGGTCGCGGCGGAAGGCCGGCAGGCCCTCGATCGTGTCGTTCAGCAGCAGCTTCCAGAGCAGCGACTGGCGGTGGCGGCGCAGATACATCTTGAGCTCGTAGCCCGAGAGCTGGCCGTTCTTGTACAGGCCGTCCTGGTAGCGGAGGTAGCGCTCCATCGTGGTGTCGTACTCGTCGGCGACCGCCTTCAGCACGCCTTCGGTCGCGCCGGTCGTGCGAGTCACGACGTGATTCGCGTCGTACTTGGTCCAGTCACTCGTCAGGATCTCGAGGCCGTACTCCTCGGCGCGATCGCGGACTTCGGTGCCGGGGAACGGCGACAGGATGTGGAAGCCGTAGAGCGAGCCGAACTCGTTGTGCAGCTCGTTCGCGAACTCGGTCGTCTTGCGCAGGGTCTCCTCGGTCTCGCCCGGCAGCCCGATGATGAACGATGCGAGCGCGGTGATGCCCACGTCCTGGGTCATGCGCATCGCCTCCTTCACCTTCTCGAGGCTCGACTTCTTCTTGACCAGGTCGAGGATCTCCTGACTCCCGCTCTCGACGCCGAAGCAGATCGCCTGGCAGCCGGCGCGCTTCATCGTGTCGACGATCTCGGGCGAGATCGTGTCGACGCGCGAGAAAGCGTTCCAGCGGATGCCCGTGTCCCGCCGGATCAGCTCGCCGCAGACGGCGAGGAAGTGCTTGCGATAGAGCGTGAAGAGGTCGTCCTCGATCGTGATCTCGGTGAAGCCCATCTGGGCGAGTGTCTCGATCTCGTCGACGCACTGATTCGGATTGCGGTAGCGCACCTGGCGGCCGGTCCAGGCGGGGGCGGAGCAGAAGATGCACGAGTACGGGCAACCGCGGCTCGTGACCACGCTCGCGTGACTGTCGAAGGCGAGGTAGCGCTGCAGCGGCACGAGCTCGCGCGCCGGAACGGGCAGCGTGTCGAGGTCGTCCTCGAGCGGCCGCGGCGCGTTGCGCACGATGCGGTCGCCGTCGCGCAGCGCCAGCCCGCGCACTTCGCGGATGTCCATGCGCCCTTCGAGCGCGCGGCACAGCTCGCGCATGGTGTGCTCGCCCTCGCCGATGCCGATGTAGTCGAGCGCGGGCAGATCGCGGAAGCTGCCCTCGATCTCGAAGCTGACGTGCGGCCCGCCCATCGCGATCGGCACCGCGCCGTCGCACTTGCGCACCACCTCGGCGATCGACGCCGCGATGTGGTGATTCAGGGTGACCGACGTGATCCCCACGAGCTGCGGTCGGAAGCTCGCCATGCGCCGCTCGATCTTCTCCGGAGTCGTGCGCGAGAGCAGCAGGTCGAGGATCTCGACCTCGTGACCCTCCGACTGCAGCGCCGACGCGACGTACGGAAGCGTCACGAGCAGCCGCGGGAATTCCTCGAACGGGTACGACGGATTGATCAGCAGAACGCGCATGCGACCTCCCACCCTCTCCCGGGCCGGGCGAGTTTATCGGAGATGGAGAGCGAGCGGGTGGTTTCCTCGCGCGGTGAAGGCCGCCTTTCGCTAGCCCGCGATCGCCGGCAGCTTGTCTCCTGCGAAGAAGCGGCGCGGGTTCTCGATCAGGAGCTTGTCGATGTCTCCCTTGGACGCGCCGCCGTCCAGCAGCCGCGGGACGATGCGCTTGCAGAAGTGCGAGGGCGTCCAGACCTTTTCGATCTCGTCCAGCACCTGGCGCTCGATCGGCACGCCGCGCCAACACCAAACCGTGTCGTGCGAGACGACGATGCGATCGCCGGCGCCCTTCTTGATCAGCTTGAGCAGCGAGGACACGCGCTCGGCATCGGGGTGGATGATGTCGAGTCCGAAGCGGTCGAAGCCCAGATACGAGCCGCCGTGTACCAGCTTCATGTGGTACTCGTGGTCGCTCGTGCCGCAGGAGTGACCGATGATGATCCGGTGCGGCGGCACGCCCTTGTCGGTCAGGAACTTCTGTTGCTCGGGGCCCATGGTGCCGCGGTCGGTGTGAGTCGTGATCGGCGCGCCGGTCGCGACCGAAGCCTTCGCCGCGGCGGTGAGCACGGTCTTCTCGTAGTCGGTGATCACGCCTGCGCTGGTCGCGACCTTGATGATGCCCGCCTTGATCCCGCTCTTCCCGACGCCGTCGGTGAGCTCCTTGATCATGAGGTCGGCCATCGCGTTCTCCTGCGGGCCGCCGAACGCGGCGCGCATCTTCCAGTGCGGCGCACCTCCCTCGTGCTCGTGATACAGACCGGTTGCAGCGACGATGTTGAACTTCGCCTTCTGCGCGACCTCGGCGATGAACTCGATGTCCCGACCGAGATCCGATGGACAGGGATCGATCATGGTCTTGATCCCCTCGTCCTTCATCTCGGCGATCTTGTCCGCCGCGACCTTGCGCATCTCGCGCTTGGATTGACCCGGCCGGATCCAGTCCGCGTCCCAGCCGGAGTAGCCCACCAGCACGTGCTCGTGCATCAGGGTTCGCCCCATCTTCTCGGGCTTGAGCTTGCCGGTCACCGAGTGAATCACCGTCATTGGAGGTTCTCCCTTCCGATATTGGTCACTTCGGAGCCAAGTCACGCGTCGCCTGGCGCGCGTCGACGCCGAGCGGCAGGATCGCGAGCGCGGGCGTGTCGACCCCCGCGTCGAGGTAGCGCTGGATGTGCGCGCGGCACTCGTCGGGGGTGCCGTGCACGATCAGCTCGTCGACGACTTCATCGGGGATCGCGGCCACCGCCGCTTTGCGGTCGCCGCGCTTCCACGCGTCCCACATCCCCGCGAGCCGCGGTCCACGGCCGAGCCACTCGTGGAACGCGGCGTATACGGGAACGTTCAAGTAGGCGGCGATCGCGAACTTGGCCATGCCGCGCACTTGCTCCTTGTTCGCGTTCGGCGCGACGAAGATGCGGGCGACGATCTCCTTGTTCGCTCCGCCCTCGCGCACGAACGGCGCGACTTTCTTCACGTCGTCCGCCGACAGCCAGTTGATGATCGCTCCGTCGCCGACGCGGCCCGCGAGTCGCAGCATTCCCTGGCGCAGCGCAGCGATCAGGATCTTCGGCTGCGGGTCGACCTTCAGCCCGAGCCGGAAGCCGTTGACCGAGAAGCTCTCGAAGTCCTCGGTGATCTTCTCGCCCGCGAGCGCCTTGCGCAGAAACCGAACGGTGTCGCGCACGCGCTGGTACGGCTTGTTGAACGCGATGCCGTTCCAGCGCTCGACGATCACGTCGGACGAGGTGCCGACTCCGACGACGAAGCGCCCGGGCGCCGCCTGACACATCGACGCGACGCTCATCGCCATGAGTCCCGGACCGCGCGTGAACGCGGGCAGGATCGCGACGCCGAGGCGCAGACTCGGCGCCCAGGTCGACGCGAGCGCGAGCGGTGTGAGTCCGTCGTAGCCGCCGGCCTCGGCCGACCACACGTCGGTGTAGCCCAGGCGCTCGAGCTCTTGGATCCACTCGCGCTGCTCCGCGAGGGGAACGCCGTCGAGCGGAATAGTCATGCCGTAGCGTTTCATCGCGCTCTTCCCCGTCGCGGCCATGATACACGCTCTCTACTTCCCGCAGTGTGCCGGTGATACATTCCGAGCACGCGGAGCGAAGGGAGGCAGGGGCATGGCGGCGACGCGCGCGCTCACGGTCCTGAGGCTCGATGACGGACGCGACCTCGCCTTCGGCGAGTTCGGGGACCCTAGCGGAACTCCGGTGATCGGCTTCCACGGAACGCCGGGCTCGAACCTCCAGATCGGCTTCTGCGACGCCGCGGCGCGCGCCGAGCGCGTGCGTCTGATCGCGCCCGATCGGCCCGGCTACGGACATTCGAGCTATGACGGAAATCGCCGGCTGGTCGACTGGCCGCGCGACGTCGAGGCGCTCGCCGACGCGCTGGGTCTCGAGCGCTTCGGTGTATTCGGCGTGTCGGGCGGCGGCCCGCACGCGGCGGTCTGCGCACACGCGCTCGGCCCGCGGCTGCTGGGCGCCGCGATCGTGTCCGGCGTCGCGCCGCCCGATACGCCAGGGCTTCACGACGGCATGATCCCGGTGAATCGAGTCAACTTCGCGCTCGCCCGCCAGTCACAGCTCTTCGTCCTGCCGATCATGGCGGCGATGCTCTTCGGGCTGCGCCACTTCCCCGACCAGGCGCTGAACGGCATGCTGCGCGGCATGCCGGAGCCCGACCGGCGCATCTTGTCGCGGCGCGAGGTCGCCGACGTGCTGATCGGGGAGGGAAAACACTCGTCGGCGACGGCGGCGCGCGCGGCAGCGCAGGACTTCGCGCTGTTCGCGCGGCCGTGGCGCTTCCAGCTCGAGGACATCGCGGTGCCCGTGCACGTCTGGCACGGCGACGTGGACGTGAACGTGCCAGTCACTCACGCGCGCTGGTACGCGGACCGGATCCCGAACGCGAAGCTGCACCTGTGTCCCGGCGAAGGGCACCTGCTGTTCATCGAGCGCGCAGCCGAAATCCTCGCCGCCGTGTCGGGCCACGCGCCCGGGGGGAAGTGAGCGGATGCTGCGGGGCGTGCGCGTCGTGGAGCTCGCGGTCTGGGTCGCGGGCCCCGGCGCGGGCGGGATTCTCTGCGACTGGGGCGCCGACGTCGTGAAGATCGAACCGCCGCAGGGCGACCCGTGCCGCAGCCTGTTCATGGCGCTGGCCGGGCTGAAGGAGCCGAAGAGCCCGCCCTTCGATCTCGACAACCGCGGGAAGCGCAGCATCGTGCTCGACACGCGCGACCCGGAAGCGCGCGAGATCGCCGTGAGACTCGTCGAGGGCGCCGACGTGTTCCTGACGAACCTGCGGCCCGACGCGCTCGCCAAGCTCGGGCTCGACTACGAGTCACTCGAGTCGCGCTGCGCGCGCCTGGTGTACGCCAGCATCACCGGCTACGGCCTGCGCGGCCCGGACCGCGACCGCGCGGCTTACGACGTCGGCGCGTTCTGGGCGCGCTCCGGCGCGGAGCACATCATGTTTCCGCCGGGGGTGGAGCCGCACGGCATCCGCGGTGGCTTCGGCGACCACGTCACCGCCCTCTCGCTCGTGTCGGGAATCATGGCCGCGCTGTACCAGCGCGAGCGCACTGGCCGGGGGCAGCGCGTGGCGACGTCGCTCTTGCGCACCGGTCTCTACTGCGTGGGCTGGGACACCGGCATCCGGCTGCGCTTCGGCACCGTCGCCCCTTCGCTGCCGCGCGGCGAGGCGCTGAATCCGGTGCTGAATCAGTACCGCAGCGCCGAGGGCCGCTGGTTCTGGCTGCTCGGGCTGGAAGCCGAGCGCCACTGGCCGAAGCTCGCGCGCGCCGTCGAGCGGCCAGATCTGACCAGTGACTCGCGCTATCTGAGCGCGCGCGAGCGGCGCAAGAACGCGCGCGAGCTGGTCGCGCTGCTCGACGCCATCTTCGCGACGCGCACGCTCGCCGAGTGGGGCACGCGCTTCGACGAAGTGGACCTCTGGTGGGCGCCAGTGCAGACGCAGGACGAGGTCGTCGCGGATCCGCAGGTGCGCGCCATGAACGGGATCGTGTCCGTGCCCGAGGCCGGCGGCGTCGGCGAGTTCCAGGCGGTCGCCACGCCCCTCGAGTTCTCCGCGGCGGACGTCGGCCCGCAGGGTCCGCCGCCGAAGCTCGGCGAGCACTCCGATGCGGTGCTCGCCGAGCTCGGGCTCTCGCGCGACGAGATTCGCCGCCTGCGCGAGCGGGGCGCCCTCGGGAAATAGCTTGGAGATCCTGCGCGACGAGCTCGGCATCGCGCACGTGCGCGCGGACTCACTGGCCGATGCGTTCTTCGCGCAGGGCTACGCGTGCGCCGAGGACCGCCTCTGGCAGATGGAGCAGGACCGGCGGCGCGCGAGCGGGCGCTGGGCGGAGCTGGTCGGCACGATCGCGCTCGGCCGCGACGCGTTCGTGCGCCGGATGGGGATCGCGCGCTCCGCGCAGCGCGACTTCGCGGCGCTCGGCGCCGAGGCGCGCGAGATGCTCGAGGGGTACGCGGCCGGCGTGAACGCCCGGCTCGCGTGCGGCGCGCCGCTGCCCGCGGAGTTCGCGCTCTGCGGAGTCACTCCCGAGCCCTGGCTGCCGTGGCAGAGCATCGCCGTGTACAAGTACCGACACGCGTTCATGGGCCCGCTGTACCGCAAGCTGTGGCGCGGCGCGCTGCTGCGCGAGCACGGTCCGGAGCTGCTCGGCGCGCTGTTTCCCGGCGCCGGCGAGACACTCTCCGTCCCGCCGGGCGCCGCGCATCGCGAGGCGGCGCTGCGCGCGGCCGAGCTCGAGGCGGGAGTCGGCGCGCTGGCCGCGCTGGCGCCGGGCGACGGCGCGAGCAATCACTGGGCACTGGCGGGCAGTCGCACGGCGTCGGGCAAGCCGCTGGTCGCGGGCGACCCGCACCGGACGCTCGAGCTGCCGAACGTCTACTGGCAGAACCACGTCTGCTGCAGGCGCTTCGACGCGATCGGACTCTCGTTCGCGGGCGTTCCGGGCTTCCCGCACTTCGGCCACAGCGCGCGCGTCGCCTGGTCCATCACGCACGCCATGGCGGACGACCAGGACCTGTTCGTCGAGCGGCTGCGCGAGCGAGATCTCCCCGGCGTCGCGCGCCGGACCGAGGCGGTGTCGGTGCGCGGCGCGGCGCCGTTCGCGGTCGAGATTCTCGAAACCCCGCGCGGCCCGATCGTGCTCGGCGGCCGCGAGGCGGGCGCGGGCATCGCCCTGGCCTGGACGGCGCTCGCGGCGCACGACACGACCTTCGATTGCTTCGTGCCGATGCTCACGGCGGCGAGCGCGGCGGAGCTCGACCGCGCGATGCGCGACTGGGTGACTCCCTGCAACAACCTGATCAGCGCCGACGTCGGCGCTGATCAGGTTGTTGCAGG